>LIUG01000069.1:31614-40087 GCA_001462245.1 Candidatus Fibrimonas termitidis
CATCTCATGAATAGGGCAACATCAACAAACAGGGCAAGGCACGCCTTGCCCCTACTTCACATCCTCTTTATCCTTTTAATCGGGGGCATCGGGGTTCAGACACTCACTTCCTGCTCGTCTGATGATGGCGGTGAGCAGTCCTCGCCAAGCGGCGGTGATTTGTCCTCGTCTGGAGGCTGTCCCAATCCGTCCGCTTCGGATAACTCAATGTCCTGCGGCGGTCAAACATACAAAACCATAGTCATAGGCGGCAAAACATGGATGGCGGCGAATTTGAATTACAACTCCGGTACGGGCAATTCTGCTTGTTATGATGACAATCCTGCCAACTGTGTCACCTATGGTCGCTTGTATGATTGGTCAACGGCTATGACAGTTTGCCCTTCTGGTTGGCATTTGCCTAGCGATGCGGAATGGGGTGCGTTGATGCAATTCGTCAATCCGAGTTGCTCTGCCACCGAAGATTGTGCCAATGCGGGAACTAAATTGAAAGCAACAAGCGGTTGGAATGGATCAGGCAACGGAACGGATGAGTACGGCTTTTCTGCTCTTCCGGGCGGCTACGGCCGTAGCCCTTTCGGTGCTGCCGGCAAAAACGGCTACTGGTGGAGTTCCACGGATGGCGGGTACGATAACCTCATCGCCTACTACCGGGTCATGGTCTACGACTACGAGATCGCATACAGGGACGACTACTGCGGTAAGAATTGCTTGTTTTCCGTCCGTTGCGTGAAAAATGCACCATAGCGGTGCGAACCTTGCCAAAGCGGGGAATAACCAAAGAACCCCGATACCCCCGATTTTTAGGATTTAGGGGATTTTGCCATTTCATGTTGCATACAACACAATTTACGCCCGGCACGGCAATAATGCGCCCCCAACCAACGATGCAGGGGCGACCTTCACGGTCGCCCCATTCGCCATGATGTGTGCCATATTTCGCCACGAACGTTTTTGTTTGCCATGTCGTTGCGCGACGTCGTTGCGAAACGACGTTGTAGAGACGGATAATTATCCGTCTCTACGGAACGGTGGGGTGCATTGTGCAACGTCGGGGTACGTGGTGCAACGTGCGAATATGGTGGGTTTGACGTTTTTTTTATCGGGAAAATCCTATTAATCGGGGGTATCGAGGTTCTGACAATTAGCTCTTGAAAACTCTGCGGCTTTATTATTAAGCTCGGAAAGAGAAAGGTCTTCGTAAAGATTGTCCCGACGCCATTTTGTATAATCAAACGGCTCCCGCAAAAAATAAGAAATAAAAACCTCAGTCTCCACGGAACCGAGCTTGTCTAACAGGCAATTAACGCCTTCCTCAACTATAACAGAAGTATTACGCATTTTCTCCCTCTCGGAAATTTAGAAATTCTATAGGCGAACATACTATCACTTTGTCGCTTTTGCATCTTTTCAAAATTATATCATCAGTCGTGACAAAATATTCGCAACCGGATAAAATCGCACTTGCAATATGCAAAGCATCTTTATTCTTAATATTCAGCTTCACTATGCTTCCTGCTATTTTTTCCACCTGCTGCATTTCCGTATGGCTTACAAAACAGCTCGCATTTTGAAAAAAATCAGAAATTATTTTAAGATGTTTTTTATTCGGATTATAATTATTCTCAAAAACGGACATATAGGAATACACTAATTCTATCTCTTTATTTACAATCAAATTTTGAATATGAAGCTTAGCCTGTGCCTCCAGAAATATCCTTATTTGCGTTTGGTCATCAAACGGCCTATTATAGCAACAATTATCCAAATAAATCTTCATTTGCAGATAATCTAGAAATTTCAGAACCCCGATACCCCCGATGAAAAATCCCCTAAATCCCAAAAATCGGGGGCATCAGGGTTCAGACAAATATTCAACCACATCCACAGTCACCCCATTTGCTCCTCAGATAAATTTAAATCACTCGCAACACATAAAAGCCCCGCAGAAATCATTGGCGGAAACTATATTTGTACATAACTATCAACAAGTATCTTAACTTATATTACTTTTTTTTCGGGCCGGACCATTTTCTATATTCAAAAGTTCAAACAGGAGGGGATGTTATGAAAAACATCAAAGTTGGCATAAAATTGATTGCCAGTTACGTATTCATCGCACTTGTAGCTGTGGCTATAGGCTCGTACTTGGTGTCTAGTCTAAGCGAAATAGACAACAGGTACACGTACTTAAGCGATAACGCTACAATGCCGTTGGCAGAAATAACAAAGCAAGTTCGAGTTATACAAAGGCTGCGAACCAGCTTGAGGGAAATGACGCTTGCAGAAACGGCTGCCGAAGTGGATAAGATAGACAACGAAACAGATGACATGACTAAAGAAATTGAGGGATTGCTCGCTTATCAAAGAAAGCACACAATGAACCAAGATAATTTAGTCTTGCTGGACCAAGTTTTGGAGAATGTGAAAAAGTACAATGACGGAGTAAGCCTTTATGCCGAAAACGTTAAGAAAAATCTAAACGACAAAGAGGCTCTTTGGGCAAATTATCACGAAGCGGCAAACAGACTGAGAGTATTCTCGGATGCATTTCAGGAATCCAGCATAAAATTTGTCAATGCAAAAATTGAGTATGCCGGCACTATTAGCGATGAAAATTCCGAATATGTGGAAAAGTCCCAAAACACTTCTATAATCCTTTTGACCGCTCTCTTTATAATTTCCGTTTTAGCCGGCATTTACATGACCTTCGGCATAATAAATCCGCTTAGAAATGTGGTTGCCACCGTAGAAAAGGGCGAAAAAGGCGATATGACTGCACGTTCGGAGCTGGGTCAAAAAGATGAGTTGGGAATAATGGCTAAAGCCCTTGATGGATTTTTTGAGCATCTGCAAAACATTATGAGAAATCTTCGCTCAAATTCCGAAACCTTGGCCGGTGCAAGCGAAGAACTTGCTGCGGTGAGCAGGCAACTTGCCAGCGGCGCGGAAGAAAGCGTTAGCCAAAGCAATACCGTGGCAAGCACGGCGGAACAGATGGCGGTGAACATAAATGCAATGGCAACCGGCGCAGAACAAGCCAGCGTTAATGCAAACGAAGTGGCCGGCGCAGCAGAGCAAATGTCCACAAACATGAGCACTATCGCAGCCGCTATAGAAGAGATGAGCGCAAGCATCAACCAAATAGCCAGCAATGCAGGTGAAGCACGGGGTGTTGCCGGTGAAGCTACGGAAAAATCCAAAGGCGCAACCGAAGTTATGAACAAGCTGGGCTTGGCTGCAAAGGAAATAGGGCAGGTGACGGATGTTATAAAAAAGATAGCTGATAAAACCAACCTGCTCGCCCTTAACGCAACCATTGAGGCTGCCAGCGCAGGCGACGCCGGCAAAGGCTTTGCTGTTGTTGCGGGTGAAATCAAGGAGCTTGCAAACCAAAGTGCCAAAAGCGCAGACGATATTGCCCTTCGCATAGAAGGCATTCAAAACGGCACAGGGGATGCTATCCGTGTTATCAACGATGTGAGCGGTATTATTGCCAAGATAAATCACAGTGTGGAGGCAATAGCCGGTCATGTTGAACAGCAAACAAAGGCGAGCAACGAAATTGCGAATAATGTAGCACAGGCGAATGCAGGAGCAAAGCGAGTAGCCAGCGCAATTGGCGAGGTAGCCAAAGGCGCAAACGATGTTTCAAGAAATGCGGGAGAAGCGGCAAAGGGTGCAAATAATGTTAGCCAGAATATTATAAGCATGAACAAAGTCGCGAAGGAGTCTGCGCAGGGAGCAACGCAGGTCAATCAATCCGCCACGGATTTGAGCAAAATTGCGGGTGATTTGAAGCAAACGGTTAGCGGGTTCAAGGTGTGAATGTGATTTTATCATGGTTTACTATATTCCCTCTAAACACTTTTCCACAGAGGTAATATGGCTGTATCATACAAAGAGCTTGGACTGGTAAATACCAGAGCCATGTTCGCAGAGGCAATCAAAGGCGGTTATGCCATTCCGGCATACAATTTCAACAATATGGAACAAATGCAGGCTATAATACAGGCCTGTGTGGAAACCAAAAGCCCAGTTATTTTGCAGGTCTCCAGCGGTGCCCGCAAATATGCCAACCAAACACTCCTGCGCTACATGGCTCAAGGCGCAGTGCAGTTTGCAAAAGAACTGGGTTGCGAAATTCCAATAGCTTTGCACCTTGACCACGGCGATACACTTGATTTGTGTATAAGCTGCGTGGACTACGGCTTTTCATCCGTTATGATTGACGGCTCGCACCATTCTTATGAAGAAAACGTTGCCCTCACCCAAAAGGTAGTGGAATATGCTCACAAATATGATGTGACTGTTGAGGGTGAACTTGGAGTTCTGGCCGGCGTTGAAGACGAAGTCTCTGCCGAGAGCCACACCTACACCCGCCCCGAAGAGGTTGAAGATTTTGTCAAAAAAACCGGCGTGGATAGCTTGGCTATTTCCATAGGCACCTCGCACGGCGCATTCAAATTTAAACCCGGGCAGAAACCCGAAATCCGTCTGGATATTTTGGCAGAAATTGAAAAACGCATTCCGGGCTTCCCGATTGTTCTGCACGGCTCGTCTTCTGTGCCACAGCAGTATGTGGATTTAATCAATAAGTACGGCGGTAAAATGGAAGCGGCAATCGGCATTCCGGAGGAACAACTCCGTGCTGCGGCAAAATCTGCGGTTTGCAAAATCAATATTGATTCGGACGGGCGTTTAGCCATGACCGCTGCAATACGCAAAACATTTGCTGAAAAGCCCGGCGAGTTTGACCCACGCAAATACCTTGGCCCGGCACGTGATGAACTTCAAAAAATGTATGCGGAAAAAAACAAAAATGTGCTCGGTTCCGCAGGTGCAGTGAAATAGCAGAATATGCAGAATTATCTGGACTTGCTTAGAGAAGTCAAAAATAGCGGCGTAGAAAAAGGCGACCGCACCGGAACCGGAACTTGGAGCGTTTTCGGGCGGCAAATCCGTTTTGATTTAAACAAAGGATTTCCGCTTTTGACTACTAAAAAAGTCCATTTAAAATCCATTATAGTGGAGTTGCTTTGGTTTTTGCGAGGCGATACAAATACCAAATTTTTGCATGAGCATAACGTCAGTATTTGGGACGAGTGGCAAAATGAAAACGGCGAATTGGGGCCTGTGTATGGAGCGCAGTGGAGAAGCTGGGCTGCACCGGGCGGTGAAAAAATAGACCAGATTTCCGAGTTGCTGAAGTCCTTGAAGAGCAATCCCGATAGCCGCCGCCACTTGGTGTGTGCGTGGAATGTCGGGGAAATTGCTCAAATGGCTTTGCCGCCATGCCACTGCCTTTTTCAATTTTACGTGGCAAACAACAAATTGAGTTGCCAACTGTACCAGCGTTCCGCAGACATATTTTTAGGCGTTCCGTTCAATATTGCCAGCTATGCTTTGCTAACTCTAATGCTCTGCCAAGTGCTTGGCTATGAGCCGGGAGAATATGTTCACACATTCGGAGATTTGCATCTTTATAAAAACCACTTTGAACAAGCACAGTTGCAACTTTCAAGGCCACCTAAGCAACTGCCCAAAATGAAAATCAATCCTAACGTGAAAAACCTATTTGAGTTTAAACCGGAAGATTTTGTTTTGGAAGGCTACGACCCTTGGCCGGCGATTAAAGCACCTGTTGCGGTGTGAAGCTACCTATATTACACTAGCCGTGGTTAATGACCGTGCTAGCCGTAACCATGCTCTCCGCTATAAAAAGTGACAGCAAATCGCAGTTAGATTCTGTTTGGGCGAGTTCCAGATATTTATAATAGGCTTTTTTGCGTTCTTTAACAACCAAAGGAGGCATAAGGCCGTTTTGCAAAGCCTGAACGAACATAACAAGCCGCCCCGTTCTTCCGTTTCCATCGCTAAATGGGTGAATCCGTTCAAAACGAGCGTGCAATTTTGCGATATTTTCAATAATATCTTTTGCAGGAACATTCAAATCGTTTATAAAATCATTCATTAAGCGATTAATGCTTGCATGATTTGCGAGCACAGTCACACTTCCCATAATTCGCACCCCGTGATTGCGATAAGAACCCGCATTGCTGATTAAAGTATTCATAAGCCTCAAATGAATATTTAGAATAATTTGCTCCGTCCATTTGAAGCCTTTGCCTTTGCTTGCCAATTCATCCAGCAGATAAAACATAGCCGCTCTGTGATTGCGTGCTTCTATTTGTTCTCTAGCAGTTTTGTTGGATAAAACCTTGTTTGCATCGTCCAGCACTTCCTTTACCTCCGATAAGGTAAGAGTGCTGCCTTCTATGGTATTTGTGTGGTAGGTTAAAAATAATGTCAGTTTGTCTAGCAACGGAGTGTTTTTTACTAACTCCCATACGGTAATTTTTTGCGCAAGGGCTTTTTTTTTCGCAACTTCCAAAAATTTCCTATCTATTTCCGTGCGCCCTACTATATCTAAATAAGCATCATCTATTGCTTTTACAGCTTTTAGGCGAGGTTTCGTTTTTCCGTTTATCCAGTTGTTTAAAGTGGAAAAGCTGACTCCCAAATTATAAGCGAGCCGCTCCTGCGACCAACCGGAACTCGCTAAAATTTCCCTTAACTTAGCTATAGCATCTTTTTCCATAAGTAAAATATAGAAAACGCTATAATGTTTTGTGAAACACTATAGTGTTTTTTTGCCATTGTCAGAACCCCGATGTCCCCGATTTTTAGGATTTTCTGCGTATTTTATGTTTGAACTTTAGCAGTGCCAAGTTGATTTCAATATCCGTTTCTGTATCGGATATTTCCAAACTATTTCCTAAGACATCAGAAATTATTTCTCCACTCTGTTGCATTAGGCTGTTTTGCCGTTCTTTTCCGGGGTTTTTCGCCAATTCACTGACATTGCGAGACAACTCCCTTATTTTCGCAAAAGTTTCAACTATTGCGATTGTAGTTTTGATGGCTTTGGTTCCTTTGAGGATTGTTGCAAGCATGTAAAGCCCTTTTTCGGTGAAGGCTTTGGGCGGATATTTGGTGTGTTCTCCTTTGCCTTTCTCTAAGGTCAAAAATTTTGACCTTAGAGATTTTAATTCATCAAAATCTACCGTAAGAACATACCCATAAGGAAATTTATCGGGATTATTTTTAACCGCCTGATTGATTTCTTTAGTTCCCACGCCATACAGCATGGCTACGTCACTGTCCAAAAGGACCCGTTCGTTGCGAATTGTGATAATCAAATTTTCCACTTGATTACTTTGAATTATGTCATTCATAGAAACTCCTTTTTTGTTTTCTATATACTTAGACGCATTTCAGAGGAAAAAAAATATGGAAAAGTGAATTTAGCAAACAACTGTTGACGGATTTTTGCATTTTGTTGAATAAACATCTGTTCATCGCACCATTTTGTAGAGACGGATAACATTTGTCAGAACCCCGATACCCCCGATGAAAAGGATAAAGAGGATGGGAAAAAGGTTTTTGAAACCTTGTTTAGGCTTGTTCATGATGAACCTCTTTATTTAGGGAAAATTCTGGGCTTATGTGTAATAAAAATGTAAATTTGTATACATATACTTTGATGACATTGTTATGACATAGCTCAAGAGTGCCAGGCTGTGCCTGCACCGTAAACTCCTGTATTTCGGGTATTGTACACTGTCATGTACATAATATAGATTTTTTTTGAGAGAATGTCAAATTTTTTTAACCGGGTTTAAAATCAGCTGCGTTCCGTTGAGCAGGATGTTCACAAACTTATTTCACGAAAATAAATATTCCCTTAAATTACCGAGCAAATAAAGAGGAATTGAGAGCAGATTTCCACTTTTACCGTAGTTTTTGAGTGAGGATTTTATAGCTAAACTGGGATTGTATCTTTCCATATATACATTCAAACTTTTGGCTTTTGTTTGAATTCCGGATTTTACCTCCAAAGGAATAAGTTCATTTTCGCATTGCAAAAGAAAATCCACCTCTGCTTGACCGCTATCGCTTGCCCAATAGAATACCGGATAATCGCAATTTGCTTTTAATTCCTGCAATACAAACTGCTCCGTCAAAGCCCCTTTGAATTCACTTAAAATTCTATTGCTCGGCTCAAAAAAAGTATTTATGCTTAAACCGGCTTGCGCACATAAAAGCCCGATATCCATCATGTATAATTTAAAGGCTTCTCTTTCCGCATTGCGAGAAAGAGGCAGCACCAGCTTTGTGTCAAAAAGCCAGTTCATAGCATCTTCGTAGGAATATGCTCTTGCACCTTCTTTTATTTCTTTATACATGAATTTCTTCTTCTCTTTTGCCAAATGGATGGGGATTGAATTCCAAATCATTTTGACTTTGGGTGCATTAGCATGGTTAATGTGTTTAAAAAAATCCGCTTCATAATCTTCCAGAATTTCGAGAGTGTTCAAAATATTTGGATATAGCCTTTGTAGTTTCAAAATTTGCATAAAGCACATTTTCATATTCATTTTTTTACACCACCCTCCACTCCACAACATTC
>LIUG01000070.1:0-21741 GCA_001462245.1 Candidatus Fibrimonas termitidis
AACATACACAATCCCATTAAATTCTTTTTCATTAATAATTGTAATTCCCTTATAACGGTTCCATTTTATTGAATCATAAAAAGGTATTAATTTTTCCTTGCATAAAAGTATACCATTTAAGCATTTTTTTCGCAAATAATATTCTGCTATTTTCATTAAAAAAAAACCATATTGATTCCTTTGATATTTTTTATTAACACAAACATTGCCTATGCCGATCATTTCTGTTACCTTATCATCCATTTTTATACTTAAATTAATTAAATTCATGTAGCCGACAACTGCTCCAAGTAAACCATTCCTTAAAATCAAATGAACATCGTCACCTGTTAAATTATTATTTATCCATTGAATTTGATGTTTCAATGGATAATCCCAGTGTTGTTTTTTCAAAAGACATATTTTGCGAAGAATGTTTCCTGAAATATTTTTATGTTCAATAAAATTAATAAACAAGTTTTTATTACCATCCTTTCTTAATTAAGTCCACAATATATTCACGATCTTCATTGCCAACCCACCAGCCACAGGGGATATGAACAAATGAATTATAAAATATATCCATATTAGGTAAATCTCTCTTTAACGTCTTAAAAATACTATGAGTATCATTTCTATGATGAAGGGGAGACGCCGTAACACTATTGGCTTCCAGCATTTTTATAAAATCTTCCCGTCTTTCCACTTTCAAGGTATAAAGCCAATAAGAAGGTTCGGTATTTTTATTATATGCCATTAATTCAATACCATTTATACTCTTTAGTGCATTGTCATAAAATTTTCCATTACTGATGTACTTATCTATAACAGAATTAATAAACCGCATTTGAACGTTTCCTATGGTAGCATTGACATTGTTCATGGCGTATTTATATCCGAGTTCAGTAATATCATTTAATAATCTTGCTTTTTTCTTATCAAGTCCAAACCATCGCAAACGTCGCGTTCTTTCAAGTGCATTTTCATTAGTTACAGACAAAATCCCGCCATCTACTGTTGTCATATGTTTTATTGCCTGAAAAGAAAAAATCGTTACATTTTGTCCGTTGCCAACCATTTTCCCATTATATTTACTTCCTAAGGCATGGGCAGCATCTTCAATTATTGGAATATTAAATTCTTGGGATAACTTGTTGAATTCATCCATATCGCAGACCATACCTGCATAATGAACAACAACTATCGCCTTCGTTTTACTATTAATAAGACTTCTAACACTATCCGGATCCAAAAGCCCATTGTTCAAATTTACATCCCCCCAGATAATCTTAGCATCTATTGCTGAAATCGAAGTATTGGTCGGTTCTGCTGTCATCGGAGTACTAATTACCTCATCGCCACTCTTAACATCAGCAATAATCAAAGCTAAATGCAGCGCCGCTGTTCCTGAATTTAAAGCAAGACAATAGGGATTACCAATATATTTTTTAACGGCATCTTCAAATTGATATACCGCTTCCCCTTCGGCAATATAGCCGCTGTAGAGTATTTTTTCCAACTCCGGTAACAGTATTTCCTTTTCGGGAAGAAACGGTTTAATTAATGGTATCATTTTTGTAACTCTGTCCTTACATAATCGTTTTTTAGCAATAACTCTTTTAACTCAGGAATATTTAGCTGCTTTGTATTACTCGAATGATATTCATCATCAACAAGTTTAGCGCCATATTCCTGAACATATTTTGTATAGTTTAAATCTCTGAAATCAGCTGGTATTCGGTAATAATCGCCCAAGTCTTCCGATTTGGTCATTTCTTCTTTCCCGCATAACGTTTCATACATTTTCTCACCGTGTCGTGAGCCTATTATTACAACCTCATTATTTGCATTAAATAGCTCTTTTAATGCTGTTGCTAAATCCTTTATAGTCGCAGCCGGTGACTTCTGAACAAAAATATCTCCAGGTTCGGCGTTCTCAAATGCAAATAAGACTAAATTTACAGCATCTTGAAGCGTCATCATAAATCGAGTCATATTTGGTTCGGTGATTGTCAGCGGCAATCCCTGTTTTATTTGTTGCATAAACAGCGGAATAATTGAGCCTCTAGAACACATGACGTTACCGTATCTGGTTACACAAATTGTGTTGCCGTTTTCTTTTAATCTGGAATCTCTTGCTTTTGAGATGGCAAGTTTTTCCATTAGTGCCTTTGTCATTCCCATAGTGTTAATAGGGTAAACGGCCTTATCTGTACTTAGGACGACAATTTTTTTTACATTGTTTTGAGCCGCAGCTTCAAGGACATTTTCGGAACCGAGGATATTCGTTTTTATTGCTTCTAGGGGAAAAAATTCGCAAGAGGGAACTTGTTTTAAGGCTGCCGCCTGAAAAACATAATCAACACCCCTCATAGCGGCATTAATACTGTTAAAATTGCGAACATCTCCTACAATGAAATTAAGTTTTGCGTTTTTATATTGAATTCTCAAGTCTTCTTGCTTCTTTTCATCTCGGCTGAATATTCTGATTTCCTTTAAATCCGAATTAAGAAAACGCTGTAAAACAGCATTTCCAAATGACCCGGTTCCGCCGGTAATCATTAATGTTTTATTATCGAACATATATTTATCTTAACTCCTTGATATAATTAGTTTATTATTTTCCATTCAATTTTTGGTGCAAAAAATCCTGGTCTCTTATCATCACCAAATTCTGTAATAAAAACATCATTTACTGAAAAAAAAATTGTTGGTTGTGATTCTGGTTGAATAATATATCGTACATGATACAGCCATGCACCTAGTTTAATCTGATAATTACCTGCATTTAAATCATTGATCGGCAATTTGATATAAAACATATTTTTCCCTTTGGAAATTTTTGGCGTGTTATAATCTCCTAATCTAGAAAGGAATATAGTCTCTCCTGTATTGCTAAGAAGCTCAACCCCCATGTTAAATGAAGAATCAATTTCAAATATTTCTGATTCAATAACTACATAAATATTACTCATATTAAAAATTTTATCCAAAGGCTGGTTTGAAGCATCTGTCAAATACATTTTTAATGGTGTAAAGACCTGATCTTTTATGCTACCATCATTTTCCCAATAACATTGATTCTCTTCAGATTTGTTGGACAACCCTGTGTACTCCATAATACAATCATCTATACTACCATCAAAATCAATTTTTCCTTTTCCTAATACAATCCCACTATTACACAACTTCTTCACCGCCCCCATATTATGACTAACAAACAGCACCGTCCGCCCTTCACCCGTACTTAAATCACCCATTTTATCCAGCGCCTTCTTCTGAAACTCCGCATCCCCTACGGCAAGAACTTCATCTGCTATCAATATATCAGTATCCAAATGCGCAGCAACGGCAAAGCCAAGGCGGACCATCATGCCGCTGGAATAGCGCTTGACGGGCGTATCAAGGTGCTTTTCAATTCCGGCAAAGTCAACAATCTCGTCAAGTTTGTCAGAAATTTCGTGTCTGTTCATGCCAAGTATTGAGCCATTAAGATAAATATTCTCCCTGCCGGTAAGCTCGGTATGAAAGCCTGTGCCCACTTCCAAGAGGGAGCCAACTTTTCCGTGGATTGTAATTGTCCCTCTGGTAGGGGAGGTAATTTGGGAAAGTATCTTTAGAAGCGTCGATTTTCCAGCGCCGTTCTTTCCTATTATGCCGACTCTGTCTCCTTCTTTTATTTCAAAATTAACATCGTTCAGTGCAAGAAAACTGTCTTTTTCCGCTTCCTGCCCATGGCTCGATGAAATGAGTGAGTTGGGGTCTTCTTTTCCGCGAACCTTCGCCCACCATGACTGCATGTCACGGTAGAGGGTTCCGTGGCTTATAACGCCCAGTTTGTACTCTTTGTAGAGGTTTTCTACTTTAATTACTGTTTCGCTCATATTGTTGTACTACATAGTCTTAAGCTCAGGACGAGCCGGTAAAACACAGGTCACGCTTTCTTCTTCTATTTCAAAAACAGGATCGGGGCAGCCTCCTTCTCTCATTGTACGGATAATTGTTGAAATGCCTTGCCCTTCCGCCTGTGCGAGCTTGAGTTTTTTAAACAAATATGCAAAACTCTGATTTCGCCATTTAGGGCTGGCTTTTCCAAGCTTGAATTTATCCCGGTCAATTCCCCAATGCAAGGTTCCCGGAGACCTAATCTCTATTCTGTCGGAAAAAACGGTAATTCTTACAGGTTCTTCCATTTGATAATCTCTATGTACGATGGCGTTTATCACCGCTTCTTTTAAAGCTCTTTTAGGAAATATTTCTTTGTTTGGTTTATCGCTGGTTTTATCAAAAAGTATATACGTTTGGGTTTCCAGCAAATCTATTGTTTTTTTTGCCTGTTCAATTATAGAGCCTGTTAAAGAGTATTGTTTCCCGCTTGGCTCGCTTCTGTCAACACCACGATATATTGAAAGAATAACATAAGCTTCCGTAAAATTAAGCGTAATGGAATTCTTTTTTCCAAACATTAAGAGTGCGAAATTACGAAGGCAAAGTCCGCCATCCAGAGATTTCTTCACAAAAAGCGGTGGAATAAACTCAGCTATTTGCTCCTTGTCAGAAAGATAATCTTCCAGCTGCTTATTAGGCTGCAAAAGTTCCATCTCGGTCATACTGTCCCTGAAAAGCAAAGGGTCAATATCTTTATCATCAGTATTGGTATTTGGTCTTTTATCAAATGGGACAACTTGCTGTTTGCTTTCCATAAGCTGCCTAAAAATTCCATTTTTCGCAATTCTCGTTTCCCTGCCAATCCTTACATAATAGTTTGATGACTCCCCATCTCTGTAAGAATGCGCCTGAGAATCGTTTATAACGATAAATACTAAAATTCTTGTTTTTTCATCTTCTGGATTTTCCAATTCCTGAACAATCGGCACAATCGAAGGACTTACATAATCTCTGCAATGTTGAAGCACCTTTCCTTCTATTTCTTTTATCTTAGAGGCGGAAAGGCCGGAAAATATAAGTTTAGGAAAGCCAAATTCATCTTTTATCTCTTTAGCGCCACAGACTACATAACCGCCGCCAAAATTGGCAATATCATTTGCAAAAGCGGAAATGGTTTTAACAATACTTACCACAACATTTTTATCATCGCCGTTTTCTTTCCATTCTACAGTTTCACTCTCTCTTTGTGAAAGTTCTTTTAAATCTATATTATAGGACATATTTATGCCCCGCCTCTTCGCTCATATTGTGTCCACAAAAGTTTTTTCCGTCTTGTTAAAAATAATAATGCCCGTAAAAATTATTATCGCGGCAAGGGCTACGCTTAAACCCGCATGATATGGGTTAATGGTTCCCGCTCCCAGCCACGCTATCTTAAAAAATTCAATTGCGGGAACTACGGGATTTATTATCATCAATACCTTGTATTTTTCCGGAATAAGCGACAGAGGATATACTATCGGGGTTGCGTACATCCAAAGCTGAACAACGAAAGGAAGCGCCATCTTTAAATCCCAGTATTTTGCCGTAAGCGCGGAAATCCACATCCCAAAACCAAGGCTTAAAAGGGCAAGATACAAAAGTATTAGCGGGGTAAACACTATCATCCAGTTTAACGAAAGGGGAGTGCCGTTTATAAAAAAGACAAAATAGAAAACCAAAAAAAGCGAAAACTGAATAGCGTATCTAATCATGCTGGTAAGGGTGCTGGCTATGGGAACTGCCAGACGGGGGAAATAAATTTTTCCAAAAAGGTTTTTGTTTTCTACAAATGTGTTGCTTGTTTTGGAAAAACATTCGGAGAAATAATTCCAGTTGATAATACCTGCCATGTAAAACAGCATCTGTGGAGTTTCATCGGTTGATATGTTGGCAAGTCTTCCAAAGATAACCATGTACATAGCCGATGTAAAAAGCGGTTGTATAATAAACCAAAGCGGTCCCAGAATGGTTTGTTTATAGAATGTGTTAAAATCCCGCTTTACAAACATTAGTACCAGGTCGCGGTATTTCCAAAGGTTCCCAATGTTAAGGGCAAAAAGATTATTTTGCGGTTTAATAATGGTTATTGGTTTGTCGCTCATGTGATATTCTTTGGCAGAATTTGATAGACAAGTCTTGGAAAAAAAAGGATATATTTCTTTAAGGCTTCGTCAAGATTTAGTAAAAAATAGAATCGCATATATCCAGCAAGGCGAAAAAAAAGATTTTCATTGTATATCACAGAATAATAGTATTTCATTATGGTTTGGCATAGTTGTTCCTCATTATTGTTCATTTTTGTTTTAAAACATTCATAAAACGATCTAATCAGGTTATACCGTGAATGATAATAATTGCTTCGCTTCTGCTGCCTGGCAAGGTCTTTTTCATCGTCCGATGCGTTGTTGTCATGGGTCCGGTAATAAACGGTAATCTGGTTTAGATACTGCATCTTAAAGAAAAAAGAGCTTACTAACGCAAACCACCAGTCATGATACTTTAGAGCGTCCGGAATTGGCAGAAAAAAAAGAAGCAGCTCTTTTTTAAAAAGGACAGTGCAACCCTGAACATGGTTTCGTACAAGGATTAAATAAAATAAATCCAGTCGTTTCAAGTTTTTAACTTTTTTCATGTATGTTTCACGGTAGAAAGGATAAGTATTGCCGGTTTTTTTCCCCGATTCATCAATAAATGACGATTTTGAAAAAACAAAATCAAAATCATTGATATTGTCCAATAATAACTCCAAATGATCGTTAGTCCAAATATCATCTTGATCGGATAACGCGATATAGTCTCCGGCGCAAAAGTTGATTGCCTTTTCAAAGTTCTTTTTGAATCCAAGATTGCTTTCATTAAAGTAACATTTAATTCTGGGGTCAGTTCTTGCAAATTCTTTTAGAATCAAAGGGGTCGAATCTGTTGAACAGTCATCACAGATGATCAATTCAAAATCCTGGTATGTTTGGCAAAGAATCGAGTCCACTTGTTCACGAAGGTATTTTTCTCCGTTATACGCTGCCATTGCAATAGAAATTATTTTCCTACTCCCCAGTAGCTGAATCCTGCTTCTTCCACTTCGTCCCGTTTATATATGTTTCGCAGGTCGAAAAAGCAGGGTTTGGCGGCGGAATTCATGGTTGAGTTTAGCCGGATAAGATCCATGTTGCGGAACTGATGCCATTCGGTGATAAGCGCCAGGGCATGACTGCCTGTAACGGCGTCGTATTCATCGGTGGCAAAATACACCGAATCTTTAATGTTTTCCAGCCGCCATACTGCTTCTTTCATGGCCGCCGGATCATAGACCCGCAGTTTTGCTCCCTGTTTGACCAGCCCCTGACAAATGTCCAATGCGGGGGCTTCCCGCATATCATCGGTATTATGTTTGAATGCAAGCCCCAGCACGGCTATTGTTTTTCCCGCAAGCGAAGCGCCCATAGCTTCTTTTATTTTTTTTACCATGCGTTGTTTCTGTTCTTCGTTTGCTTCTATGGCAGCCTCGACGATAGAAAGCGGGGAGCCCTGTTCCCGGCCTGTTTTGGCTATGGCGCGGGTGTCTTTGGGAAAACAGGAACCGCCGTAACCGGGGCCGGGATGGAGAAATTTTGCGCCAATCCTGCCGTCCCTGCCCATGGCTTTGGCAACGGACTGGACATCGGCGCCGGTTTTTTCGCACAGGTTTGCAATCTCGTTAATGTAGCTAATCTTAACCGCCAAAAAGGCGTTGCTGGCATACTTTATCATTTCCGCGGATTCAAGACTTGTTTCTATGTAAGGGGTTTCGTTTAAATACAGAGGACGGTACACATCCTTCATTACATTGCCGGCCTTTGCGCTTTCACTGCCTATTACTACCCGGTCCGGGTGGGTAAAGTCATAGACGGCCGTTCCTTCCCTTAAGAATTCGGGATTGGACACAACGTCAAAGGGAATATCCATTTGTCTGTGAACAAGTTCCTCCTTGATCCACTGCGCTACTTTGCGGGCTGTCCCCACCGGAACGGTGCTTTTATCAACCACCACCGTATACTGCTCCATGGCCTTGCCTATACTTCTGGCAGCGTTTTCCACATGGCGCAGATCCGCGCTGCCGTCTTCCGCCTGTGGGGTGCCTACGGCAATAAATACTGCGTTGGCTTTTTGTACCGCTCCCGCAAAATCTGTGGTAAAGGAAAGCCTTCCGGCTTTAACATTACGCTCAATTACCGTTTCAAGGCCCGGCTCATAAATGGGGTTCTTTCCCTGCCGCAGGCCCTCTATTTTTTCCGCGTTTGTGTCTACACAGATAACGGTATTTCCAAAATCCGCCAGGCAGGAGCCGGAAACCAAACCGACATACCCTGTACCAATAACCGCAATATGCGCCATTTTAATTTGCCGACCTGTCCATATAGATACGGTATCGAAAGCTACCGTTAATGCTTATGCCCAGTACAATGCTAAAGGGCCTGTTTTCTGTATCCGCGTTGTGGCGGTAATAACTTCTTTCATCCCGGCTGCCCAAAGCCATGGGAACAGACAGGGTAGCGGTAAGCTGGTTTACCGGCTTAATGCTTATGCCCGGTATAACCTGAAAAGAATTTATGTCAAAAGCATAAAGAGTCTGGCAGAAGATCCTCATTCCTAAAACACCGGGCCGCCCAATAACGCTTAGGGCGCCGTTCCAGCCTTCAAAAAGTGGAATTGATTCCGCATCCCGAATATCCTCTTTTGCCCGATACCAGTAGGCGCCTTTTTCTCCGTTGTAATAAGCTTCGCCTGCAATGGTTAGTTTTCCTTTGAGAAAATCCTGTACAAAACCGATGTTGCCGGAAAAATAAAACGTATCCCATTCATCATGAATGGTTGCCGCCAACCCCTCAAGATACAGTTCCGTTGTTCCCAGGGTCGTTTTTATGGAAGTAAAAAACCGCAAAGGCATTTTGCCAAAATAAAGACCTCCAAAGTCTATATCTACCGCCTTTAGTACCAAGTTGTACTTTGCGCCAAGAGCAAATTCATCAAACTTGGGAGCGGCTGGGTTTTCCATAAATCCGTAACGGGTCATGCCCACGGCCTGGAAACCTCCCAAACCTATGGGGACGTCAATTTTGACTATGTAAGAATCGCCCTCTGAAATTTCACTGGGAATACGGGCGGGAAGATTGGTAAAGGGGTAAAAAGGAGATATGCCCCAGGCAATTTCGTATTGTCCTGCCCGTAAAAAAACAATTTTTTTAAGGTCATAGTCAAAATAAAATTCCTTTAGGGTAAGAAAATCGCTTGAGTCAGGAGGAATGGAAAAATAAAAGGAATTCCAAACCCTTAAATTTTCGGCAAGCTGAAAATCCAGACTGATAAGGGCTTCCATTTTTGCCCCCAAAATGTAGTTGTATTCCTTTTCTTCGTCATACCAGGGCAGTTCGGACCAACCCGGCGCAAAACCGCCAAAGAAATTGTACGAAGCATAGAGGGTTACCCTGCTTCTGTTAAGGGATTCAACAACAGTGTCGCCTGACTCCTCCTGTTGTTCTTCCTGTTCTTGTTCTTCTTCAACAATGTCTTCAAATTCGCTGTTAAAGATAGTATCCCAGTCTTCCTCTTCGCTTTCCTGCGCACCGGAGAATCCAAGGATACAAAAGAGGAAAAAGAGAAAGAATATTTTTTTCAAAAGTTAACCGGCTCTTTGCAAAAATGTTTTGTTGAAAATGGAGTCCGCCAATTTTTTAAAGGAAACCTTGGCTATGGTTATCTGGGTGCGTTCGTTTACAAACTTCCCGTTGATGTTGGCTCCCCTAAGGGCATCGGTAAAAATGATCTGTTTGGGTACATACCTGTCCCCTTTACTGTCCTTAATGCGCCAATAATCGGTAAACGTGGATGTCCGCAGTAGTTGTCCGGAAAGGCTGTAATCCTCGCTCATGCGTACCAGTCCGTCTTCACTTATCCAGATTTTCATTTTTGGATAGGTCAGATCGTTGGTAAGCCCTTCAAGCTGAAGTACCCTGCATTTAAGCTTGCCCAGCATGGCATCGGAACCGGAGGATATCCGGTAATCCTGGGCAAGGGTTGAACGGGTAAAATCGGAATTCCGGGCGTTGGTGTTCTGGAATCGTTCCTGGTTGGAGGTGGAATTGAATTTCTTGCTTTCCGGATCGTAGAGCCACATGGTCTTTCCTTGCTTTAAGTATATCTGGCCTCTGCTGACATACGGCTCTTTGATCATGATAACATAGTTTTCTTTGGAGTCCCGGCGGAAAACATCGGCAACGGTTTTGGTGCGGGTTTGCCCCGGTTTATCCTGGAGAATCGTATACTCCGCGGAAAAATCCGTATCCATGTAGCTGGCAAGACTGTCCGCCTGGCGCAGCAGTTCCTGATCACTAATTCCCCAAAGGGAACCGGCAAGTAAAAAGACCACGCTTAAGAAAAGCATTTTTTGTTTACTGTTTGAAATCATCTGACTCCTCCTGAAAGCATTTCGGGCAGGGGGCTCCGGGAATTTTGAAATATGGGACCCCATATGGCTATGGCGAGCATACAGAACACCGCCAGGATATTTGCCGCGATTGTACCGGGCAGGTACTGGGCGTTAAGTTTTCCGTTTTGCAAAAATATTTCAAAACCGGGGAACCATCCAAAGGAAGTATACGATAATCCCCAGTTGATAAACAGGGCCAGAATGAAACCCGCAATGATGGAAATAACAGCCATGCACAGAATTTCCAGTTCCAGAATAAAACGTACATCTCCTTCGTAAAAACCAATGGCCCGCATGGTTCCGGTTTCTCTGGTTCGCTCATGGAGGATCAACCGGCAGGTAACTCCCGCGCTTACCATGATAATGGCCAGCATCATGCCGTAAAGCACCCAGGAAGCAAGGTCTATGGCGTCCATCAACTGGGCAACTTCAGAAAGATAAACCTGCAGGGTAATCAAAAAAGCGGTTATTCCCTCTCCAATCTTGTCTGTCTCTTTGTCAAAACTATTACGGTCATAAACAAGAGGCGCGGTAGTCATTCGCGACTGTAATTGATCATGCAATGCCTTTCGTTCCGGTTCAATGTTTGCCCGGTCTTTCAGGAAAAAACCGATCAGTGAACAATCGTCTTCCGCAAAACCAATAAGGTTATTCAGGGCGGGTCTTGCCATATACAACTTGTAATAGCCAAAGAAACTTGAGTCTTCCACTATGCCGGCGGTTATAAAAACTCCGGTGTTTCTTTGCCCTGTTTCGGTTAGAACTTCCAGTAGTACGCTGTCTCCCTGTCTGGCTCCCAATTCTCTGGCAATGGGAAAGGAAAGCAGCACAGACTCGTTGTCCAACAGGTCCGGAACTGTTTCGTAGGAAAGCTTGTCAAAATATTTTTTTTCCCGCTCCCAATCAACGCCCACAACATATTTTAGGGGAACGGCATTCCCGTTAAAGTAAAGGGTTCCTTCGTTTCTTCCAAAAAGAGCTGTTCGTACCGCCGTGGAAACAGGGTTGATTTTTGCCTGTTCCGAGGAAGCCAGAATGTACTCTATTTCGGTACTGGTCAGACGGTTGTCTATTGCCGCCTTTTGGTATCCCATAACCGTAATGTCTCCGGCATAGTGGGATTGGGCGGACTGGTACAGATTTTCCTTCATGCCGTCTTTTAGGGAACTGATTACCGTTACCACGGCAAAGCCAAAACCAAGCGCAAGGAATAAAAAGAGATAACGCCGGCGGTAGTTCCAGAGATATTTAATCGATACTCGCAAGAAAACCGCCGGCTTCATCCTTCCCGTACCGCCGTAATGGGATCGATCCGTACCGCCGTTTCTACCGGATAGATCGATGCCGCAGCGCCCAGAAAGAGGGCAATGCAGAAAGAAACAAAAGCCGTTAAGGGCAGAAAGCCTATGTTAAGGATCTTTCCCCCCAAAAGGGCCGCCACAAGATCATTGGGAATAACTATGTTCATGGAATTAACCAGACGGAGGAATGCCATCCCGGCAAGAACTCCGGTAATTCCCGCAATAAAAGCGATAACGCAGTTTTCTCCCATCACCAAAAAACGGATATGTGCGTCGGAAGCGCCAATGGCCCTAAGCGTGCCGATTTCTCTGGTACGGCGGAAAACGGCAATAAGAAGGATGTTTACCACCACAATAACCCCTGCGACGCTTACCAAAAAACCTCCAATGTTAAAAAAGGTTTGTACCAGAAGCATCATAATTGCCGAGGTTCCCGCGGCGGTTCTCCATCCTGCCGCATAGGCGTCAAAAGGTGCAAGCTTTTTATTGAGCGAATTGATAAAGCGCGAAACGGATATTCCCTGTTTAAGCCGCAGCAGGATAAAGTTCCAGTCGCCGCCGGATAATTCCGCAGCGGAAAGTTCCGCCTTGTTGTCCAGTGAATCCAAAAGAATCCGAATAGAGTCTTCTGCGGATATGTCTTCATAATCGGTTGGCTCATAATCTTCATAATCACTAAAACCTTCGCTGAAAAATCCCTCCAGATCATCGGGGATCTCTTCAGTCGTCGCGGAGGCTGTGGCAACCTGCACCGCCAGAAGTGTACGCGCCGTCTGGGGGTCTATAATAACGATTTCATTCATAAACTGGCCGGGATTTTCATAACGGTAAATTCCTGTCAGGGGGACTTCCCGGATTTTAAAGCCTATATTCCCCCCGGAACTAAACAGCATGGGCATGCCGATGGAAGGCCGTATTCCGGTTTCTTCTTCTACTTTGGCGGCCCGCTCTATGGTGATCATCGCTCCGGATTCGCCGCTTTCCAGCAGGCGGCCTTCTTCCACAGAAATGCCGGGAAAACAATCAAAGTATGTTTCCGGGTCAATCCCGCAGATTAGGACTCCGTCGTTGTTGTCGTTTATTTCCGGCATCTTCAGCGCGGCTCTGCCGGAAACCTGGCTTGTATAGCGTTCAACTCCGTTTTCTGCGGAGATGATTTCCGCAAGGTATTCATAGGCGGGAAGCGTGGGGATTGTTACATAGTTGTCGATTACCGGAGAATTGGCTCCAAACAGATTCATGCTCATCTCGCCGTTTTTCTGGATTATCACGTCGGCGGTAAGACTGTCGATATAGGTTTTCTTAAGCCCCGCGTTGGTCTGGCCTATAATGCTGTTGCCGATAAAGAAAAGGGCGGTGATCAGCATGATCAGGAAAAAAATGATAAAGCTGTTTTTTCTGTTCCGTATTATATTGCGGAACACAAGACGCCAGGTCATTTTTTCTCCTCCGATTCTACGGCCCCGTCCCTAAGGAACAGAATATGATCGGCCATTTTCCAAATATCCGGATCGTGGGTTGAAAAGAGGAAAGTAGTGCCTTCTTCCCTGTTTACCTTTTTCATCAGTTCCAAAATCCGCTCTCCGTTTGACGAATCAAGGTTTGCCGTGGGCTCGTCGGCAATAACCAGCCTGGGCTTGGTTACCATTGCCCTGGCAATGGCCGCCCGCTGCTGCTGCCCGCCGGATAACTCCGAAGGTTTGTGGTTCCTCCTGTCCGCCAGGCCCACTTCTTCCAGAAAGTATTCAACCCGGTCTTTCCGTTCGCCCTTTGAAAGTCCCTTGCTCCCTATAAGAAGTGGAAGTTCCACATTCTCAAAAACAGATAAGACAGGCAAAAGGTTAAACGATTGAAACACAAATCCTATAAATTCCCGCCTAAGCCGGGTTAATTCCCGCCGGTTTAGGTGTTCAACCCTTTGGCCGCCCACCAAAAGGCTTCCGCCGCTGGGCTGGTCGATAAGCCCGATGATGTTCATCATTGTGGTTTTGCCCGAACCGGAAGGACCGGCTACGGAGATAAAAGCCCCTTCGGCCAGTTCCACGGAAATATCCTTAAGCGCCTCCACGATGATTTCTCCCATGGGGTAGCTCTTGCGGATATTCTCCAGAACAACAATTGGTTTTCTGTCTGTATTCATTTTATTTTATCCTGGTCTCTTAATAGAAATGTCCAAAGCCTATGTAGATTTCACGGTGAATTCCGGAGGGAGGTGTTCCCGTCCGCACCCATTCCCTAAGGTTCCAGCCAACGCTTCCCCGGACATAGAAACTCCGCCAGGTATGGGAAAAGGTGATTAGCTCCAGTCCAACGCTGGGGATAATGTCTTCCGGCTTAAAGGCGTAATTTTTTTCAATGGTATCAAGCATCATCAGATCAACAAAAAAAGACAGGTGTTCTTCAAAGTCAAAGTACCGGAGCTTCCGGTTGTCAAACCACTGGGAGGGGACAAAACGGAAAAACCGGAAGGGAAAATCAAGGTTCAGAGAAAGGCGCTGAGTTGCGTCCAATTCATTGTCCTTGTAGCCCCGGATTGCGTCTCCTCCGTATTCGTAAAAATCGTCGATCCAGCGAGTATAGGCAAGCCTTCCCGAAATACCGAAAAACTTTGAAATAGCTATGTGCCCTTCCGCCTGGGCTCCCACGCTGTGGATCCAGTTTTCATGGTAAACGTTGTACTCGTTATTGCCTGCCAAAGAAACGGCAAGGCCCTGGCGGAAATTCCCTATCCAGTCGATTCTGCTAAACCTAAGCGATTGGTTAATTCCCGCAACCGGGCCCCGGCGGTAAGCTCCCACATCACCGCCAAACTGGTAGTTGATTGTCCCGTACACGCCTGGGGTGTAAACCACCTGGCCGAATTTTCCAGCCACAAGGGGAGTGGGGATTTTCCAGTCAAGGAAGAGTTTGCTGTACGCATACCAGTCGTGATATTGTTCCGTTTCAAAGGTATTTTTCTTTGTGTTTTCTTCGTGAAGGACAAAGCCCTGTTCAAAACCGGGGATAAGGGTTGTAAAGGAAACGGGGATCTCCGCAGCGATTCCCAGGGCGCTTTTATTGTAAACCGGATCATCGGTAAGGTAGTAGTATTTAAATTCATTAAAAGCAAAAAAAGTCCAGTTAAGATCAAAGGCCCGAAAGGGGAGGGCAAGGTCAAGCAAAAACCCTGCGGAAGTCCGGTCTTTCTCGTCGCTCTCCCAGACAAAATCAAATTTGAAGGGACTTAGAGACCCAAGAAAATTGTACTCCCTGGGTTTAATGCTTACGGTAAAGCCGGCATTGGAATCGTAGCTTGGCGCCGGAAGAACGACAAAATTTGAACTGTCTGTAACGGAGACTTCCAGATACACCGGAACCGCGCCGTCTTCTTCCGCATCTCCCAGGGTATAAACGATGGAATTTTTTTCTTCTTCCAGCGCCCGGATATTGTACAAGACCCGGAGTTTCTCCGCCACATATTCATCCAGGGCTTCCCGCCCGGTAAAACGTTCTCCCTTCCTAAATCCGCCTTCCCGCTCCAGCGCCGTTTCTTTTGTTTTTCCCGTAATCCGGTATTCAATAGACCGGATTACATAAATTGTTTTGTCTTGGGTTTGCTCCGCCGTTTCCTGGGAAAAGACAAACTGCCCAAAAGCTAAAAAACATGAAAGAACGAGGAATACACTTCTTACCCTAATTCTTTCCCACAATGGGGGCATATTTTCTTTTCCTTGTATATTTCATCCATAAAGCCTGAACAAATTATGCCGCTGGGCAACGCAATTAACATAATACCAAGTAATGATATTATACCACCGCATATTTTTCCGGGAATTGTTATGGGATAAATGTCTCCCAGCCATATCGTAGTAAATGTCGCTACCGACCACCACGTTGTTTCTATTATATTTTTAAATACATCAGGTTGTGCGGGATTTTCCACATAATACATTATGGTAGAAGCGACAAACATCATAATTATCGTTAAAATTATCGTAGTTATTAATTTTTCCTTTTCCTTTTTCAACACTTTTCCAATTACTGTCATTGCTTCACTATATCTGCCAAGCTTAAATATACGGAACATGCGCAAAAGACGTAATATCCTCAAAAACCTTAAATCAAATCCTGTAACAAACGGGAGATAAAATGGCAATATTGCAGCTAAATCTATAATAGCGCTGGCAGAAAAAATAAAACGTAAGTATGGTATTTTGGAATTTGGAAATTTATCTCTTGCAGTCCATAATCGTAATAAATATTCCGTTGAAAAAATAATAATTGAAATGACTTCAAACCTATAGAGCAATACGGAATGAGCATTTGCAAACGTGTCAAAAGAAGCTGCTGTTACGGCAACTATATTTAAAGTTATAAGAACAATAATCGCTATATCAAAAATCGCACTTGGGATATCCCCTTCCTGTGCTTTCTCAATTATTTCAAAAACTCTTTTCCTAAACATATTTTTGTCCTCCAATTGTCTCAAGATACCCCTGGATAACCTCGTTCCAGTCTACAAGAACGGCGCGTTCGGCGGCAGGAACCACAAAACGGGGCTTTCCGGCCTTTTTCTTTTTATCATGCAGCAATGCGTCCCGGAACCTGTTCTGTGATTCGCTGCTTCCAAGGAAAATGTCAATGGAAGTCTCATACTCCCATGCGTCCAGGATTTCAAGAATTGCAGATGCCCGCGAGGGGGGAGTTATCTCAAGTTTCAGCCCCAGCTTGCAGGCCTGGGCCATGCCCCAGGCAACGGCTTCACCGTGGGTGATTGTCCCCAGTCCAAGGGCGCTTTCCAGGGCGTGGCCGAAGGTATGTCCCAGATTAAGCAGGGCCCGCTCGGTTCCTGTCTCNNTTGGGTCGGCGGCCACGATGTTCCCCTTAACACGGACAGCCCGCATTATGAGATCCGCCAAAGGGCCTGCGTCAACACTGGTTCCGGCCTTAAGGATGTCGGCAGGCCTGATAGCCTGTAACTGCTCAAAGGTTTTGGGGTCTGTGTCCAGGATCGCGGTTTTTATCAATTCAGCAATGCCGGAATGCCATTCCGTTTGGGGAAGGGTAGCAAGGGCTTCCAGAGGGGCAACGATTGTTCCGGCGGGGTAGAAAGTCCCTGCAAGGTTTTTATAGCCTTCCAGGTCAAAGCCGGTTTTGCCGCCCAGCGAGGCGTCCACCATGCACAGCAGGGTAGTGGGGATAAGCGCCAGTGAGGCCCCCCGCATATAGATCGACGCGGCAAAGGCGGTAAGATCGCAGACCACGCCGCCGCCCACTCCGATAAAAAGGCCGTCCCGGCCCAGATGACTGCTTCCGGCGGCGCGGAGTATGGCCTCCACCGCCTGCCAGTTTTTGTGTTTTTCTCCGGGGACAAGCGCCTGGACGGGCAGGGGACCGGCGATTTCGCGGGCCAGGGGGAGGGTGTTTTCGTCGCAGACCACGAGCGTTTCAGGCGGAAAAGCCTGATTATAGCCCGCGATGGCGTATATTTCTTCTATGCGGGGGAGTTTTTCCTGGAGGGTAACGGA
Source organism: Candidatus Fibrimonas termitidis (assembly GCA_001462245.1). Lineage (GTDB taxonomy): Bacteria > Fibrobacterota > Fibrobacteria > Fibrobacterales > Fibrobacteraceae > Fibrimonas > Fibrimonas termitidis. Next base: position 17,181 of record LIUG01000070.1, read on the forward strand.
ACTGGAGTAGTCGCCGAATTGAAAATGAAATGAATTAGACAAAAAAGAACCTTCCGGGCGCAAAAAAGTTTTTTAACTTTGCCCGGCGATATGTGAAAATGGACGGCCAAAACCCCAAGGCGGCCGAAACACACTCCAAGGGCAAAAACAAGACCGTATAGTTCAGAATAACAGTGAATCGAAACAAATTCAATGGAAGGTTGACGCTTTTAGTCAGCCAGGCTTAGGATACCCGCTTCTATGCTGTTTAGTATCTTGGCCTGAAGGAAAGGCCCCGGTCGTTCCAGTCCGGAAAGGTAGTTTTTCCACAATTTCTTGTAATGAACGACATCCCGGTGATCCAGGGGCAGGGTTTTTCCCTCCAGAAAGGTTTCGCTGTTTTTATCCCGCAGAAGGCTTTCCTGGGCAATTTCCTTTGCCCCTTGGGTGGAAGTGGCAAAAACAACCTGAATATGGGTAAGGATTTCTTTCTGGTTTTTTATCAGAAGGAGAAGTACCCCTCCTTCGCCTCCCGGAGTCTGGGGGAGGAATTTGCGGTATATAGTGTAATCCCACTGTTCCAGGGGGATTCGTATCCGTGTCAAGAGTTCCTGAGCCCCCAGACCTTCCGAAAACAAAGAGAAGCGGTTTGCGGAAACCCATCTGCTTCCCCCGGCGCTGCGCAGCTCATAGCGGGCTTCCAGGGCTGCCATGGAGGCTGTGGCGTCGCCGGATACGCAGATATTGCCTCCAATGGTAGCCATGTTCCTGACTTGAGGCCCCGCGATGCCCTTTAGCGTTTCGGAAAACGCGTCCGGTACGGTTTTTCCCAGGGCGATAATTTCGTTAAGACGAACCATGGCCCCGATTTCCAGATACCGCTCGGTTCTGGTGATACGCCGTAGTTCTTCTATTTTTTCCAGAGAAAGCACATTGGCCGGCAATACCGGCAGTCCCCGGTGCATCGGAGAGGAATCTTCATTTGTGGGAGAGCCTTCGTGCGCATGAACCCCTTCACGGATCAGCGCGGTTCCCCCCGCAAAGGGAACCGCGTCGGGAAAGCGGCTCCAAAGGGAGAAAAGTTCGGAAAACCCCGCGGGCTTAAGTATCTGGTTATGTAACGCGGCCATAGGTTCTCCTTCGCCGGACTTCCCCGGCGGCCAGTATTCCCTGATACAGAGATTCCGCGTTGGTACAGCGGCATCGTACTCCCCGGAACGCCGCGGTAAAATCTTCTTTTGACGGCTGGAAACTCTGTTCCAGAAGAAGCTCCGCGCACAGGATCTTTCCCGCGTCGCAGTAACCGCAGTTTTCCACTCCGGCTTTGGAAAAGCCTTCCGCTATATCCTGGTATTCCAGTGTTTGGGAAAAACCTTCAAGGGTGATAATTTCACTTCCCTGAACGCGGAAGGCCGGGATAAGGCAGGAAGGAGACACCGCGCCGTTAAAGATCACCGAACAGGCCCCGCAGTTTCCGCAGAGGCAGCCGCACTTGGCTCCCGTAAGCGCAAGCTGTTCCCGCAGTATGTTTATAAGCCGTTGGTTTGCCTCGGCGCTTATTTTTACGTCTTCTCCGTTCAGAATAAACCGTATGGTCATGCTTCCTTAATCTCCCAATATAAACATATTGCGAAATGCCATCCAGATATCTGCGGCATGAACGGGGTAGTTCTCGAAAGGATAATCCAGAGCCTGTGAAAGGGACTGGACATACGCTGCGGGAATAACGGCAAAGGGGAGTTCTCCGATTCCTTTTGGATTTCCTCCAGGCTTTAAAAATTCTATGTTGATAAGCGGGCTTTCTTCAATTCCGGGAATGGGATAATGTTTTGCGGTTCTTGTGTCTATTCTGCCGTTCAGGTACGACGCCTTTTCATTCATGGCCCAGGAAAGGGCCTGAACGGCGGCGTTGCTGACGTTTTTACGCGCCCGTTCTTCCGAGAGTATCGTTCCTCCGTCCAGCGCCATCCAGACCCCGCGAATCCTGGGGATATGCGCTACCGGATCAATTTCTGTCTCTACTATCGCGCTTCCCCAGCTTAACGAGGCAAGGGCGTTTTCATCATAGTTTTCTTCCAAAGCGGAACCGCGCGTTGTTGACGTGCCGTTCTGACTCCAGGCCGGTGCTTTGGAGGGGTTGTAATGACGGTGAATGGTAATAGGCAGGGGATCCCTAAAGCGCTGCTTCCGTATGGCATTGCATGCCTTTTCCACCAGATTGGCAAGGACCCCGACATCGCGGGAAAGGCAGGCAGGCCCGGATTCGGGAACCGGGTTTGAAGGGTCTTCACTCCGGGAACAGATGCGGATTTCTTTTACCCCAAGGATTTTTTCCGCCAACAATTGCCAACATTCAAGCTGATTAGTCCCCCAGGGAAAGTTTGTCCGTATTTCCAGACTGCCGTCCTTTTCCATGGTTACGTCGATTCCTTCCTCGCGCGATTTTGACAAGGGCGGACGGTAATCATAGAGGAAAGAGTTGCCCTGATAGGCCAGGGCGATTCCTATGCCCCGCAGCGGTTCGGTAAGATCGTGCCCGGGAACAGGATTTTCCCGCCGGTTTTTACGGAGCAGTTCGTAAGCCGCCCATTTGCGGCGGTAATCGCTCATTGCCGCGGCGGCATCAATCACCTGTTCCCGGAACGGATCGCGGATTTCCGCGCCAATGGCGAGTTTTTTTCCTTTGCCAAGATAAAAACTTTTTCGCCATTTCGCCGGATCTTCTCCAACGGCATCGGCAATCCGGGAGGCGTGGCGCTCGGCGGCAAAAAAACCCTGGGCAAAACCGAAACCGCCCATAGGGCCTGCCGGAGGGATCGGACTGGTAAGGCCCTGGGTCTGCAGATCTATAGCCCCGTGGTTATAAGCGCTCAGGGCCCCCAGGGCGATGCGATCGAGGATTTCATTTGCAAAAATTCCGTATGCCCCAAAATCGGCGGTGATATGCACCCAGCTTCCCAGAATTTGTCCCTGTTTGGTAATGGCGCTTTGGATATAAACAGCCGCCCGTATGCTCTTGGAAGAAAAGAGAAAATCCTCGCTTCGCAGCAGCACAAGTTTTACCGGCTTGTCCCGGACTTTTGCCCCTACCGCCGCCTGACAGGCAAGAAGGGAAGGGGACATGAGTTTGCTGTCCAGATGTATTTCCAGCCGGCAAAGTTCTACTTCCACCATGGAAGGTTTAACATTAAGACAGCGGGCCACGGAAGAACGCAGCTGCCCCGGCCACTGGGTAGAGGCGTAGATCGTCATGGTATTTTCCGGGCCGGGCATGGCGATAACTCCCGGAGGATCGCTTGGCCAGGGATCCTGAATTTCTGTGGTATAGGTTCCCTCCACTACCATTTCGGCCTTTTCAAAAGCCTCTCCGGTTTCTCCTATGCTGTAGTTTCTTTCCGCGATGATCGATTTTTCCGTCTTAAAAGGCCGGGCTTCCGCCAGAACGGTACACTGTTCAGCCAGCTCCCGGAGTTTTTCCGGATCGGGCCCCAACAGCAGGCCCACAGGCTGGCCGTACCAGGAAAGTTCCTTTTCCGGAAAGATCGGAATTTCCTGCCGCTTGTCCATCTGATCTCCCGTCTTGCCAAATGAACAGGTCTTTTGACCGGGAATATCGGCAAAGCCAACAAGACTGACATTGTAGGGAAGCTTGGGGGTTTGAATTTCCTGAAGAATGCCGGAAGCCACCGGAGAGCGGAGCAGTATCCCCGTAAGGGCGTTATGTACGATTATGTCGTCTACAAAGCGGGGCTTTTCCATCAGACTTAGTATACCATATTTATCGCTGACTTTCATATATACCCTGTCCAGTCGTGGACGTATTGACATTATTTTTTTTTACCATGAAAATGTACCTGTGGACGATAAAAACAAAAATATTTTACGAATATTATGTAATACCATACTGGCAATATATCCTTTTCTGATAATTTTTTTTCTGATAATCAAAATATTTCCCATACGGATATTTTCTCTCGTTATCATAGCTCTTGCGGTTTTTGAATTTATTTTTAGAATTTCAAAAAGAAAAAGCGATAAAAAATTTGGTTCAAATCTTTGGAATTCTCTTGTCCTTTTGGTTATAGGGGTTCTGTGTTTTGTAACCAATACCAACATAGCATACAAACTCTTCCCTGTATTTATTAATATAATACTGTTATTTACCTTTGGAAGCACCCTTTTTCAGCCGCCTCCAATGATCTATCGTTTTGCGGTTCTGGCAGATAAAACAATACCAAAATCTCCCGGAGCAGAAAAAATAGCCGCTTACTGCCATAAGGTGACTGTTCTTTGGGTTGTGTTTTTTGCATTAAACGGAAGCATAGCGGCATTGACTGTTTTCTTCGGTTCAGATTTAATCTGGATTATATATAATGTCGGGGTTTCCAATGTGCTGTTGGGAATCTTGTTTGCCGGTGAATTCATTGTAAGAAAATTTGTACAAAGAAAGATTTCACATACCGTCGATCCTGTCGAAGAATAACCATGAGGAGCGGAAATAGTATCTTCCTATGTATGTTTTTGCAGGTATTTAGCGATTACCTCATCGTATTCCGCTTCTTGGGTAGACCTGACATGAGAG
>LIUG01000070.1:21746-23040 GCA_001462245.1 Candidatus Fibrimonas termitidis
TCTTGGGTAGACCTGACATGAGAGTGCCTGCCTTCGGGGAAAAAGCGAAGCTCTTTGTGTTTCGACGCGCACGCTTCAAACAGCTCTTCGCCTTTTGATTGAATACAAAAAAGATCCTTAACGCTCCAAATAAACAAAATCGGAATGTCAATATCTTGCATATATTTCATCGGTGTTTCCGTAAAAAGCCTGGCCTTTGCAAGCACGAACGTAAGGAAGAAAATCGAATGCAGCACAGGAAATGCTGGCTGTTTAAATCTTTTGATATGGCGTTTGAATAGCGCGGAAAAACTTAGAAATAATCCGTCGGTCACTATCCTCTTTACTAAACCGCTGCCCTCGTTTTTTAGCTTGACATACGCTAAAACCGCCGTTGCGCCGCCTATACAAATACCGTGAAGTGTAAAGTCGGTTATATGGAATTTCTCGTTTATCAGCTTAATCCATAAAACCAAATCGCCGCTTTCCTTTATGCCTGCCGTTAGATATTTTCCGTCGCTAAGACCGTGCGCCCGAGCGTCGATAACCAAAATATTGTGGCCGCTTTTGGCATAAACCTCGGCAAAATAATAGGAATAAAGCAGCGATTCAGTCCTTCCCTGCAAAATTACGGCGCATTTATCAAACCCGAAATTTATATATTCACCATATAGATTCAAACCGTCGTTGACTATATGAAGCTGTTCCGTTATGTTTTTAAATTGTTCCGCCCAGGCTATCCCCTCGGCGAACATACGCAGCTGCTGTTCGTCCTTTTTGTTGGTACACTCCCTTGTTCTTTTCTTTGGGTTGCGGTACATTATGTGATAAAAAATCGTGATAACAAGAAGCAGGTATATAATTATCCCGTTGATGACAAGAACAGCGGCGGCAATTACCCAGGGATTATTTATTGAAACAACTGATGCAATCATGATTTCCCTGATACAATTTCGTCAAGGATTTCCTTCTCGCGTTTTAAGTCTGTTATTTCCGTTCCGAAATAGAATGCGGCAATGAGTCCGGGGCCCACGTTTATTCCGCTCCTCTGGTATACGTTGCAAAGAATAACCTCCCTGGGTTTAACATGTTCTCTAATCAGGGCGGCCAAGATTTCTGCCTGCTCTCTTCTTGCCGAATGGGCGACAAAAATGATCTGTTCGCCTGCGGATACGATTGTCCGTTTTATATATTCAGCAGTCGCTTTGTGGGCATTTTTATAGCCGCTTACTTTCGCCAACGGCGTAACCATGCCTTCGGGGCCAAAATCGCCCAGCGCCTTTATTCCCGCGATGGTTCCAAAAAACGCCTTTGC
>LIUG01000071.1:0-182 GCA_001462245.1 Candidatus Fibrimonas termitidis
CATTTGAGGGTAAATATAGATTTTATTTGAGGAAAAGAAGCCTGCGGGGGAAGCTTTGTAATACAATTTGCAACACAATTTTCTATATTCAGGCTATGGGTATAACATTGAGCGTTCATGTCAAAGAGCGAGCTGAAGAGCGCGGCATATCGGAAGACGGCATAAAAGCCATTCTTACAAGC
>LIUG01000071.1:433-14983 GCA_001462245.1 Candidatus Fibrimonas termitidis
AAAGAAAGGAGGTTCTATGAGCAAGAAACCGGGAATTGATCCCGCATACTACGACACGCATGATTTTGCGGACGAGTTCGCAGAAGCAAAGAAAAACGGGACTTTGATAATCACAAAGCCGGGCGAGAGTACTATTGAAGTTATCAAACGCCAAATGCAAGCAAAGAAAAAAACCGAAACTGTTTCCGTGCGGCTTCCAAAGCCTTTGGTCGTAGCTATAAAGAAACAGGCTAAGAGTGTTTCCATACCTTGGACTTCCTACATCAGAGGAATTATAGAAGCCAATGTTATTACCGCCGCAAGCACAAGGTAGCGAGATCAATGGCTAATTTACCGATTGTGTGCATCGTGGGCAGGCCTAATGTGGGCAAGTCCAGTTTATTTAATCGCATTTTAGGGCGCAGAGCTGCTGTTGTAAGCGACCGTGAAGGTGTTACTAGAGACCGGCACTATCAGGAAGCACAGTGGCAAGGAACAAAGTTCACGCTTGTGGATACCGGTGGCTTTATGACAAACGAGCAAATTGATATTTTGGCTCAGTCGGTTCGGGAACAGATTTTTGCGGCTATAAATGATGCCGATTTGATTTTATTTATGGTGGACGTTCGTGTTGGGGTTACCACGCTTGATGAACAATTTGCAAAGTTGATTTTAAAAACGGAAAAACCTGTGATTTTGGTTGCTAACAAAAGCGAAGAAGCAAATGACCGCGCGGAAGGTTGGACTTTTTTGCCACTCGGAATGGGAACGCCAAGAACAGTCAGCGCCCTCACCGGCTATGCGGTACTCAGTCTCTTAGACGAAGTTGTTACTTTGCTCCCGGAAAAGGAAAATACCAAAACACAACAAGCGGCAATCGCCTTTGCAATTTTGGGCAGGCCTAATGCCGGCAAAAGCACATTGCTGAACAAAATGCTAGGCGAAGAACGAGTTGTGGTTTCCGAAATGCCGGGCACAACAAGAGATTCCATAGATTGCAATTTTAAATATAACGAAGTTTATTTCAAAGTCACAGATACCGCCGGTCTTCGCAAAAAAGCCAAGGTTGCAAAGCAAAAAGACGAGGTGGAAATTTTCAGCAATATGAGAACTATGGAGAGCATTCGCCGCTCTGATGTTGTTGTGCTATTGCTGGATGCCTCACGAGGTTTTGAAATTCAGGATCTCCGCATAATAACAGACATTCGCAAAGCGGGCAAAGGTTTTATTTTAGCTATTAACAAATGGGATATTTTGGAAAACAAGGATTCAAAAAGTTTTGACTTGATTGTGAAAGAGATAAGGGAAAAAGACCCGCTTTTTGAATGGACTCCGGTTATTTCAATTAGCGCATTGGAGGGTTTGCGGGTTAATCGCTTGTTGCAGGAAATTCAAACGGTTTATGCGAATTGCAAAAAAGTTATAGGCAGGGAAAGAGTAGCGGAAACCTTTAAAGCAGCGGTTGAAAGAAATCCTCACCACTCTCGCGGCGGGCATTCCGTCCTGCTAAAAAGGGCATGTCAAATTTTAACCGACCCTCCGGTGATAGCTATTGAAACCCCATACCCGGATTTGGTGGACGAATCTTACAAAAGATATTTGCTAAAAACCTTCTTTGAGGAATTTGGCTTAAAGGGCGCACCGCTAAAGCTAAATTTTGACCGCTCCCTGCGTTTGCGGAGCGATGAGGATTTGGAAAAATATCATGATCAGAGTTTACTATATTCAGGCGATGAAATTCAAGAAAAATACAAGAAATCCTATAATGAAGGCATTTCAGTACCTGCTCGTTAACCAAAGAACCAGCAAAAACATGAGTCAGAACGCATTTTCAAAGAAATGCGGTTTTACTAGGCAGTACATATCGCTTGTAGAAAGCGGTAAAAGAATGCCCTCATTTGATTTTGCGCTAAATATGGCACTTATATTTGAAATAAGCATAAAGGATTTTATGCACATGCTTGTGGATAAAATTTCCTATTACGAAAGTCATTGACGTTTTGCAGTAAATAGCTTGGCTGCTGCTTGCGCCGGCTATTGCTACGTCCTTTTTGATAACTATTTTCCCAAGAATGCGCATAACATTCATCACAAACCCGCATACCTGCAACCGGAATTGCGATATATGCTTCACAAAGCAAGCACCGCTGGATTGGGAGCAAACTCAGGAGATGGACTTTGAAATTATTGAAAAAACAGTAAAAGCATTTTTGCCACACGGCTTAAAAGAGATTATCCCCAGCACCATAGGCGAACCGTTTTTATACTCTCGTTTTGAAGATTTTCTAAACCTCGCAAAAAAATACAACATCAAGGTCAACATAACCACAAACGGCACATTCCCAAATGGTGGAATTGAAAGATGGATGCCCTTGCTCCAGCCGGTTTTGAGCGACATAAAATTCAGCGCAATGCACGGGAGGGTTCCGCAGAGCGTTGAGGAAGTGGTTAGTGGCCGGTGGTTAGTGGCTAGCAGTATTTCTATACAAGCGACCCTTGGCAAAGATGATAAATTGGATAAAGAGCCTGAGGGTGTAGGTCGGATAAAAATAAATGAACCATGGGTACTGGGTCATGGAACATGGGATATGAGGCACGATTGTCCGTTTCTTGGCAGAGATATTTGGGTTTGGGTGGATGGCACTTTTCAGGTTTGCCCTAATCCTGATGCTCGTTTTGGAATGAGGACAAAATTTCCGTTTGGGGATTTTGGAAATTTCGCAACACAAGATCCTTTGGAAATTTGGAATGGGAAAAAATATAGAGAATTTTGCAAAAATTATAAGGAGAATTCTCTTTGCAAAAATTGCAAAATGAGATCTTAATATTTATTTTATATCGGCAAAAAAGAACACATCTTCGTCTAGTGCGTAGAAATAAGTGAAAATTCGTTTTTTTGTTGTAAAATCACGGTAAGTCGTAGATAAATAACTTTTTCTGCCTGCAATGGAAGTTTCCAAAGCTTCTCGGAAAAATCCGCGCCATGCCCAGTTTTTATCCCGATAATCACGGCTTATAATATCCCCTTCATGCCATTCATAATTATAGGAAATTTGGTCACCATGTTTGTTGCAAATATAAATTCTCAACACTTCCGGCAATTCACGGCAGAGTTTTGAAAGATATGTATCAATCTCTTTTGCAAAAGACGAATTCCGATACAAAAAATTTATGATTTTAAAATCCAAAGATTTTTTTAACGCATCCGAATGCAAAATTTTTTCATGCATTTCCTTATAAGCATTTTCCGTTGATGTGGAAAAAACAAGATGATTAATAATCGCATCCTGCATTGAAGCCTGCGGCATCGCAATAAAAAATCCCTGATAAAACCGCCCACCGGAAGATACGCAAATATCAAGCTGTTGCTGTGTTTCTATGCCTTCATACAATACTTCAATTCCAACAGCTTCGGCAAATATTGTGAGGAATTTCAGATACTCGCGGTAGTGATAAGATTTTTCGCTTTTTTGGATATAATCAATATTGATTTTAATAATATCCGGATGAATTTTGGCAAGCCGGTCAATGTTGCTGGCATTTTTTCCGTAATCATCAAGCGCAATGCGAAAGCCGGCATTTCTATAATAGGATAAAACATTTATGTGCGCATCTTTTGCGTTGAATTCCTCTTCCGTGATTTCAATCACAATCTTGCACGGGTCTATGCCGAGTTCCCGCACCCATCGTATTGTAGGCAAATTTTCCGGATTATCCGCAAATTTTTCCAGCCATGCCAATCTGATATTGATGAATAAATATTCGCTTCTTTTTTCTTCCGCATATTTTTTCATCGCATATCTTCTTACTATTTGGTCTATTTCAAGCGCTTTTTCATCTGTGGTATTAGGGTCGGAGAAAAAAGGGCCTAAAGACTTTACAGTCCCGTCGCTATCCGTAAACCGCCCTAAAACCTCATAAGAATATACACTACGCGAATCGGCAGAAAGAATTGGTTGAAAATACGCAATAACGCTATCTGGTGAAAAAAACATAACTTTAAAATAGAAAATTTTTACTATGTTCTTGCCATGCTCATAAACAGAACAAGGCGGCTACGCAGCAGCGAGATGTTGCGGCGGATGGTTCGGGAGACGAGGTTTTCCTGTGATGCCCTTATCCATCCCCTTTTCGTGAGAGAAGGCAAGGGTATTGAAGAGGAGTTGCCATCGTTGCCCGGACAAATACGCTACAGCCCAGACACTTTGGCAAAAGGTGTTGATGCGGCTTTAAACGCAGGAGTGCGTTCATTCCTGCTCTTTGGCATACCGGAAACAAAAGATGAAAAAGGCAGCGCAGCTTATGATGAAAACGGCGTTATTCAACAGGCGCTCAAAAACATTAAAAAAACTTTCGGAGACGATGCTTATATTATAACCGACGTATGCCTCTGCGAATACACATCGCACGGACATTGCGGCCTAATTCATGAAGGCAGGATTGACAACGATGCAACACTGCCGCTCCTTGCGCAAACGGCTCTTTCTCATGCCCGCTGTGGCAGTGATATGGTTGCCCCATCTGCGATGATGGATGGAACCGTTGCCGCCATAAGGGATATCCTTCAAAATATTCCCATTATGAGTTATGCTGCGAAATATGCTTCCGCTTTTTACGGCCCATTTCGTGAAGCCGTGAGTTCTGCGCCACAGTTCGGCGACAGAAAAACCTATCAAATGGATTATCACAACAGCAAGGAAGCATTAAAACGGATAGAGGCAGACATTGGGGAAGGAGCGGATATAATAATTATAAAACCCGCTCTCCCTTGCCTTGACATAATCTCTCAAGCATCACAGCAAATAAAACTGCCGGTAGCGGCCTACAGTGTAAGCGGCGAATACGCTATGATTAAAGCAGCGGCTGCTTCCGGTTTTATTGACGAATACAAAACAATGTGCGAAAGCGCAGTTTCCGTTTTCCGTGCCGGGGCAAATATTTTGATTACATACTTTGCCAAAGAGTTGGCCACAGCTATCAAAAAAGGTGATATCGGATGATAGATAATTCTATAGCACTCTTTGAAAGGGCAGTAAAAATTATGCCCGGCGGTGTGAACAGCCCTGTGCGTGCATTCAAGTCTGTGGGCGGAACTCCTTTGTTTATCGATAGGGCTGAGGGTTCGAGAATTTACGATGCGGATGGCAACGAATATATCGATTATGTCTCCTCGTGGGGGCCGCTGATACTTGGGCATAACAATGCTGCAATCTGCGATGCAGTAACAAGGGCTGCTAAAAATGGAATGAGTTTTGGCGCACCCACGGAAGCGGAGGTAAAATTGGCGGAAAAAATCATATCCTTTGCACCCGGCGTTGAAATGGTACGGATGGTGAACTCCGGCACGGAAGCGGTGATGAGTGCCTTGCGGCTCGCTCGTGCATACACAGGGCGGCAGAAGATAATCAAGTTTGAAGGTTGTTATCACGGGCATTCGGATAGTGTGCTTGTTGAGGGCGGGGATACGCTCATCGCTTCGTATAACGATTTGGCCGGGGTTGAGGAACTCTTAAAGAAAAAAGACGTAGCCTGCGTGATTGTGGAACCGGTCGCCGCAAATATGGGCGTGGTTTTGCCGAAGGAAGGATTTTTAAGCGGGCTAAAAGAATTGTGCAAAGTTTATGGTGCATTGCTGATATTTGACGAAGTGATTACCGGCTTCCGTCTCTGCAAGGGTGGTGCTCAGGAATACTACGGCGTTTGCGCAGATTTGGTAACCTACGGCAAAATCATCGGTGGTGGAATGCCGGTGGGAGCTTATGGCGGCAGAAAAGAGATCATGGAACTTGTCGCTCCCAGCGGGCCGGTCTATCAGGCTGGGACGCTTTCGGGCAATCCTGTTGCGATGGCGGCGGGGCTTGCCCAGCTCGAGGCCCTTGAAAATCGGGATATTTACAACCATATCAACAGTATGGGCGAAAAATTAGCCTGCGGGCTTTCTGCCATAGTGAAAAACTCCGGATTAAAAGCCTGTGTAAATCGGATAGGCTCCATCGCTTGCTTATTTTTCGGAATTGAGAGCGCAGACGATTACAAGTCGGCTAAAAAAGCGGACACGGGGCAATACGCCCGCTACTTCCACGGAATGCTGAACGAGGGTATTTACTTTGCGCCATCACAATTTGAAGCGGTGTTTATCTCTCACGCTCACACGGAAAAAGACATAGACGAAACGCTCAACAAGGCGGAATATTTAATTAACCCACGCTTCGCCTAAACCCGATACCGTGGCTGATATATTTTTGCCCGTATCAACATTTCTAACCGAAATTGTTTGCCCTTTGAAAGCATTTTTTTGAGCAATTGCATTTATTTGAACAACAGATTCGCCAAACTTCGCAAAAAGCCTCACTACATCGCCCTCCTTAACCGCATAAGGAGCTATCAAAGAGTTATCCACCAAAAGATCACCTGATTTTAAAGTGCGAATAGCGGTTCTGCCTATTGCTTCTTCCGCTTTTTTTATCACTTTTCTTTTTTGGAAAGTTGTCTCTTGCCATACCATTTCAAAATCATGCTCGCCGAGCATTTCACCTTTGCGAATACCCTTTTTTAATTCAGCCACATATTCAAAGCGATGAACAATAAAAGGAACATTATGTTTTGAAATCAGTTTATTGCCGTCAAAAATTTGAATTGTAGCCACCTCTTGCCCAACTCCTGAGAATTGAGGGGAAAGAATTGCCAAAATTTTGCCCCCACGCTCCGGTGTTGCCAGATTGCTCGGCATTTTCGCAGCTTCAAATTTCCAATCCTTGCCCTCTTGCAAATTTGCCGGCATTCGCAAACGAACTTCCTTCAGCAAAAGACTTTTCAACGAATCCGCAGACACCAGCCCGGAGCGGGCAGTTACATCACTGAATTTTACCCCATTAAAAACCACATCTTTACTATCGGCAACAGATTTGATAAAAACCTTTACAACGCTTTCCGTAACCCGTGTTTTTCGCCCCGGTTCCGCAACCTTGCCAACTTCCAAATTTGAAACTTTTTTTACAAGTTCCGCATCGCCTTTAATTTCCGCAATCTGCCCCAAACGAATAACACCGGGTTCCACAGTAGCCTGAGCTTTAAGGCTAACAGTCGTTTGCCCCGCAAAGGCAAAACTGCACAAAACTAATATAAAACTCTCAATTCTCAACTTTCAACCCTCAACTAAAGTATCACCTTTTTAAACTATTGGCCGTTTGAAGCATTTCATCGCTGGTGGTTATAGCTTTGGAGCTTATTTCATAGGCTCGTTGCGCTACTATCATATTTACCATTTCTTCTACCAGTTGCACATTGGAGGCTTCCAAAAACTGGTTTCTTAAACTGCCAAAATTCTCTTCACCCGGAAGACCTATTACAGGAGTTCCGCTGGCCGCGCTTTCCCTGAAAACTGTTCCGCCATCTGCGGTTAAACCGGCAGGATTTATGAATCTTGCAAGTTCAATTTGCCCTAATGTTATAGAACCGCTGCCTCCCGGTCTTTCGCAAATCACTTCTCCTGCTTCGGATATAACTACATAAGTTGCATCGTCGGGAATATTTATGGGAGGGTCTAAGAGAAAACCTTGGCTTGTGGTGAGGTATCCTTCATCATTTCTTTTAAATGCCCCATTACGTGTATAACCGATTTCTCCGTCATGAAGGCGTACTTGAAAAAATCCGTGTCCCTGAATGGCAACATCGGTTTCATTTCCGGTGTTCTCCAGATTGCCTTGCAAAAATGCGCGGTTTATCGCAACAACGCGCGAACCGAGGCCAACTTCTATACCAACCGGAGTGCGATTTCCGTCTTCCATTTCGCCCCCCGGGCGTTGCAAACTCTGGTAAATCAAGTCTTCAAACTCAACTTGCTGCTTTTTGTAGCCATGAGTGTTCACGTTGGAGAGGTTATGAGCAATGGTATCAACGAAGGTTTGGTTACCCTTCATGCCTGTGGCTGCAGTGTAAAGAGAGCGAATCATACTAGGTATGAATGCAAAAAGTGTGCCAAATATTTACTTTACAATCAAAAGTTTCCTTTCGGCGTTTGAGCCGTTGATTGCGCTGACTATGACAGTTCCTTTAAAATTGCCGAAATTCCAAGAAGTTTCCTTTGAATTTGAGCTAAAAAGGAGTTTTCCTTGCAAATTATGGATTTTCCATTTGACTTCGCTTTGAGAAGATAGGTGGAGAATGCCCGAATGTTTGCTTATTTGAATGCCATGCTGAATAGGGTTCTTTCTAGTCCAAATCGGAATCGGCTCAGGAAATGGTTGCTCTGTTATTCCTTCTAAATCATTTTCCACCGGATTATCCAAAACATCAATTATATTCATCCATGTTCCGCTCATTAAGCTAACACCAAACCAAGCCAAAAATTGGTCAAAATACATTTCGTTGCGCAAGGTGTCTTCTATGCCGCCTGTCGGGTCAACTGCGTTTCCAAAAAAATCCACTTTGTTTTCCCAATCGTAAAACTCCGCCATTTTGCTGCTCCATGCTTTTTTATCTTCGGGTGTGCCTACCGCCATAGCTGCTGTTAGCCATTGCCCCACTGTCAAGTGGCTGTGCTCCCGCCTGTAACGCCAAGTGTCTAGATTATTCTGATCGTTAAATTGTGTCCATCTATCATCTGCAGGAACAAGTTCCCCATTTAATTGATAGAAGTTCGCCGCAATTGGACCTCCTTTGCCGGTTATAAAACTCAAAGAATTTGTTAAAAATGTTTTTGCCCTTGGCTCATCAAACCAAATTGCATCGGTTGCAATACGCCATAAAACTCTAATAGCATCTTTGAAAAAAGCCTGCCCTGAAAGATAAGTATTGTATCCACCACCACCGGGATTACCATTTGATGAGCTCCAGTCCGGCACCATACCAAAGCTGTAACCAGTGTTGTTTGTATGTGCTATAAGCTTATAGCTTTCATCTATGGCAAGTTGCCAATTATGGTTTGGATTTGTAGAATAATCCTTAAAAATGCGATACCACGCAGGCGCAAAATAACCCACATTAAAACCCGGGCACCAACCATTGCCTGGACATAGTTTGCCGTTATCCATGGAACCCCACACGCAGTTAATCGCACCTTGGGCATCTCCTGCGTAGTTTATGTTGCTCGGAGGTTTCCACCGCCCCTCTTTCACAAGTTTATCTGCAAAAACTAAGGCAATAGCAATATCTTCGTCTGCATCGGTGGCGGAACCCGGTTCTGTGCCACTACCATCCGCAGGTTTACGCCAACCATCGCAGTAATTCAATCTAAATTCTTTGCCGGCATTATAAATTAAATCGAATGTTTCCTGATCGTCTGCGTAAAGAGCAAGGAGCATTCCATAGCCGATGCCTTCGCTTACCGCATCCCAAGGCGTTTCGCTTTTCGGACGGCAAATTAATCCGGAGCTATTCGGATGACCCGTATAAATAGGCTTATCTACGCATTCAACAATATTGCGCCTTTTAATCCCCTGCCATGTACTGTCCAAAACCTGCTTCCACTGCTCTGCTCCAATCTTAG
Source organism: Candidatus Fibrimonas termitidis (assembly GCA_001462245.1). Taxonomy (GTDB): domain Bacteria; phylum Fibrobacterota; class Fibrobacteria; order Fibrobacterales; family Fibrobacteraceae; genus Fibrimonas; species Fibrimonas termitidis. Next base: position 9,900 of record LIUG01000071.1, read on the forward strand.
GCTGTGCATTCGGAATTTCCAGCACAGCAAAAGCAGAAGAAAACAAAACAGAAAGCGTTACCGCGATAAAAACTAATTTCCCCATATAGTAAATATACAAATTATTTACATATCTTTTCCATCCCGCCCATATACTTCCTCAAAACCTCCGGAATTAAAAGCGAACCATCCGCCTGCTGATATTGCTCGCAAATAGTAACCATAACCCTTGGGGTGGCAAGGCCCGAACCGTTAAGGGTATGCACAAAGGTGTTTTTACCGTTTATTTTTGTGCGAATATTCGCCCTACGTGCCTGATAATCCTCATAATTTGAAACCGAGCTTACTTCAAGCCATTTCTTCTCAACGGGAGCAAATACCTCCAAATCGTAGCATTTTGCGGCACCAAATCCCAAATCCCCCTTGCAAAGCGCAAGCACTCTATGCTGCAAACCTAGTTCCTGCAAAAGTTTTTCTGCAAAGCCTACTAATTCCTCATGATCTTCATAGCTCTTTTCGGGGTGCGAAAAATAAACCATTTCCACCTTGTTAAACTGATGCAAACGCAACAAACCCCTAGTGTCCTTGCCATAACTCCCGGCTTCCCTGCGAAAACACGCCGAATACGCACACAATTTCAAAGGCAAATTGCTTTCCGGAATAATTTCGTCTGCGTAAAGATTTGTGACCGGAACTTCTGCCGTTGGAATAAGGAATAAATCATCGTTTTTGTCGCAGGCATACATATCCTCTTCAAATTTCGGGAGCTGCCCGGTGCTTGTCATAGATTTGCGGGTGACAAGATATGGCGGAATAACCTCTTCAAAACCGAACCGCTCACGATGGCAATCCAAAAACCACTGGAGCAAAGCCCGTTCAAGCCGGGCACCCAAGCCCCTGTAAACCGGAAAACCGCTGCCGCTTATCTTTGCGCCACGCTCAAAATCAAAAATGCCCAGCTTTTCGCCCAAAGCCTTATGGTCAAGGGCGGGAAAATCCAAATTTCGTTCCTCGCCCCAAGTGCGAACAATCACATTGTCTTCGCTGCTGCTGCCTTCCGGCGTTGTGGAGTGTGCCACGTTCGGAATGTGAAGCAACTTATCGGTTTGCGCCTCGTCTATCAAACGTATTTTGCCATCAAGCTCGGAAATCTTATCGCCGACTATTCGCATTTCTTCTACAGCGGAGTCCGCATTTTGCCCGGCCTTTTTGAGCTCGCCGATTTTCTTTGACGCTGCATTGCGCTCAGCCTTTAATTTCTCTGTCTCGGCAATCAGCTCACGCCTTTTGCCATCAAGTTCCAGAACCTCGTCAATGCTCACGCTTGAATTTTTCTTTTTCGTTTCTGTACGGTAAAATTCCGGATTCTCGCGAATTTTTTTTATATCCAGCATGAGCGGGAATATAGAAAAATCACTGCTTGACGAAGCGCCACCAAAGGAACCGGAAACGCCGCCGTCCCAATCGCCAAACAAGCAGGAAAGTGTGGAAGTTATAACTATAACCGCCAGTGAGACAGATTCTATTTTGTTTATGATACAGCTTCAACTATATAACTCCATATTAAACATAAATGTTAAACATAGAAGTAAATATAATCAAACTTCTTGAAATTCGTCAAAAATGCTAAAATATGTTAAAAAAATGTGATTATAACGGCTATATTTTGTTTTGACTATATAAATAAAACAGGCGTTTTACGTTTATGCTCGCTTGCTTTGTGAAACTTTTCTATTACAGCCTTGTCTCGTTCGCTCGCATTGCCGTTAAGAAGAAATTCATCTATGCTGCGGTATGTAATGCCCATTTCGCTTTCGTCCGTTTGCCCGTCAAAAAGACCGGCAGAGGGGGCTTTGCTTATTATAAAATCAGGGGCATTCAAGAAACGCAAAAATTCGTAAATCTCGGTGACTGTAAGGTCGGAAATGGGGTTGAAGTCAAAAGCTCCATCGCCCCATTTTGTGAAATAGCCCATATAGCCTTCGCTTCGGTTGCCGGTTCCCGCTACTAGCCTGCTTTCGCTTGCGGCAATTGCGTAGAGTGTGGCCATTCGGAGCCTTGGAGCTATATTGGCAAGAGCCGCATCGCTGAACTTTGTTTTTTCGCCAACAACACTCACAAATTCATTTTTTGTATAGGATAAATCGATGAGCCGCACCGCTATGCCGAATTTCTGCGCTACGGCTTCGGCATCAACTTTGTCTATTTCATAATTTCGCTTTGAGCCGCAGGGCATAATTATGCCAACCGTGTTATCGCACGCCATTTTGCAAAGAATGCCTACAAGAGTGCAGTCTTTGCCGCCGCTGTTCCCATAAACAATGCCGCTTGCTTCGGCAGATTTCACAACGCTCCGGATAAACTCAACCCTTTGCTTTGTTTCAAGTTCATAATCTCTCATGGTTTATACTCCCTCTAAGGCTTTTATACGTAGCTATTGCAACGCAAGTGAACGGAATTGCCAACACAAATCCTAAAAATCCGAGCAATTTTCCCCAAACAGCGAGCGATAGCAAAATCAGAACAGGCGAAAGACCAAGGACACCACCCATTATTCTCGGGGTTATAACCATATCCTGCAAAACTTGAATGCCTGCATAAATTGCGACTATTATCAAAACAACCTGCCAAAATGCTATACCGGTCTCTAAGGAATAAATCAATCCTAAAAAAGCGGCTATGGGAATGCTTGCAATTTGCAAATAAGGCACCATATTAAGCGCCCCTATAAAAAGCCCGAAAGGAAGCCCCATGGGCAAGCCCATTATGCTGAATGCAATAGCAAAAAGCACTCCGACCGTAGCCGCTACAAAAGTTTGCGCTCTGAAATATTTGCCCATTATATCATCAAAAGAATGGAAAAAATTCAAAATTTTTTCGGAATGTTCTTGCGGAATTTGCGCCGATAATTTTTTCTTCATATTCTCAAAATCGAGCAGCATAAATACCAAACACAAGGTTATCATAAAGATGCCGAAAATCCATGCGAACATTCTGCCAACACCGGAAAATACGTCCCTTGCGCCGGGCACAATTTTCGTCAAAACGTCTTGTGCCATTTTCATCAAATCAAAATTCTGCAGATTGTCCCAAATCGGTTTAAAATCCTTTTCTTCCCACATATGCTGTATTTTTTCCCAAACACCCTTTGGCAGGTATTCAATAAAAATTCCCTTCCATGCGCTGTTGGTTGCGTATTTTTGCAGCAAACGCCCCAAGTTCGCAGCTTGTTCAACTATCATAGGGACAAATATAAAAGCTGCCCCAGCGAGAATTACAGTGAGCACAAGAAGCACCAAAATAGATGCCAGCCATCTGTACTTGACTTTTTTTTGCAGAAGATTTACAAAAGGATTTAAAATATATGCGAGTAAAAACGCTACAACAAATGGGATTAGAACTTCGGATAAATAGTAAAGCAGTATAAAAAATGCCATAATACCGAAAGCTGCAAAAACAAGCCGCATTTTGCGGTCGGAGTTCCAATAGATTTCGGTATTTGGCATATAGGCTTAGTTAATCGCTATTTTATTTTTCCCTGATACACGGCCTTTTTGCCAAGCTGCTCTTCTATGCGAAGAAGCTGATTGTATTTGCAAATGCGGTCGGTGCGAGAAAGCGAGCCGGTTTTGATTTGGCCTGCGCCTGTGCCAACAGCAAGGTCTGCGATAAAGGCATCTTCTGTTTCGCCGGAGCGGTGAGAAGAGATAACCCCGTAGCCCGCTTTTTGAGCTATTTTAATAGCTTCCAGCGTCTCGGTTACCGTGCCTATTTGGTTTACCTTGATGAGGATGGCATTGGCGGCTTTCATCTTGATGCCCTTTGCCAAACGCTCCGGATTGGTGACAAAAAAGTCATCGCCCACAAGCTGTACTTTTGCGCCGAGTTTCTTTGTGAACTCAACATAGCCGTTCCAATCGTTCTGGTCAAGGCCGTCTTCAATTGAAACTATGGGATATTTTTTTGCCCAGTCGGTGTACTTTGCAACCATCTCTTGGGCGGTGTAAAGTTTGCCCGGCTCGGATTTCCAGAATTTATAGCCTTTGCGTTCGCCTTCGTCAAAGAGTTCGGAAGATGCGCAGTCAAGAGCGATTGCAATCTGAGAACCCGGTTTGTATCCGGCTTCCTTAATCGCTTTCATTATGTATTCAAGGGCCTCGTCATTGGTGAGGTTCGGGGCAAAGCCGCCTTCGTCGCCAACAGAGGTTGCCAGTTTGTCTTTTTTGAGCAGGCCTTTTAGCACATGGAAAATTTCCGTTATCCAGCGCAAGCCCTCGGAGAAGGATTTTGCGCCAACGGGCATAATCATAAATTCTTGGAAATCAATCTTATTATCTGCGTGTTTGCCGCCGTTGACTATGTTAGCCATGGGTGTGGGCAAGATGAATTTTTTTGTGCCGTGCAATTTGCCTATGTATTTCCAAAGCGGCTGTTTGCTTACATGGGCACCGGCAACCGTGATGGCCATAGATGCACCGAGAATAGCGTTTGCTCCAAGTTTGCTTTTGTTTTTTGTGCCGTCCAGTTTAATCATCGCTGTGTCCAGTTCTTTTTGTTTCAAGGGGTCTTTTCCTTTGAGCAGCTTTGCGATAGCGGTATTCACGTTAGCCACGGCTTTGAGCACGCCTTTGCCCTGATACACCTTTTTATTGCCGTCTCGCAGTTCGCACGCTTCATACTCACCGGTGCTGGCTCCACTTGGAACAGCGGCACGGGCTACAAAGCCATCGGCCAGCGTTATTTCCACTTCAACGGTTGGATTGCCGCGCGAATCTAAAATTTGCCGGCCTACTACGGATTTGATTTTTGCCATTTTGACAACTCCTTTTGGGTTTGATGGGGGAAATATAGAAAAATATAGCTTAGAGAGTGAAAAAAAAGCTTGGGTGAAAAATAGCCCCCTGCACTAAAAAATACACTGCACTAAAAAATACCTTGACAAATCAAGAAAATATTTTTATATTTGCGTTTGTTTTATAGAAAAGGGGAAATATGCGTTTTTTTGTTTTAGTCGCAATTACAGCTATTTGCTCATACGCCAGTTTAACGGTTCAATCTTATGAATCCAATCTCGGAAGCCCAAACCTTTCTATGCCCAGAGTGCA
>LIUG01000072.1:0-135 GCA_001462245.1 Candidatus Fibrimonas termitidis
CAAAATCGCAATATATGCTCCGTATTCCAAAGCTTGTATATGAGGCTCTAGCGGAAAGCATTATTTTGCAAAAATAAGCCATATAGGGCAAATATAGAAAATTTATTTGGCTTTGTCAAGGGTATTTTTGTTTTT
>LIUG01000072.1:388-3487 GCA_001462245.1 Candidatus Fibrimonas termitidis
TATTTCTTATCCTCAATCTGTTTCAACGCATTCTTGTAGTCGCCGAACACCAGAGAGAGGAAGTTTGCGGAGCATTGGAGTTAATTTAGAAATTTTGCCGTTTATAGCTGTATCTCCACCTCCATGGATTTTCTCTGAGCCGCTATGAAATACTCCAACACAGCTTTCGCAATAATTGTCACCAAAGCCAAAAATGTCATAATAGATGCTACGGCAAAGGCGGCTCTGAACATATATTCTCCGTAAAGAATATCTATGTAGAGCGGCATGGTTGTCGTTACACCCCGGACAAGCCCGGACACAACGGACACCGCTCCGAATTCTCCTAAGGCTCTGGCGTTTGTAAGTATTATTCCATATAGCAAACCCCATTTTATATTCGGAAGGGTCACTTTCCAAAAAATCTGAAAGCCCGAAGCCCCCAAGGTGAGGGCAGCTTCCTCATCGTCCTTGCCGAGCACTCGCATAAGCGGTATGAGTTCACGGGCTACAAATGGGAAAGAGACAAAAAGAACTGCGAGGATTATTCCGGGGAAGGCGAAAACGATTTTTATGCCGTGGTCAATAAGCCAAGTTCCAAACCATCCTATGGCACCGAACATGAAAATGAAAAGAAGCCCCGCTATCACAGGAGAAATACTGAACGGCACTTCAATAGCCGTAATCAGAATTCTCTTGCCGGGGAATTCGTACTTCGTCACCAGCCATGCGATAAAGATTCCAAAAAAAGTATTAATCGGAACGCAGATTAATATCGTGAGCAGGGAAAGGCGTATTGCAGATGCGACACCCGGGTCGGTGAAAGTTTGCAGATAAACAATTATACCGGATTTCAAGGCCTCCTGAAAAATTGTTATCAACGGCAAAGCTATGAATACGGATAAAAACACGCCGGAGATAAAGAACAATAAAATCTTTACCCACAGCGGTTCTTGAACAATTCTTTTTTTAACCATTAGGAACGCTCCTTTGACATTTTGTTTTGAAGAAAATTGATAACGAGCAGCATGATAAAGGCTATCATAAGCATGGTTACGCCAATAGCACTCGCGCTCACATAATCAAACTGCATGAGTTTTTTTATGATTAACAGAGGAACTATTTCGCTTACATAAGGCATATTGCTGGAGATGAAAATAACGGAGCCATATTCACCGAGTCCACGGGCAAAGGCCATTGCTGTTCCAGTGATAAGGGCTGGCAATACCGAAGGGAAGATTACCTTGAAAAAAATCTGGAAATAATTAGCCCCAAGACTTGCCGCTGCTTCTTCTACCACGCTATCAAACTCCTCAATAACGGGCTGCACGGTGCGCACCACAAAGGGAAGCCCGATAAAGACAAGCGCAATTACTATGCCCGCAGTTGAAAATCCGAGCGAGATATTGAACTGCGCAAGAAATTTCCCCAAGAAGCCATTAGGCGAAAACACCTGGGCGAGCGAAATGCCGGCTACAGCGGTGGGGATGGCAAAGGGCAAGTCTATGCAGGCATCAACTATTTTCTTTCCGAAAAAATTATGCCGCGCTAAAATCCATGCGATAATAAAACCGAATATAAAATTTATCAGCGCGGCGGTTGTAGCCGAGAAAAATGAAATCTTAAATGCGGCAATAACCCGTTCGTCCAGAATAATCTCAAAGTACTCTTTTAGCGGAATTTTCGCCGCATAAAGGACAAGGGAAGATATCGGTATCAGTATAAGGAAGGATATGTAGCTCAGGCTTAGCCCTAAGCTTATGCCAAAACCGGGTATTTTTCCCCTGTCGCGTTTCATTTTTATCGGGAATTTCATTTCTTTTTTAACTCCGCCATTATTTGGTCAAATTGGCCTTTGTCGGCAAAATGCAATTTATTCGCAGCCTGCCATCCTCCAAAATCCTTGTCAATTGTAAGCAAGCGCAGGCTGGCAAACGTGTTTGAGAATTCTTTGGCAATTGTTTCATTGGAAGGACGGTAATAATGCTTGCCGATAATTCGTTGCGCATTTTCCGAATATAGGTATTCTAAATAGGCAGAGGCTACATCCTTTGTGCCACGTTTATTTACCACGCCGTCAACATATGTTACGGAAGGTTCCGCCAGTATGCTTATGCTTGGAGTGACTATTTCAAAGTTGCTGCCATTGCCAAGCTCTTTGATAACCAAGTGCGCTTCATTTTCCCATGCAAGCAGCACATCTCCCAAACCACGTTGCACAAAGGTATTTGTAGAGCCTCGTGCTCCCGGATCCAAAACCGAAACATTGGCGTAGAGTTTTTTAACAAAATCACGGGCCTTATCCTCGCCACCGTATTTGATGCGAGCGTAACCCCATGCCGCTATATAATTCCAGCGTGCTCCACCCGATGTTTTCGGATCGGGAGTTATCACGTTCACGCCCGGTTTCACAAGGTCGTCCCAGTCTTTTATGTTTTTAGGGTTGCCTTTGCGAACGAGAAAAACAATGGTAGAGGTATAAGGCGAGCTGTTGTGCGGTAAACGTGTGATCCAATTCTCGGCTATAAGGCCTTTCCGTGCTGCACCGATTGCGTCTATATCAAAAGCGAGAGCGAGAGTCACCACATCGGCTTCGTTTCCTTCAATGACGCTTCTCGCCTGCCCTCCGGAGCCGGCGTGAGATTGGTTAATAGTGACTTCCGTGCCTGTTTTTCCCTTGTAATACTCGGCAAACACTTTATTGTAGTCCTGATACAATTCCCTGGTAGGGTCGTATGAGACATTGAGCAGTGTGACCTTTTTTTGCCCGTAAGCAGAAGAGGCCAGAATGAGCACCAGCAAGAAGAAAGCGGTTATTGAGACGAGTCCCTTATGGACAGCGTGCGTATCAAGGCGATACTTTTTCATAGAAACCTCATAGGTTATTGGTTAAATGGAAATTCTGCCTCTTTTATGGTGCGAAAGCTCACCGTGGAATATAGGTTTTTTCGGAAATTTTAGCAACAACAACACAGTCTGTTGCTGGAGAACACTCGACAGCACAGGTGTTTAGAGAATGATATTTTGTTGCTCAAAGTCATAATCGGTACCAAATATAGCAAAATAAAAAAAGTTTGTCAAGGGTATTTTTGACAGGCTGTCGTTATCCCGCGATTCCTT
>LIUG01000073.1 GCA_001462245.1 Candidatus Fibrimonas termitidis
GAACGTAAGGAACTTTTATTAGGCGTATTGGAATATGTGGATATAGTTACAGTTGGGAAACATCAAATAGTTCAAGCTCTAAAAAATGATACTATAGATGATTTTGAAGATGCTTTGCAACTGGAATGTGCAAAGGAATTTAATGCGGATTACATAGTAACTCGTAACTTACCAGATTTTACCAATTCGGGAGTTCCCGTTCTTTCCCCAGAAGAATTCATAAAAGAATTTGAATCTTCCACTCAACAACAATAGAAGCCTCCCTAAACGGATTTGGTTTTATTTTGGAATATGTGTTTAGGGAAGGGTAGTGTGCCAAATGGTGGCAAAAGCACCCAGAGGGCATAGGTATGAAAATTTTGTATATTCCCCAAAAGAGAGGATGGCGTATGGCAACAGAAGTTTTAGTGAATGACACGGAGATAAAAGAGGCGATGAGTGTTCTAGGAATAGATCATTGGGTGGATGATTTGATGGACGAGATAGAATTAAAGAGGCGATTGAAAATAAGCTTGGAACAAGCAGACAGGGGAGAATTGAGACCAACTGAAATGATAATAAACGAGATAAGGGAAAAGATTTTATTTGGCATACGAGCAGAGGGACTGAATTTACGGAACCCGCAGATACTTAATTTCAATGGGCGAAGGCGGCCACGGCCTTCAAAGAACGCAAAGACATAATAGAAGCCTCCCTAAACGGATTTGGTTTTATTTTGGAATCAATTTTGAAATCAATGCCTGCCTAAAAAATGCCTTGACAAGCCCGCAAAATATTTCTATATTTTACTCTGTAACCCCGTTAATGCGGGTTGCCAGCACACAAAGGCGTGTGTTTTTTTATGGTCGTCTTTGGGCGAGCGTAAAGGAACATGCGCTTTTTCACTTTAATGAGATGGAGACAAAATGAAAACCATATCAGCGCAAGACCTTGATTTCAAGGAACTCAATCGGCAGGTGAAGGCCGCTTCTGGAGATGTTTGCATAGATAATTGCTATGGGCAAAGGTTTATCGGTAGTGCCATGAAAGGGAAAAAGCTCACCATAAACGGAACTCCGGGCAACGCTTTGGGGGCTTACCTCGATGGCGGCGTTATTGAGGTAAACGGCAACGTGCAAGACGCTGTAGGCGATACTTTGAACTACGGCAAAATCATAGTCCACGGCAATGCCGGAGATACGCTGGGTTATGCCATGCGGGGCGGCGGCATCTATGTTCGCGGCAATTCCGGATACAGAACCGGTATTCACATGAAGGAATACAAAGACAGGAAACCTGTAATAGTCATAGGCAACAGAGTTGGCAGCTTTCTCGGCGAATACCTAGCCGGTGGCATTATCGTGGTGCTCGGCATAGGTTCGGAAGATGTTCCGATAGGGAATTTCACAGGAACAGGTATGCACGGAGGAAAAATCTTTATCAGGACAAAAAAGGAACTGGTCGGGTTGCCGGCGCAGGTTGTGGCCGAAATCGCCACTGCTAAAGATTTGCAGGAGGCAGAGCCGTATATCACCGAATTTGCGGGATATTTCGGCATGAAGGCAGACCCGCTTTTGAAAGACAGGTTTTATATATTAAAACCCAATGCGAAAAATCCGTATAAGCAGTTATATACGGCGAATTGAGGGGAATTTTACTATATTCCCGCCATGGAATTCATAGAAACAAAAGAAATAGACATTAAAAAGCTTCCCCCCTCGGCTTTCCCAAGGCAGGGCGTGTATTTTGGAGAATATAGCTCACTATTGGGAAATACCCAAGCCCCAGCACTGCTTCCCATTGGCGAAACAAACGGGATTTGCTTTTTGCAAACACAGAAGAACAGGGATGTTATTTACAAAACAATACAGTCCCTTATTTTAAGGCTGCTGCTCCAAATAAATCCGGGTTTGCTAAAGCTAACCCTTTACGATGGCACAGGCTCCGGGCGAAATTTAATCGGGCTTTCGCAGATAGACAGGAAAATAAAGGGCGAAAATATATTGACAGACCAAAGCCAGCTTAAAAGGGCATTGGAAGCCGCCGTTTTAGACATGCCAAGAGCGGTCTTACGGAAGGCAACGTGCGTTTTCAGGTGGCTTACATAAGCGATAAGGAGATTGCCAAAAAGATTTCTTCTTTGCAGGAGAAGTCTGTTGGAGAATATAAGACGGACAGGCCTTTCCCAAGATTTTTGTATGATGGGAATGTTAGTGCGAGCATTGAGAACAACAAGAGCATTCCAAAGGAATACACGCCGGATTATCGCAAGTGCAAGGTTATATAGGCGAGCCTGTGGCGTTGGAAGAGGAGCATTCTTTTTATTCTTTGCTGAGGCAGAACGAGTCCAATGTTTTGGTAGTAGGCCAGGATATTTTGGCGGCGATGTCTATTTTCAATCATTCGATTTCGCAGATTATTCCGCAGAGCATTGAGGGTAGCCAGGTTTATATTTGCAATAAGGTGAATATGGATAATGATTATTACGACCGTCTTGATTCTTTGCCTGAGAAGTTCGGTAATGTGAAGCTTTTGGAAGGCGACAAGGAAATGGAAAAAGTCATAGAGGCGGTTTTTGATGAGGTTGAGAAGAGGAAGGAAGAGTCAAACAAGAGCAGGATTATTTTGGCGTTTGCGGATATTTACAATTTGAGGTCTTTGCGTAAGAGCGGTTATACGGATTCTCCGCTTGCGGTGAAGCTTGTGGGGATATTGAAAGACGGCCCTGGCGTTGGGGTTCATTGCATTGTTCATGCGAGCAGCTATGAGAATTTGAAGAATGTTTTGGATGTTCATTCCGTGCTGGGTGAGTTTAATGTTAAGGTTGAGCTGCGTGGCGGGGAGGGTTATAAGATTTTCCAGAGCAATGATATTGGGGCGGAGAAAGCAACGCCGGATAATTTGAATATTGCGAATATTGAGACTTCGCAGGCGAATGGGATTAGGAAAATAAAGGTTTACAGTTTGTAGGAGGTTTTATGGCGAGTTATGAAAGGTATTTGAAAGAGTTGGGGCATACAACGGATAATGTTGTTAAGGAAAAGGTTGTTCCGCTTAAAAGCGAGATAAAATTTTTATCTGATAAGTTGAAAAGCGAAAAGCAGGAAAATCTAACAGCATGGGAACGGCTTGAAAAAGAATGCCTTGAAGAGTTTGCGGATTAATTTAGGAGAAATTATGGCTACTTATGACGATTATTTAAAAGACTTGAAGTGCATAACGGAAGGCGAGATTGAGAAACATGTAGCTCCTCTTGAAAAAGAGGCAGAAAGATTGCGACCGTTATACAAAGAGCGTAATGCTAGATTGCGTAACAAAATTGCCAAGCTTCAAAGATGTATTTCTGCGGGTAATTTTTATACAGTCGGCTTGAAATCGGATGGCACGGTTGTTGCGGTCGGGGACAATAGAGATGGCCAGTGCAACACTGGAAATTGGACTAATATTGGTCCTGTTGATTTGCAACAAGTGGAACGGCGAAGGGAAGAAGATAAACAACGGCAAGAACGACTCAAACTTGAAAAAAAGCATCGTCAAGAAAATTGGGCAAAACAAGGTTTATGTTATTATTGCGGTGGACAAATGGGGGGGATATTCACTAAAAAATGTAAATCTTGCGGAAGGTAAGTTAGCTTTTTGCCATATCGTTCAATTGTATTTTATAACAACAAAAACTTTCTATATTTACCCCCATGAAAGCCAACAAGCACTATCAGGCAATCCCTAAAAGCACGCTCACTTAAGAAATAAGTACACAGCTTAGACAGGTATAAGCTTTCATTCATAATGTGTCCACATACTAAGAATCCGTATATATTTTGTTTCCACAGCTACTTCATAAACCAATCTATGCTGTTTATTTATTCGCCTTGAATAAACGTTATCTCTATAAGGCTGTAATTTTTCATACGGCGGCGGATTTTGAAAAAGTTTTTTCATCATAAATTTCACCAGAGCCAACAGGCTCGGCAGATGCCATATCCAATTTCTCAAAAAATCCGGGTATTTGCTCAAAATATTTTTGATCACTTTCAAAAGAATCGCCATCTAAAATAACTTCTCGCTTTCCAATCTCTGTTTTTTTGATACTTATAATCCCCAAATCCGCCAGCGACTGTAAAATACTCATTGCACCGTTCTTTAACACGCTAACGGTTAACACAGGCGACTCTGCCGAATATGCCACTGCTGCGGAATCTTTTAGCTGCATGAAAATACCTCTCTGCTAGTAACATAGTAAATTTTCTAAATTCTAACCAACACTCAAACCCAGGAGCATAAAATGTCAAGTCAGCAGTATCAGTTGCAGATATCAAAGCTAAGAGAATTTATAACTTATCTCCGTCAATTTGACGAAGAAATACAAAGAGCGGTAAATGGCTACCGCTCTAGGCTAAAATCGTTAATGGACAGCGGCTTGCCGAGAGAAGTTGGCCAAGCATTCGAAGTTGATTTTTACAAACGCTCAGAAACCTTAGCAAAAACCAACTCAGCACTCATAACCGAAGAAGCAATCCCATACGCCGCAAACCATATAAAAGGATTGGAGCAGTTGGCGGGGAGGTAGGTTGAGCATTTTCAAGGGCGGGTTTTAGGAGGCTCTTTTTTGCTATCTAAAAAAGCATTGGGAAAGCAAACTCTCGAAATTGTCTCAAAAACAGGTGAAGACACGTTTTTTAAATATGCGGTTAAAGAAGGAGTTTTATTAAATGACTGAAGCGGAAATTTTCTAACCGGTGCTGAAGATAACGGAGGTTCGCTAAACTTTGCCGGATTTGGTGTCGCACCAAACTATTCATCATACACCTCACTGGTGCACGTCCCGGACACAACGAACAGAAAACAAGTCGCCATTAACGCTGTCGAACCAGTCCGCGCCCTCGTCGTTGTAGCCTATGTGCCGATAGTAAGCGTAGCTGCCGAAGTCCTCGTCCACTGTGGAACTCCACCAGTTGCCGGCGTAGTCGGGATTGCCGAAGAGCCAATCGGAGTAGCCGTAGCCACCCGGAAGGGCGGAAAAACCATAATCATCCGTGCCATTGCCTAATGCTCCGTTATAATTATCCCAGCCACTTTTTGCTTTTAGTTTTATTCCCTCGGTGCTAGCACCGCCGATATAATCTGTCATCATTTCCCATTCTGCTTCGCTAGGCAAATGCCAGCCATTGGGGCAAACGCCACGAACTCCGCTAGGAACAGCGGTTGAGCTTGCCGAATTGTTCATAGCCGTTGACCAATTGTAAAGCCTGCCATAAGTGTCGCAAGATGTCGTGTTGTTGTCACTAAGGGAACTGCCATCTCCGCACTTGCTTCCTGAAGCAGCGTAATTCAAATTCTCCGCCATCCAAGTTTGAGTGCCAATAGTCACATACACATATCTCTTGCCGTCTCGTTCATCGCAAAACTGCTTTTTCATTTTGCCGTAATGTTCTCTTTCAGTCCCATATACAAAACCTGCACACAAACCTCCGTACGAACTGCTACTAGACGCAACACTTGACGAACTCGGCAAGGCAGACGAACTGGACGGTTCAACTGAACTGCTACTCGTAACAACGCTAGATGAACTCGGCAAAGCAGACGAACTACTGCTTGGAACTAATGAACTAGAACTTGGAATCTCTGAACTACTGCTTGGAGCTAATGAACTAGAGCTTGGAACTAACGAGCTAGAACTCGGATCTAACGAACTTGAACTTGGAATCTCAGAGCTACTGCTTGGAACCAACGAACTAGAACTTGGAATCTCTGAACTACTGCTTGGAACTAATGAACTAGAACTTGGAATCTCAGAGCTACTGCTTGGAACCAACGAACTAGAGCTTGGAATCTCTGAACTACTGCTTGGAGTGGACGAACTAGAGCTTGGAACTAACGAGCTAGAACTCGGATCTAACGAACTTGAACTTTTTACTCGCTCCAAAACTTGTTCTATCGGTTCTATATCCGATGTACAGGAAAATAGCAAACCGCTCGCAAAACCTAACATCGCAAAAATCAGAATCTTTTTCATAAAAACTTCCTAAAAGAAAAATGTGAATATACCGCCAATGGCAAACACACCGGCTGCACCGACACAAATGTTACGTCTCAATTCGCTCTTCCTGACTGCATCCGTATTATCTTTATACGCTTTTATCCACGCTTCATCCAACTGCGGATCCTTTTTCAAATCATTCAATTTGTCAAGTTTGTCTTTTGCCTCTAAATGATTGTATACAGCATTAGCACCTAAATATGCTGCGGCAGTAAAAGCGAAAATCCTCACCGGCCACCTAAGCCGGTCCCAAACACCGGGGTTTGAGGGTTCTTTAGTTACATCCTCCACCGCAGATTTTATTGCATTGGAGCTAGCTACCGATTGTTGAGAAGCAGAAGAAGGCAGGGAAGGAACACACTCCTCGCCAACCCACTTTCTCCCTGCTGTGGCTTCGCAGGCTATTTGTGCTCTAGACTTGCAAGCACCGTTTATCCAAGTTTTGCCCTCGGACTGGCAAAACTCCATCGCTATCTGCTCCGCCGTTTTGCAAACCCCGTTTTCCCACACATTCCCGCCAGCCACGCAAGCATCCTGCGGAGATTTTGTGATCATATTGAATATGGCTGGGACTTTCTTCTTTATCACAGCTTGCATATCTGCAAAACTCTTCACAGGGTCATTGAACTGGTCAATGGTCTGAGCCTCGTTCTGACCCTTAAAAGTGCCATAAAGTTCAAACTTCAAATATAATTGCCCGCCCACAGCGTAAGCATCGCACCTAGCCCCGAAATTAGCCTGAAGCTGCTTAACCAATTGTCCCACGCAAGTGCCTTCTTCGCAAGCACTCACAAAGGCTTCGTCTCCAAGCACCTCGTTCACCTCATCCTGCTTCATCAAAAAGAAACCCGCTGACGGCAGTTTCGCCGCAATAGTTCGCACTTCTTCCGTCAAAAGTTCCTTCTGCTTTGGAGTGAGCTTTGTTTCCGGGGTAGCCAGCGAGGGCAGCACTACTACGCTCTGCCTTTGAGCAAAGGCGAGGGAGGCTAGCAGCAAACATAAAATCCATATAGCTTTGTTCATAGATTTCTCTTGATTTGAGTTGATGGTAAATATAGAAAGCTGCTTGTCTTCACTCCGAAAAATACAACCCCTCGCTTTCCAAACGAGATAGCAACACATAATAATTCCCGCAGGCGGGGTCTGCCTCAAATGCTTTTTTGCCTTTAACATATACTTTAATAGCTTTGCCTGTTTGGTTGAATAATTTCTATATTTGCCCCCCAATGGCTAGGATAATAGAGCATGGGCTAACAGAAGCAGAGTGGATTTTTGAATTGGGAAAAAAAGGCAATGTCCTTGCTTATGCCCCAAAAGATATTATAACTGCGAAGATGTGCTCAGTTGCCGTGAAACGACATGGCGAAGCCCTTAAATATGTCCCGGAGAATTTGAAGACGGAAGAAATGTGCATGATCGCTGTGCAACAAGATGGCGATGCCATTAGATATGTCCCGGAAAATTTGCTTACGACAGAGCTATGCTTGACCGCCGTGAAAGAAAGTGGCTTTGCCTTTCGGTGTGTCTCTGAGAACTTTAAGACTGCGGAGCTATGCCTAGCCATCGTGCAAAACAAAGGCAAGGCTCTTCAGTTTGTCCCGAAAAATTTGAGAACAAAGGAAATGTGCTGGGCCGCCGTGAAAAGCGATGGCGATGCCCTTGCCGATGTCCCGGAAAATTTGAAGACTGCGGAGATGTGCTCAGTTGCCGTACAAAACTGTGGCTCTGCCCTTGCTGATGTCCCTGAAAAATTTAAGACGCATGAGATGTGCTTGACCGCTATACAATCATTTGGCCCTGCCCTTATGTTTATCCCTGAGAATTGGCTGACAGTGGAGATGTGCATGATCGCCGTGCAAAACGATGGCCAAGCCCTTGAGTATGTTCCTGAGATATTGAAAACGGAGGAGATATGCCTAGCTGCCACGCAAAATGATGTACTTGCTTTTAAGTATGTCCCGGAACATTTGAAGAAGGAGAAGATTCGGGAGATATATAATGGCTAAGATAATAGAGCATGGGCTAACAGAAGCAGAGTGGATTTTTGAATTGGGAAAAAAAGGCAATGTCCTTGCTTATGCCCCGGAAGATATTATTACTGCGAAGATGTGCTTAGTCGCTGTGAAACGGCATGGTGAAGCCCTTGAGTATGTTCCTGAGAAATTTAAGACAGTGGAATTGTGCTTAGCCGCTGTGCAAGACAATGGCTATGCCCTTGAGTATGTCCCGGAGAATTTGAAGACAGCGGAAATGTGCTTAGCCGCTGTGCAAAAAAGCAATGGTGCTTTTGAATATGTCCCGGAGAATTTGAAAGCTAATATGTACTTGGTCGTTGTGCAAAAAGGAGTCTTTTACCTTGCTGATGTCCCGGAGAAATTCAAGACTGAGGAGATGTGTATGACCGCAGTGCAAAAAAGCAGCGATGCCCTTAAGCATGTCCCTGAGAAATGGAAGACTGCAGAACTGTACCTAGCCGCCGTGAAACAAGCTGGCTCTGCCCTTGAGTATGTCCCTGAGCATTTGAGAACTGCGGAGATGTGCCAAGCCGCCATGCAAGCATGGGTCTGCGCCTTTATGTATGTACCGGAACATTTGAAGACTGTGGAATTGTGCTTTGCCACCGTACATGAATGGGGCTTTGCCCTTCAATTTGTCCCAGAGAAATGGAAAACTGCAGAAATGTGCTTGGCTGCTGTGCAACAACATGGCGAAGCCCTTGAACATGTCCCAGAGAAATTGAAGACAAAAGAACTATGCCTGACCGCTGTGCAAAAAAATGTACTTGCCCTTGAACATATCCCGGAGCATTTGAAAACTGCGGAAATGTGCCAAACTGCTGTGCAAGGCGATGTACTTGCCTTTAAGTATGTCCCGGATAATTTTAAAACTGAGGAGATGTGCTTAACCGCCGTACAAGAATGGCTTCCTGCCATTCAGCTTGTCCCTGAGAAATTGAAAACTGCGGAGATATGCTTGGCCGCCGTCAAAGAATGGGGCATTACCCTTGAGCATATCCCGGATAAATTGAAGACTATAGAACTGTGCCAAATTGCCGTGGAAAGCAATATCAATGCCTTTGACCATGTCCCGGAAAATTTGAAAACAAAGATTGCAAAACTGTGCTTTGTCGACGAAGCCGAGCTGTTTCTAGAATGATAAATT
>LIUG01000074.1:0-1643 GCA_001462245.1 Candidatus Fibrimonas termitidis
GGCACAACAAGCTCCTTGTAGGAGGTCATTAAAAAATCGTCTGTCATGCCGGAGAGGTAGTCTGCGGCAATACGTGCCGAACCGTTTGCTTTAAAGTAATCCTTGCTCTGCTCGCTTTTCCATTTTTCATATTGCAATTTGATATTTCCGCTCAAATTTTCGCTGAAAAGAGAATTTAGCACGGAATTGAACATTACTTGTATTTTATCATCTTCGGACATCTTTTTAGGACTGTTGTAAATATTATTGTAATTCCAGCTTTTTAAATTGTCTAAGGCTTTGAAAACCTCCTTTGAAAAAGATATGAAGTTTTTGCCATAACTGTTGTTTATTATGTCCAAAACCAGAGAATTGACTATTAGCTTGTTTGAGTTTCCTAAAATCTCGCAAATATCTGCGGGAATATCCTCTCTACTTATCAAATTCACGGCTATTGCATCTTCAATATCCCTGCCAATATAAGCTATAACATCGGAAACCCTCACTATGCAGCCCTCCAATGTCATTGGGCGCAGACTTTTCGTTTGCGTCTCATCAACAAGGCATTTTTGATAATCTTCAAAAAGCATTTCCTTTGTTTTAGCCGGATTGCTCTTATACACCTCAACAACCCACTCACCATTGTGGCAAAGAATGCCGTCTAAAGTTTGAACGCACAAATTTATGTGATTTCTGCTCTCGTTTTTTTCAATCTCGTGCAGCAACCTAAAGCTCTGGGCATTGTGGCAAAAACAACCCTCTTTTTTCTCCTTCAAAAAAACGGAGACAAATCTCTCTCCTGTATGCCCAAACGGAGCGTGCCCAACATCGTGCCCCAAGGCTATTGCCTCTATCAAATCTTCGTTGCATTTCAAAATGCGCCCGATAGTTCTGGCTATTTTTGCAACGAGCTGAACATGCAGCACCCTATGCGTTAAATTATCGTTTTCGCATAGGTAAAAAACCTGCGTTTTATCTATGTATCTGGTGTAGGCTTTGGAATGTATTATGCGATCCGTATCATGAAAAAACGGGGGCCGGATTTCGTTTTCGCGATTTTCCGAAAAATACCTAATTGCTTCCGAATTTTTTGTTGCAATTCCGGAAAGCAAAGTGTCCTCGGCGAATTTGCCTTTTATTTCGGAAAGTATTTGCGGGCTTATACTGTTTATGGGCATGGGGGGAATGTAGAAAATTTTACTATTTTAATAGATTCGGAGAATAGACGTGGCTAATTTGTTGATGTTATTGAGTTTGCTTTTTATGGCCTGCGGCGAGGTTAGCTGGGAGCCTAATTCCAGCAACAGCAACAATGGCGAATTGTCTTCCGATTCGCAGCTTTCTTCAAGCAGCACGGTTAGCTCCAGCAGTTCGTGTGTTCCTTTGAATATAAATTTAAACTTACAGTCCGCTCCTGCAAATTCATACGTGCATGGTTCGGGTTCAACGCCAATAACAATGGAAGCCTATCGTATTTCCAAATATTTAATTACGCAAAAGCAATACAGAACCGTTATGAATGAGAATCCCTCGGCAGTAAAAGACGATGAGCTTCCTATAGAAGGGGTATCCTGGTTTAAGGCTGTGGAATTTTGCAGAAGATTGTCCGAGCAAATGTGCTTAAGCTCAAATGCCGTAAAATTACCGACCGAAGCGCAGTGGGA
>LIUG01000074.1:1767-4726 GCA_001462245.1 Candidatus Fibrimonas termitidis
GACCGAAGCGCAGTGGGAATACGCTGAGACTGCGTCGGTTATACAGAGGAATTTGGATTATTGGGAATGGACAAACGATTGCTTTGATAGCTTATTCCCGTGGATAACCCATGACCCAAGCGGACCGGATAATTGCGAACCTAATTTTGTCAAAGTTCGCAAGGGCTTGGTCCATCCTTTTGATGCTCGCTTTTCAACAGATCCCTACATGGATAACATAAGCGGCGGTTATATAAGTTTCAGAGTTGCAGTTAAAAATTAGGATTTCTATCTTCTCTCTTATGGAAAACAATAAATTCATCTCGCCCTATAAAAAGCCCCTTACGCAGGCCCAACCCAAGCAATTGAGCGAAAAGGCTGTGCAAAATGTAGCAAAAGTGTTGCATATAATGCTAAACGATAAAAAATAGGCAGTTCAAAATGTTCCGCTTTCTTTTTTTAATCCTGTTTTCCCTTGCCATCGCAAACATGGCAGAAGGTGGCAAAACCGCCGCATGGATAACCCTGGAGGGAGATGTTGACCAAGGCATGAGCGATTACACCAGCCGAGCCATAGCAGAAGCTGTTGCAAAAAAACCGGACATGATTGTTTTTGAAGTGAATACATTCGGCGGCCGCTTGGATGCGGCTTTTAGCATTGTAGATACCATAACGGCACTGAAAATTCCAACCATAGCCTTGGTGCAAAAAAAAGCCATAAGCGCAGGAGCTTTGATAGCCCTTTCAAGCGATAAACTGTATATGCTTCCGCATACCACCATCGGAGACTGCGCCCCTATAGTGCAAAGCTCGGATGGGCAACCGCAAATTGTGGGTGAAAAAATACAATCGCCCTTGAGGGCAAAGTTCCGCAATCTTGCGGAGCGGAACGGCCACCCTCGCCTGCTTTCCGAAGCCTTTGTCAGTCCGGATTTGGGTGTTATTGAGCTTTCAAATGCCGATACCGCAATTTATTTGAATGTAGCCGAGTACAATGATATGCCCGAAGATGAGCAAAAAAAATGGGCAAAAAAAACTCTTGTAAGAGCAGGCGAACTCTTGACCATGACAAATGAAGAAGCCCTGCACTTGAAATTTTCAAAAGGAACTCCGGAAACCGTAGAAGATTTTAAAAAGGAGTTGGGCATAGCAAAAATCATAACTATTGAAATTTCTTGGGCAGAAAATTTAGCGAGGTTTATAGGCGCAATATCAGGCGTGCTTATGATTTTAGGTTTTGGCTTGCTTTATATGGAATTTAAAACTCCCGGCTTCGGAGCATTCGGCATTATTGGCATCACGCTTATAGCAATAGTATTTTTGGGACAATATGCGAGCAACTTGCACGATAAATTGCCGCTTGTTTTGCTTTGCCTTGGGGTTGTGTTCATGCTCCTTGAAATTTTTGTTTTGCCCGGGCTTTTAATTTGCGGGGCGCTTGGCATAATTTGTTTTATAGCAGCCTTGGTTATGTCTTTTAATGTTTCAAATTTGCCCGAGTTTGCGCCGGAAATAGGTTCTCTCGCCAGTTGGCAATACGGTTTGCTATATATAATGCTATGTGCGGCACTTGCTTCCGCTTTGCCTATTTTAGCTTCAAGGTTCTTAATACCAATGCTTCCGGATGCGTTCACACCTATAAACAAAACCGATTTGTCCAAGGCGTACTCCCCTGTTGAGGCATTTGTCGATGAGGTGAAAAAAGGCGATATAGGCGTGGCCTTAACGGATTTGCGCCCCTGCGGCCATGCAAAATTCGGAGATAAAATGCTTGACGCCCAGTCCAGGAGCGACTTTATAGAATCCGGCACAGAGGTGAAAATAGATTTCGTTGAAGCCGGAAAAGTTTGGGTTGTTAAGGCCTAGCGGTCACTCCTTCTCCGTTCTCCATCCGAGTTTTTTGTCTGCTACCATGTCTGCTGCTGCGCTTGCCGGAAGTTCATAGAGCAGGGTGCAGGTCTTTATGTTTTCAAAACCCGCTCTTTTTAACGCCCTCGCGCAGGAAGAAGTTGTAGCGCCGGTTGTGTAAACATCGTCAACAATAACAATTCCGTTTTGCGGAGCGATGTTCGTGTTTTCTGCGCTTTTCGCTTCAAAAGCCCCTGCTACATTAAAGGCACGGGCATTGCTGCCTAAGAGTGTTTGCGAAGGCTTATAAATTCGCCTTTTTAAAATATTTGTTTGCAATTTTCCGTTGCAATGCAGCGCAAGTTCAAGAGCTGCCTGCTCGCTTTGGTTATACCCCCTTTCACGCATTCTAGCGTTATGCACAGGCACGGGGATAAAGGGCATATTTTTTCCCCAGCTTTCCAAAATTTGCAAGGCTTCTCCTTTGCGTCCAACGGAGGAATGCGCTACCAAATAAGAAGCTATTTTCGGCATACCCTTGTATTTCATCGCCAAAATAAGGTTTCTTGTGAGGGAATTCATGGGGAAAAGGCAAATAGCATCTTCTTTGCCCGGCCATATGGGATGTTCGCCGTAGGCAATAAGCTCATCTTTGCAGTTTGAGCAAAGCCACGGGTCAAGCTTTTGAGAATTGCTCCCGCATCCGGTGCAAACATTCCCAAAAAAGAAAAACGAAAGCGAATCTTTTAAGTTCATAACCATTAGACGCATTTCGAGGGAAAAAAAATACGACTTTCTGCATTTTTTTGCATAACGTCAACATATGTTTGCAAAGTGACAATTATTAATTTTTTTTGTCCATTTTGCCTGAACATTTGTTATATTATCAATAAAGAATAATCGGAGAATTTATGGCTGAAGAAAATTCTATGACAAAACTGGAGCTGGCTCAAGCTGCTGCTTGGGATGCTATTCGAGAAACGCAGGAATCTGTTCGAGAAACACAGGAAACTGTAAAGAGGCTTTCTAAAAACATTGAAGATAGCAATAAAAGATCCGGTAAATTTGACCGCAAATTCGGTGAGCTTTGGGAGCTTATGGTTGTTCCCAATATCAAGGAAAAATTCAATGA
>LIUG01000075.1:0-14271 GCA_001462245.1 Candidatus Fibrimonas termitidis
TCAAACGGAAGAAGATGAAGATGGTGAAGAAGATCAAATTGAAAAACAAAGCGATTCTATAGACCTTGCGAATAGCGAATCGCTTCTTGTTTATGCCGAAAACAGCAATTACAAGCAATCATATTTAAATGTTCATTATCGTTCCCGGCATCCGGATCTAATTCAATTCTCCAATAATGCTTTTTATAACGGGCGGTTAATTCCCATGCCGGCAAAGGAGGAATATAGACCTATTCATTTTATTGAGGTAAATGGACTTTATCATGAGCAAGTTAATGAAGATGAAGCTAAAAAAGTTATTGACATACTTTTAGACATCAAACCGCTTGAAAATGGGGAGTATCCTTCTGTTGGCGTAGCTACATTTAATTTGTTCCAAAGGAATTTAATTCTTGAAGGAATAACAAAATATAGGCAAAAACCGGAATATGATAAGAAAATCTCGGATTTGGAAACCGCCGGCTTATTTGTTAAAAATTTAGAAAATATTCAAGGAGATGAAAGGGATATAATAATTATTTCAACAACATTTGGGAAAACCAAGGACAATTCTTTTCGGCAAAATTTTGGCCCGATTATCCAAAGTAACGGATATAAACTTTTGAATGTAATAATAACAAGAGCCAAACATGAAATTTTTATATGCACTTCAATTCCACAAGAGTACTACAACCTCTATGCGGATTTGCTTAGGCAAATGAAAAATAATGGGCGGGCAATTTTTTATGCATATTTAGCATATTCTAAAGCCGTAAGTGAAAATAATATTGAAATAAAAGAATCTTTGTTAAAGTTACTATGCGAAAATAATTCATCTTCTACATCAATAGAACCTTCAAAAGGTTCCGAATCACCATTTGAAGAAGAGGTTTATTGCAGGCTTGCTGAAAAAATCGGACAGGAACGGTTAGAGCAACAATATAAAATCGGTGGTTTCAGAATAGATATTATTGTTAAACCGGAACAAAATGATAAGCCAACTATTGCTATCGAATGTGATGGAGCAAAATATCACAGTAGCAATGAAGCATACGCTTGGGATATATTCAGGCAATCGCAACTCGAAAAGCATGGTTTTATTTTTTATAGAATTTGGTCAACTAATTGGTGGTATTCACCAGAAAAAGAATTGGAAAAACTTATTTCTTTTATCAATAAAAACACTTAATGGCAAAACCACAACCTTACGGTGCAAACTATGAATGCCTTATCCCAAGAACAGGCTTGTCTTTATCAACAATATCTCCTTTAATTCACCCCACGATCTCTATCTGATTACCTTCCGGATCCAAAACACAGCTCTCATAATAACCATCTCCCGTTTTGCGTGGCTTGCTTATAATTTTGCATCCGTCAATTTCCAATTCATTTGTCAATTCGTCCACTTTCTCTTTGCTTCCAACGCTAAACGCAACATGAATATACCCCGAATTATTCAATTCTTTGGTTATAACATTTAAATTTGGCTTTGTCATAATCTCAATACGGCAGCCATCATTAAATTCTAAAAAATACGTTTTTAAGCCTGTGGTTTGATTATGGTACATTTTATTTGACTTTGCATCAAAATACTTTTCATAAAATGATTTCATTTTTTCCAAATCATTCACATACAATGCTATATGGTTTATTTTCACAATTATCCAACCACTAACAACGACTCATCCCAACTCTCGTGTTTCTCAAAACCCAAAAGATTAGCGGTTGTCGCTGCTATATTTGAAAGCCCTGCGTTTGGCAAATTCTTTAGCGAAAGTTTGCCGCCGCTTACATTGTCGTAAAGAATAAAAGGGACGGGGTTTAATGTATGAGCCGTTTTTGCCTTTATGCTGCCGTCCGCATTTTTTGCCGGTGCCTTTGTTTCTTTGTCTATCTCATACATCTCATCTGCATTGCCGTGGTCTGCGGTTATCAATGCAACCCCACCCATAGCATCAACTATAGGCAAAATGCGGGCTAATGCCAAATCCACCGCCTCAACCGCCATGGTTGCCGCTCTAAAGGAACCCGTGTGCCCAACCATATCACCATTTGCAAAGTTGCAACGAAGCGTGTTATACTTCCCGCTTTTAAGAGCCTCTATCACTGCGTCTGCAATTTCTGCGCTTTTCATCCACGGGCGTTGCTCAAAGGGAATAACGTCGCTGGGAACTTCAAAATATGTTTCGCCGTCAAATTTGCCGGAACGGTTGCCATTCCAAAAATATGTCACATGACCGAATTTTTGCGTCTCGGAACAAGCGTATTGCGTTATGCCGCATTTTGAAAACCATTCTCCGCTTGTGTTTTTGATCGCAGGAGGCGGCACCAAAAAGCGAGAGGGGAGTTTTAAATCGCCATCATATTGCAGCATTCCCGCATAAGTGACCTTTGGGTAGCGTTTGCGGTCAAATTTGTCAAAAGATTTTTCCTCAAAAGCACGGGTGATTTCAATGGCTCTATCGCCGCGGAAGTTGAAGAACACAACGGAGTCGCCGTCCTGAACTGTGCCTGCCGGTTCGCCGTTTTTCGCTATCACAAAGGGCGGCAAGTCTTGGTCTATAGTTTTCTTGGATTTTTCTCGCAGGGCCTTTATGGCAAGGGAGGCACTCTCAAACTTATCCCCCTCGCCTAAGATATGAGTTTGCCAGCCGAGTTCAACCATCTTCCAATTCGCTTCATACCTGTCCATTGTGATTTTCATTCTGCCGCCGCCGCTTGCGATGCAAACATCAAAGGAAGCATCGCTCAATTCGGAGCAAAATTTTTCAAAGGGTTCAACATAATCCAAAGCACTTGTTTCCGGGACATCCCTGCCGTCTAAAAGCGTGTGAACCCTAACTCGCTTCAAACCTTCTTTTTTAGCTTGGGCTATCATCGCCTTTAAATGGTCTATATGGCTATGGACGTTGCCGTCTGAAAACAAACCTATAAAATGCAAAGTTCCGTTTGCTGCGCCTTTTACAATCTCTTTCCAAGAGTCCCTGCCCCAAATTTCGCCTGCCTTTATAGAGTCTGCAACTAGGGCTGCTCCCTGATTATACACCTGCCCGGCTCCGATGGCATTATGCCCGACCTCGGAATTTCCCATATCCTCATCGCTAGGCATTCCAACCGCAGTGCCGTGCGCTCTGAGCGTAATGTTGGGATACTTGGCAAAAAGCATATCCAAAACGGGCTTGCGGGCAAAAGTCACCGCATTGCCCTGTTCGTTCTTGGAAATCCCAACCCCATCCATCACAATTGTGAAAATAGGCCCTTTAATGCCGCCGAAAGAAGAATGTTTTTTTAGCATTGCTAGAAGGTAGAAATTCTTTTATCCCCTCAAAATTCCTTTTTATCCTTGCAAATGCAAAAATTTGCTCTAAATTGCTTAAATTTACTTATTTTCTCTATTGAAAAGCTAAAAAAAGGAATGATATGAAAAAGTCTTGGTTGGCGCTCATTTTAATTATTGCGGTAATCGCAGGCGCATTCGCTTTGCTGAATTACAATAAATCCAGAAGAATGGCTGAACTCTCAAAACGCTCTGCCGCTACAATGGAAATTCCGGTTGTTATCAACGAGGTTGGGCAGCAAACTCTTGCCCGCTCCATAAGCATAAACGGGGTTTTGCAGGCAAAAAAGCAGGTGGTTGTCCTTTCCGAGACCGCAGGGCAGGTAGAACGCCTTTATAGGGAAGTCGGCGATGTGGTTTATCAAGGCACCCCGCTAGCCCTTGTGGACGCGACCATAGTTTCCACGCAATTGGAAACCGCTAGGGCAAATTTGGAAAATTCAAAAAGAGACTTGGCCCGCTTTAAAAATTTGGCGCAAAGCGGAGCGGCAACCCAGCAAACCGTGGACCAATTGACCCTTGCGGTTGAAGCTGCTAATACCAATGTCGTGGCTCTGCAAAAACAGCTTAACAACACCACAGTAAAAAGCCCGCAAAAGGGCGTTGTGATTTCCAGAATGGTGGAAGTCGGTTCTGTAATCGGAGGTGGCTCGCCCACGTTCAGGGTTGCGGATCTCTCGCAAATGATAATGAATGTGGGTTTAACGGAAAGGGAAATTGTGCAGGTTCGCAATGGAATGGAGGCAAATATTTACGTAGAGGCTCTTAACAAGAATTTTCCGGCAACTATAAACAATATCGGCATAGCGGCGGATATGAGCGGCAGGTATAACGTTGAGGTTTTGATTAAAGGCGACACAAAGGATAGCGAACTTCGCCCGGATTTGAGCGCAACCGTGAGTTTTGACTTGCCGGCAAGGGAAAATGCCGTTGTAATTTCGAGAAATGCTCTTGTAAATGGGATTAAAGACCCAAGAGTTTACTTAATAGATAATGCAAAAAAAGCCACTTCGAGGAAAATTGCCATTAGTTCCGTAGAAGGCTCAAATGTTGTTGTGCATAGCGGCTTATCTGTGGGTGAGCAAATAGTTGTAACCGGTCATCAGAACTTATACGAAGGCGCCGCTGTGAGGATTATACAATGAGTCTTTCAGAACTCTCAATTAAACGCCCCACATTCGTTGTGGTGATATTCACGGTTTTGGCGTTTTTGGGCGCAATCAGCTATAGCAGCTTGCGCTACGAAATGATGCCGAACATAGATTTTCCTCTGTTCATAGTCGTGACCATTTACCCCGGAGCGGCTCCTTCGGAAGTTGAAAATTCCGTGAGCAAGGTGATGGAAGGAACTCTTTCTTCCGTGCAGGGCGTGGATTACCTGCGAAGCATGTCAAGGGAAAATGCCTCCATTGTAATAGTGATGCTAAAACAGGGGACGGATGTAGATGTGGCCTTGAACGACGCCACAAGGCTTGCGGGTTCGGTAAAAACCGAATTGCCGGACGAAGTCTATGACCCGATGATAATCAAAATAAACATGAACGCAATGCCGGTAATGAACTTGGCTGTTAGGGCAGATAAAATCTCAGCGACAGATTTGTACGATCTTTTAAACTACCGTATAATGCCGGAATTTTCCAGTATTTTGGGAGTTGGCGAAGTATCCATGCAGGCCGCTTCACAGCGCGAAATTCAGGTGAATGTTGACCCGGCAAAATTGCAGGCGCAAAATTTATCGCTTTTGCAGGTTGTGAACACGGTTAAAACAAATAACATGAGTTTCCCCACCGGCAATATAAGAACGGATAGTTTAACCAGCTCTATTAGGCTTTCGGCGAGATACGGCGAAGTGGAAGATATAGGCAACACGGTAATCAAAAGAAACGCAGACGGTTCTTTGCTCAAGGTTTCGGATGTAGCGGAAGTGGTGGACGCCGTTAAGGATGTTAGCGGATTTTACCGCCTTGACGGGCAGCCCGCCGTTGGCTTATATGTAACCAAACAAGACGATGCTAACACGGTTGAGGTAGCCGATTTGGTAAAGGCGAAAGCAAAAGAGATGGAAAAACGCTACGAAGAACAGGGGCTTAAATTCGGAATAGCGATGGATGGCTCCATAATTATTCGCAATGCCGCAAATTCGGTAACCTTTGATTTGCTTTTGGCGGTGATATTTGTAACCATACTTATGATTTTCTTTTTGCACTCCCTCCGCAATGGTATTATAGTTATGGTTGCGGTTCCGCTCTCCCTGATTACAACTTTCATTGGGCTTGCGGTAATGGACTTCACTTTGAACATAGTAACCCTGCTCGCTCTTTCCTTGATAATAGGAACTCTGGTTGATGATGCTATTGTAGTTTTGGAAAATATTTACCGCCATATGGAAATGGGAAAAAGCGCTTTTAATGCATCCATAGACGGCATTAAGGAAATAGGGCTTTCCGTAGTATCGATGACCTTGGTGCTTTTGGTGGTGTTCTTGCCGGTTTCCGTTGCGCCCGGCATACTTCGCCCCGTGCTTCAGGCATTTGCGCTCACAATAGTTATTTCGGTCACCATATCTTTGCTTGTGGCATTTACAGCGGTTCCTCTGATGACGAGCGCTTTTGGGAAACTTACAAGAATTGAAAACAAGGGTCTTTGGAGCGGTTTGGTTCATGGATTTGAAGCTATAGTTGATGTGCTTCACGGAATAATTATGTCGATTTTGCATTGGGCTTTGGACCATCGCAAGACTGCTTTGGTTTTATCGATTTTGCTTTTTATTATTTCGGTAGCTTTGGTGCCTATGGGTTATATAGGCAGTGAAATGGTGGCAAACGGAGATAACGATGGGGTATCGGCAACCTTAGAATTTGTAAAGGATATTTCCGTTACGCAAAACAACGAAATCACAAGGCAGATAGAAAATGATATTTTGCAAATGCCGGAAGTCACAAGCGTTTACGCCGGTGTTGGAGCGAATAGTTCCCAATTTGGCAGCGGCGGCGCTTACCAAACAAATATAGGCATAAAACTCGTGGAGAAAAAATATCGTTCAAGGAATTCGGAAAGTTTTGCCGCAGATTTGGAAAGGTACATAAATGGAAAATACGCCGGAGTTAAAGCCATTGTTAAAGCAGACGAAATGATGGGTGGCGGCGGCGGTGGCATGAATGCCCCTGTGCAAATAGTTTTGCAGAGTTCGGATAGAGAAACCATGTTAGCCTTTGCAGGCACAATGGTGGACACCCTTTTAAAAATTGAAGGTATGCGCAGCATGAAACTCAGTTCCGATATGGGAGCACCGGAAGTTGTGGTTGATATTGACCGTGAAAAAATGGCACGCCACGGTTTGGATTTGGGTTCTGTGGGTGGTACCTTGCAATACGCTTTTGCCGGAGACCAAACGGCCAAATTGCTAAAAGGCGATTATCAATACGATATCAACATAAGATTTGACGACTTTGACCGTCGCAGCGCAGAAGATGTGGGCAATCTAACTATTTTGAGCCAATTGGGAGCGCCGGTTAAGCTAAAGCAAATTGCAGACATCACCGAGGGCACGGGGCCTAATGTGATGGAGCGTTATGGGCGTATTCCTTCCATCACCTTCCAAGGTTACACGGAAGGGCGTTCAATAGGTGAAATAGGCAAGGACTTGGAAGCAAAATTGCAGGAAAAATTAAAGGATTATCCCGATATTACCTATCAGGTTGAGGGGCAGCTTAAAAATCAGGCAGATGCTTTCAGCGCATTGTTCATAGCTCTTTTCACTTCCATATTCCTTGTTTACTTGGTTATGGTTGCGCTTTACGAGAGTTATCTTTATCCCTTTGTGGTGTTGTTCTCTATTCCTTTCTCTATCATAGGGGCATTGTGGATACTCGCGATTACCGGCAATAATTTGAGCATATTCACGTTGCTGGGCATAATAATGCTTGTAGGTTTGGTCACAAAGAACGCTATTCTTGTTGTGGATTTTGCGAACCAGATAAAGAAGGAGAAGAACAGTGTTTACAAAGCGTTGGTAGAAGCGGTGGAAATCAGGTTCCGTCCCATACTTATGACTGCTCTATCGTGTATTGTGGGTATGCTACCGATAGCACTCGGCAGCGGTGCGGGTTCCGAATGGAAAAAGGGCATCGGCTGGGTTATCATAGGCGGAATGACAAGTTCTATGTTTCTTTCGCTAATAGTTGTGCCGGTTGTGTACAGCCTTCTTGAAAGCGCAAAGATTTGGGCAAAGAGGAAGCTGGGGATGCTGCCGAAAGATGCGAAGTTTGAGTGAGTACACAATTCATCACTCCACAACACAGTTAAACAAACCGCAGTCCATAACGCAACGAGCTGAATAGCCTGTATGTTTAGCGGTTTCGGAATGAACTACTTCATCTTTGCTTGAACTCATGTAGTTGTATCTACCGTAAGGGCCGTAGGTATCGCTTGTCCACCAATATCCCCTTTCGCCTTGTTCTGCGAAACCTTGAGCCTTGGTGAAACCGCCCGGCAAGGCCGAAAAACCATAATTGTTCGTTCCGTTCCACTGCTCCTTTGATTTAAGTTTTTTGCCGGCTGCATTGTTGCCCGAATTCTCTACCAATTCCAACCAATCTTCATGGCTGGCCAAACGCCAGCCTGCCGGGCATACCGTTTGAGCTAAATCCCAATCGTAAAGGCGACCGTACTTATCGCAATTTTCCGGCTTATTTTCGTAACAAAAGCTGCCCTTTGCATTGTAATTCAAATTTTCTTTCATCCACATTATTTTGCCCGATTTCATCACATTGTATTTTACGTTATCACGAGGGTCTATGAATATTTTGCTGATTTTTTTAATCTGAGGGTTTTCAATACAACGAATAGAAAGACCATCGGATTTATTCCTTAAGTTACTGCTTACATCTCCGGAAGATGATAAATGCCGAGCCTGAGCACCGCCGGTGACTTCAAATAATGTAGCCGTCCACCAAGCACCGTTTTCACCGAAGTCACGCCAACGCCCTGTTTTTTCATCGCTTCTGCTGTCGCGCCAACCGCCTTGTGAAGCGGAAATTTCACCGGCAATGTTTTTGCCCGCTGCTTTTTCCAATTCATTCCACTCACTGTCGCTGGGCAAATGCCAACCAGTCGGGCATGCTTTTGCCGCAGTGTTCCAGTCGTACAAACGCCCGTATTTGTTGCAATAAAAATCATCGTCTTCAAAGCACCAGGATTTTCCGGTTTTATAGTTCAAATTCTCCGCCATCCAAGTTTGGTTGCCTATTTTGACTGTTTTGTATTGCTTTATGCTATTTGTTTTATTGGCCTTAGTTTGAATATTTTGAACGCAGCGAACAGAATAACCAATAGCCTTATTTGATACCCCTTCATTCATTTCATTTCCACCCGTTCTGATATGCCGGCTATATGCAACATTATCGCCATGCTCCGGGGAACTCCACCAATAACCGGCTTCTTCTTTATTCAGGAATTTGTATTCCTTTGCGGATACCGTATGGCTGAATTCGCCGCTTAAATTTCCACCGAACATTGCGGAAAATCCGGTTGTTGAATTAAGGTCGTCTGCGTTTTGCGCAAGTTCGTTCCACTCACGACGTGTGGGCAAATGCCAACCGCTGGGGCACGCTTTAACCGCTGTGTTCCAATCGTATAAACGACCGTATTTGTTGCAATAATAATCATCGTTTTCAAAGCACCAAGATTTTCCGGTTTTATAATTCAAATTCTCCGCCATCCACCGCTCGGAACCTATTTTAACCGTTTTATATAGTTTTATATCGTTTCTCTTTTCACTGGGTTTAGCTTGAATATTCTGAATGCAACGAACAGCGTAGTTAGCAGACTTAAAATTATCTAATCTATTTATACCTCCAAAACCGGAATTTACAACCACATAATAAACAGTGGTATCTATGCCGATGTTGGTGGCAGCCCACCATTTGCCTTGGGTAGCCCACCCTATTTGCGATTTAAGTTTTGCATCGGCCTCGCTTATTTCTTTCTTTAAATCTTCCCATGCGCTATTGCTCGGCAAACGCCAACCCGTTGGGCAGGCATTTTTTACATTTTCAAGATTATAAAGCTTGTTCTTGTTGTAATTTAAATCCTCTGCCATCCATACACGGCCGCCTAATTTTATGGTTTTATACTTCTTTTTATCACGGGGGTCTTTGAATGTGCCTTTAATATCATTCACAATATTTTTGTCATTTTTAGTGCTTTTAGCGTTTTTAGTGTTTTTTGGTGCGCTTTTTTGAGCAAATGCGCCGCATATGAAGACTAAAAACAGAAAAAACACAAATTTTTTCATAAAAACTCCAAATTCAGCCACTCCGCCAGCTTCCCAAATACCCTTGACCCAGCGCAATTCGGGTTCGCAAGCACGGCCGGCAAACCGTTTTCCCCGCCTTGCATCAAAGATGCTTCAATGGGAATTTGCCCGAGCAGCGGGATACCCAGCTTCTGAGCTAAGTTTTTTGCGCCTTCCTTGCCGAAAATAAAATGCTCCTTCTCGCAATTATCGCAAATAAAACTGCTCATATTCTCAATTAAACCCAAAATAGGCACATCTGTCTCATTAAAAAGGTCTATGCCCTTTATGCAATCCGCAAGAGCCACAACCTGCGGGGTGCAAACCATAATGGCTCCGCTCAGTTTACAGCCCTGAATAACGGAAAGCTGAACATCACCCGTCCCGGGCGGCAAATCTATAAATAGCACGTCCAGGTTTCCCCAGTCCACAGAATTCAGCAAATTGTTAATAAGAGCGGCTGCACGTGGCCCTCTCCAGGCATTCGCCTTTTCCGCCGGAAACAACTGCGCAAGGGAGGCAACCTTGACCCCATGAGAAAAAGCGGGAACTTCATCCCCGCCTAGCCCGAACATTATGCCCATGCTCGGGCCGTATAAATCGGCATCCAAAATTCCAACTGATTTTCCTTCTAAAGCGGTAGCCATAGCGAGGTTTGCCGTAACGGTCGATTTTCCAACGCCACCCTTGCCGCTAGCAATGGCAATTATCTTTTTTATGTCTTTTATAGGCACTTTTTCACCATAAAAGATAGAAAATCGTATCGCACCGCATTTCTACTTTCCACATGAGAAACACTATGATATTTCGGGCAAAGGGAACTCGCCTCTAATCACATCTATTTCGTTATTTACAAGGCTTACAACATTCGTCGGAGAAATTAAAACATCGCCCATATCGGCAAATACCTCCACTTTGCTTTGGAACACTGGGATCAATTCTTCGGGTTTTGTGAATGCTTGGCTTTCTTCTATTTTTGCCGCAGTGCTGAGTAGGGGATATTCGAAATTTTCAAAAAGAGCTTTGACAAAAACACCGGGTGAAATTCTAATTCCTATTTCCAAACGATGGACATCCAGCTTCCTTGCAATTTGAGGATCTGCCGGCAAAATAAATGTATATGGACCGGGGGTATGGGCTTTTAGAATTTGAAATGCAAAATTATTGATCCTCGCATAATCCGTTGCTTTTGAAATGTCTGGCAAAAGCATGGCCATAAATGCTTTTTTTATAGGTTTTTTCAGTGCGTAGAGTTTATTTATCGCTTTTGTGCTTGCAGCGGAGCAAGCGATAGCATAACCTGAATCCGTTGGATAAAGCAATAGGGCATCTTTCCGCAGCATTTCTGCTATGGTTTTTATGTGCCTTGCCTGCGGCGTTTGCGGATGTATTTCCAAGCGGAGCATTTAAATAATGTAGAATTTTTTGTTTTGTATATTCCCCAAGTGGATTCCTTAAGAGAATTGCGGCGCGAAATGGCTAATGCCATGACGCATGGGATGGGAATATTATTCGGCGTTGCCAGTATTCCGGTTCTCTCCGCTATAGGCGCAAAAACGGGCAATATTCCGGGCGTTGTGGGAGCGACCATTTACGCATTCAGTTTTTTGATGCTTTTCACATCCAGCACCGTTTACCACAGTACTCAAAACATAGATGTAAAAAAAATACTTCGCAAATTTGACCATATTTCGATTTATGTTTTAATAGCCGGCTCATACACTCCGTTTTTGCTCATGTATATGCTGGACGGTTTTGGAATAACCTTGCTTTCAATACAATGGTCATTAGTGTTGCTGGGGATTATTTTCAAGGTATTTTTCACAGGGCGTTTCAAAATTGCCAGCACGATAATATACCTGGCAATGGGCTGGCTTTTGCTGGTAGGCGGGAAGCGTTTTTTTGAGGAACTGCCCACGCCTTCGCTTGTTTTGCTTTTGGTCGGCGGCGGTCTTTACACTTTGGGCAGCTTTTTTTATTTGAGCAAAAAAATCTATCACCACCACGCTATATGGCATCTATTTGTGTTGAGCGCAGCTATTTGCCATTATGTAGCGGTATTAATTTCGGTTATAATATGCAGTGGATAAGTTTGGAAAAAATCATGCGCAGGGTGCTTGAAAAAAAAGGCGATGTCTCGTACAGCGAAGCCGTGGAACTCACAAAATATCCGGACAAGGATTTGCTTTATGCGGCGGCGAACAGCATAAGGGAAAAATTCTGCGGCGATGTGCTGGACACTTGCTCGATAATAAATGCCCGCTCCGGAATGTGCAGCGAGGATTGCAAATGGTGCGCCCAGAGCGCAAAGCATAGTACCGGCATAGAGACTTATCCCATGAAAAATTCAGACGAAGTTTTTGACTGCGCCTTGCAAAACGACATCAAAGGCGTAAAAAGATTTTCAATGGTGACCAGCGGCCTAAAAGTTGAAAAAAAAGAGATGGAAAAATTCTGCGAGATGTACAAACGCATTCACGAAAAAACAGGACTGAAACTCTGCGCCTCAATGGGTTTAGTAGGCAAAGAAGAAATGCTCATGCTAAAAGAAGCGGGCGTCACCAGATACGAATGCAATTTGGAAACCGCAAGTTCGTTTTTCTCAGAGCTTTGCACAACTCACACAAGCGAAGAAAAAAAAGCAACTCTGCGCCTTGCTTTGGAATGCGGTATGGAAATTTGCTCCGGCGGGATCATAGGCATGGGGGAGAGCATGGAGCAGCGAATTGAACTCGCCTGCGAACTCCGTGAACTGGGTGTAAAATCCGTTCCCATAAATATTTTAAACCCGATAAAGGGTTCCGCTTTAGAAAACGCAAAACCACTCTCAGACGAAGAAATCTTAACCACAATGGCAGTATTCCGTTTTGTGCTCCCCGATGCCTTTATCCGTTTTGCCGGCGGCAGAATAAACATGAGCGAAAATTTGCAAAAAAAAGCGTTGCAGTCAGGCATAAACGCTTCTTTGGTAGGCGGCCTTTTAACCACCCCCGGATCAAATATAGACAAGGATTATGAGATGTTTAAGTCGGTGGGGTATCGATGATCCTTCTTTCCCTTGATTTGCTGGGAACCTTTGCTTTTGCCATAACAGGTGCGGTTAAGGCAGCCAATAAGGGTTTGGACTGGTTTGGCGCCATAGCTCTCGCTTGTGCCACAGGGGTTTGCGGTGGCATAATGAGGGATACCATGCTGGGCAATACGCCTCCGCTCGCTCTGCAAAAGCCTGTTTACGCCCTTGTTTGCATTCTTGCCGCTATTTTGGTCATAGTTGCTCAGAAAAAGGTGATTTCCCACTGGGTTTTTGTAAGAATAGCGGATGCCATAGGTTTGGGGACTTTTACGGTGATAGGCGCAATTCATGCGGAAAATGCGGGAGCCGGGGGAGTAGCCATAGTGAGCCTTGCGGTGCTCACATCTGTGGGCGGAGGGATGCTGAGAGATGTTTTGGCCGGTGAAATTCCGCAGGTTTTGACTAGCGAAATTTACGCAACGGCAGCTTTGGTAGGTGGTCTGTTTTTTTGGATTTTCGGGTTATGCACAAGCGAGTTTCAGGGAGCAAAAGTTGCAGGAACAGTAGCAATAACAATAATTTTGCGCCTTTATGCCATGTATGCCAAGTTGACATTGCCTAGGACGTAGCTACCTCTTATGTAAACATATTAGATTTGTAATATTCCAACTCATGCCTTTGTAGAATTCTAAAGCAACTGTATTATTCTTGTCGGCTAACAATTGCAAACGCTTTGCGCCTTTTTCTAAAGCCCAACTTTCAATGCCTATGAGAAGTTCCTTTCCAATACCTAATCGTCTGTATGAACTGTCCACAACAACATCTTCTACTAATGCAACCGAGCCGCCCTCTGCGGTTGATACCAAAATCTGAGCAGTACACATCCCAACCACTTGCTGATGTTGTTCGGCAACCAGAATGCATCGAGTTTCCATATCTTCTAACATCATTTCGAGACCTTTGCTCTGTTTCGAATAATCCACTTTAAAATCAATTTCTATCGAAAACAAAGTTGCAAGCAATTCTGTTAAACGAGGAATGTCCGTAATTTTTGCTCTTCTGATTATTAGAGTTGGCATATTAGGTAATTTAGTAATTTACGCTATTGGAATGCCAATGTTTTACCCCAACACCTTCCACGCCGGCTGCACCGATATTTCAAAGCCTCCTTCTTTTATATATCCCTCAAAATCATAAGTTATTATCTTCAAATTTTTGCAGCCGGTGGCTTTTGCCGCCTCCAGCAAGCCGTTAATCTCTCTCTTTTTTGTTTCCGAATTTTCCAAACTCCAGCACACCTGAATAAGCTCGCTTACAGATTGTTTTTCCAAACGCAGAAAATCGCACTCGTATTTCTCCTTGAAATAAAATAGGCCCTTTCCAAAAGGATGTTTTCTCCGCAGGTGCAAATAAACCGCATTCTCCAAAAATACGCCTCTATTTTCGGATGCCACGCTTTGCAAGGCATAGTTAAAGCCATTGTCTATTGTATAATATTTTGGAGTTCCTGAAAATTCCTTTATCGGTGAAAAGCTGAATTTTGGCAGAGACAAAAACATATAAATGCGTTCCAGTTGTTCTATAAGTTCATAGACGGTATTCTTGGAAATGGCTAGCCCGGCGGATTTTATTTCGTTGAATATTTTA
>LIUG01000075.1:14464-14765 GCA_001462245.1 Candidatus Fibrimonas termitidis
ATAATAATATTCCTGCAAAATCTGCTCGTGAAACACCTCTTTGCTAAGCGCAATTTCCGGAAAACCGCCTTTGAAAAGATATTCGCTAAAAGCATTGAACAAAATTGCTTTCTTGGATGAGTCGTAAAAATTTTTATCAATATTTTTAAAATCGCAAAACTCGGAAAAAGAGAGCGGAAAAATTTCAAACTGCAAGGTTCTCCCACGCAATGCAGAGGCTATTTCCGATGAAAGCATTTTGGAATTTGAGCCTGTCAAATAGATGTTTTTTGAAACGTTATCGTAAATTCGCCGAACAAAT
>LIUG01000075.1:15114-16702 GCA_001462245.1 Candidatus Fibrimonas termitidis
CATTGGAATTTCCCAAGAACGAATTCTAACATCAGCCGGCATCGCATTTTGATTGCTGACTATTATTTCTTTCAAAACTTCCTTCATACATATAAATATACAAAATTTCCCTCAAAAAAGGAAACTTTTTCAAATTTTTTCCCTCAAAAAGGGAAATTTCTGGCTATCATAGCAAAAAAATATATTTTATTAGATTTGCGTTACAATTCTACGCAAAAATGCGTAGAATTTTGTATATTAATGCTTATGCGTAGAAAATACATTTACCAATTTGAAAATTGGACGAATTTTACCTGGAAAGAAGGTGAAATACAAGAGCTTTTGGGTGAAGTTCGGCTTTTGCAGGGCAAAATTCTGGGAATAATGCAAACACTAGGATTTTCACAGAAAATAGAAACCTCTCTCAACACTTTAACGCTTGATATTATAAAATCTTCCGAAATAGAAGGGGAAAAATTGAATTACGCACAGGTTCGCTCGTCCATAGCCCGCAGACTTGGGCTGGAAAAATTCAGCGATGCAAAAAGTTCAAGGAACGTGGAGGGCATTGTTGATATGGCGATGGACGCCGTGCAAAATGCGAATTTGCCGCTCAGCGAAAGCAGACTTTTCAGTTGGCACGGGGCACTTTTTCCAACAGGCTGGAGCGGGCTTTATAAAATTACTGTAGGTATGTATAGAACTGAAGAAATGCAGGTGGTCTCTGGGGCCATAGGCAATGAAAAAATCCATTACGAAGCTCCGAAACCGCAAATAGTTAAAACAGAAATGGATAAGTTTTTGAGGTGGTTCAACAGCGATGCTAAAATGGATGCCATTTTGAAGGCGGCTATAGCTCATTTTTGGTTTGTTATAATACATCCCTTTGACGATGGCAATGGAAGAATAGCCCGTGCAATTACAGACTTAATGCTAACCCGCTCAGATGCCTCGCCCCAAAGGTTTTACAGCATGTCTGCGCAAATTTTGAAAGAGAGAAAAAAATATTACTCCGTTTTGCAGGAAAGCCAGCACAAGGAAAGCGACATAACGCAGTGGCTGAAATGGTTTTTGCAGTGCCTGAAAAACGCTTTATTGGAAACGGAAAAAATAACAGACCTCGTTTTGCAAAAAGCCGAGTTTTGGGACAAGCATAAAAATACCAAATTCAACGGCAGGCAAATAATGATGCTTAACAAATTGCTGGACGGGTTTAAAGGCAAATTGAACACAACAAAATGGGCTAAAATAACCAAATGCTCACATGACACCGCCCTCCGGGACATAAAGGATTTAATAGAGAAACATATTCTGGCGCAGGAGAACGGCAACGGGAAGAATGTTAGCTATGCCTTTATTCCTGCTTGTCCACCAAAATTTCAAAAAAAATAACATTTCACCAAGAAATTCTATATTTATTATCCAAAACCAAACCGGAGAAATAAATGCCCAGACCCACAAATAAGCAGCAACTTCTGGAACTTGCAGAAATAAATTTTAACAAGTTATTGGAATTTATCGATGCTCTTCCCGCCAAAATTAAAAACGATGTTTATAAAAACAATGAATTAAACGAGCGGGATAAAACAATCGCCGATGTAATATGCCA
>LIUG01000076.1:0-22520 GCA_001462245.1 Candidatus Fibrimonas termitidis
CTATATGTCTAGAAGAACAGCGCAACTCTTTGACTTAATGTTCAAGAGTATAATCAAAGATGCAAGCTCATCTGCCGTAGTGCATTTGATTAACGGGATTTACAAAAAAAATAAGGTTTCCGAACAATAAAACCATTGTGTATAAAGTTCCGACCTTCAAAGTATTGCAGCATAGCGTTTCCGAGCTAGAGGGCATGGCTCTGCTGTTGCCTTTTTACATATTGAAGATACGCAATGAGCTGGAGAAGAAAGGCACAGATTCTGAGAAGAAAAAGGCGTTGTCCAAGAAATTGGAGGGTTATATAGTTGAGATAGACAAAACGTTGAAAAGGTGCAATGAAAATAACTATATTACAGAGAGAGACACGGCAATGCTTCTCCGCAAGTTGTCTGGTATATATAAGGAACTTTACGGGAAGCATGAGGAATTTATGGAGGCAGATATGACAATCAAAAAGTTGGTAGAAGCAAGTTGGGATGATACTTGGGATAAAAATACTGCAAAAGTCGAAGCAAAAGTCAGGAAGGAAGAAAAGAGTCTAGTTGCTAAGGCAATGAAGGCGAGTGGCGAAGCAGTGGATAAAATTATGCGTTATACTGGGCTTTCTCGCCGTGAGATTGGAGCTTTGTAGCAAACGCCTCTTGGGAGGATTTCTCCACCCACACAATCCAATTACTCCTCATCCCCAAAAGCTTAACACTAAAAACTTCACAAGTTTTCACTCCTGTCAAAGATTGCAGCATTAGTTTAATATCTTTTTTGCTCAATAGGTTCAGGTTATCTTCTAGGGCAAGAGCTTTTTGCCCTATTAAATTCAATATTTTGCGATGTATTTTTTTCGGTAGCCAATGAACAAAGGGTAAATATGTGTGAAACTCCACAGGGTAAAATCTGTTGGGAGTGGTTAAAAAGAGATATTTTTTAGAAACTCTTAAACATTCATTGAAAAATTGGCATTGTTTCTCAAAAGAACCAACGTGTTCTAAAACAGCAGAAGAAAAGACCAAGTCAAAGCTATTATCTTCAAAAGGCATATCAAGTCCGTTGCCTTGAACAAAAGTGAGGCCCGGATATTCGGTTTCTAAAAATTTTGCATCTTGATTAGATAAAGCGGTAATTTTGTCTTTTTGCGGAAAAAACTGCTCAAAAAAATTACTTTCGGGATGTAGCTTGTCTGCCGTCGCTCCGACATCTAAAACGGAAGTTAATTTTTTAAAATCTATCAATTTCTGCAAAACATCAAACATTTCCTTGCGTTTTGCGTAGGTAATACGATGCATTAAATAGTTGTTGCCGCTATACGTCAAGCTTGGTTGGACGGTTTCAAAATCTAACATATTACTTTATCCTCAAAATTCCAATGAAAAATCCGGCAAAAATACTTTCAATTCCAACAACCATAAAAACGGTAGCAGGAATTGTCAATCGCATAACTATACTTGGGTCAAGTTCTCCAAAGTTTGTAGTTTTCCAAAAAATAATCGCAATAATGGATGCCAAAATTCCCAAAAAAAATAAAAGTACTCCAAAAACAATAACCTTTTCAGAACTTAAATTTTTGTAAAAATAACTCATATTATGTTCTGGCAAATAACCATATTCAAAAGCAAAAACTTTTGAAAATATATTAAATAAAAGCAAGGAAAATCCTAAAATAATACTAACCCCAGCATATAGCAAAGTATGAATATCCAAGGTAATATGCCCTATTTTTACCGAACCTGCACTAATTAGGCAAGTACCCGTAATCCCAACAAACATCAGCAAAATTGCAGGTAAAACAAAAAGCCAGTCCGGAGCATACATAAGCAAAAATTTTAAATGTCGCCAACCATCCCTAAAACTCCTCAAGTGCGGAGGGCGGGAACGGCCATCTTTATCCAATGTTGTTGGAACTTCCGTTATCTGCAATTTATTGAGAGTTGCTCTCACAACCATTTCACTTGCGTATTCCATTCCACTTGTTTGCAAATTAAGAGATAAAATTTTTTCTCTATTATAACCTCTAAGCCCGCAATGAAAATCTCTTATTTTGGAATTAAAAAATAACCTGCCAATAAAAGAGAGAACCGGATTTCCCAAATATTTATGAAGTTTTGGCATTGCATCTTTAGCTACGCCCCCCGCAAAACGATTTCCCATAACCAAATCAAAACCATCTCGCAGTTTTTCCATAAAAGGCATCAAATTCAGAAAATTATAAGAATCGTCTGCATCACCCATAATAATATATTTTCCTAAAGCAACTTTTGTTCCGGCTATAAGTGCAGCACCATAACCTTTAACAGGAACATCTATAAGCCTTGTACTGCTTTGTATTGCTATTTGTTGCGAACCATCTGTAGAACCGTTATCTGCAACCAAAATTTCTCCATTTATTTTATTTTTTTCTAAAAATATCTTTGCCTTGGAAATGC
The DNA here is from genome assembly GCA_001462245.1 of Candidatus Fibrimonas termitidis. Taxonomy (GTDB): domain Bacteria; phylum Fibrobacterota; class Fibrobacteria; order Fibrobacterales; family Fibrobacteraceae; genus Fibrimonas; species Fibrimonas termitidis. The sequence goes on from LIUG01000076.1 coordinate 2,419, forward strand.
ACTTATGCAAAGTTTCAGCCTCGTTTAGACAAGGCATAAGAATGCTTAATTCTAAGGAATCATCATGGCACATTGCATATAACTCCAAATGTACGAGCTAGGTAATACCAAATTTTAGGGTCTAAAGGCGTAATATGATCAAAACCTGACCTATATGACAATACTGAAAAGAACACAAAAATAACTGTTATAAAACCAAATATATAATATGCTTTAAAAATCATTCTACCCTGTATCTGCTGCCGTTCAAACAAGCAAAAAGTGCATATAAGCGAACAAAGCCCTAAAATCCAACTGAAGTCCATTGAATATCTAAATACAATTCCACCAATCAACGCAAAAATCAAAATACTCAAAAGAGAAATAAAAAGGGCTGCAAAAATAAAATTACGCAAAATTTTTACTTTGTCTATGAAAAATAAAAACCACATAATAGGAAAACAAAATACACCTATTATGGTTTCTTTATTATACATAAAAGAACTTTTGGACATTTGCACTGCTGATATTTTATGATTTACAAATGGAAAAGTTACATCAATGCTTGGTGGATTAAACAACACAAATAAAAAAGCTTTTATCACAATGTGCAATTTTCCAACTGGATTCATAAGCGATGGAAATGCCATTTGGTTAGCCATAGTTATCATATAACTGGAACCAAAATCAAAAAACGAACCAAAACGAGCGTAATTATACCAAGCGAGAATAGAACCAACCACCACAAATGGAATTATTATTGCAGATAATCCTTTTATGTTTAAAATTTCCTTTCTTTTGTCCCATAACACAACCGGAATTATCAAACTCCAAAAAATTGCGCTAGGGCGGCAAGCAACCGCAAGAGCGAAGCATAAACAACCGAGAAATATACGATAGAAAGGCAGTTGTTGTTTCGTCGGCAACAAACACAACATACCAAAAATTACGAAAGCCAAAGCCGAAAACTGAGCTATTGTATGAAAGCGATTTTCTACCAAGACAATTGGAATAAAAGAACTGGCATAAAGCACTGCTCCGCCGGTTAAAAAGAAAAAATATGGAATTTTGTTGAGATAGCTTTGAGCAATTTGCTTCCAAAGCAAAAGCAATAGAATCGTAGCCAAAGAAGCGAACAAAAATGTCCCAAGAGTACCTGGCAAATAATGCCCTGTTATCAATTTATACGGAGCAAAAAGCATTACCACAGGAGCAATTCCAAAATAACTGTAATATTTGCCATCGTAGTATGTATGGTCACCAAGAAGAGAATTTTCATGGTTATCCAATTTTTTCTCATTCCAATTTACGAGCATTCCATACTGTTCTCTGTATTTCGAGTCATAAGGTTTTTCTGCTTCTATCAAAGCCTTTGGAACTTCAATATCCAAATGCAACTGACCTTTCAAAAAAGCATCTGTCATATGATGGCTATACATTTTAATCCATTTTGGCGCAAGTTCGTTATCTTTAAATCCGTAAATAGAATAGGAAACGAGAAAATTAAAAATAAACGCAAAACAAATGAATGCGGCAAACCAGATTTTTTGCCAGCGGTTATTTCTATCATACAAATAATCGAAACAGAAATATGATATTTTTTTGCGATATTCCTTATTTTTTAAACAGAATAGCAAAAGTAAAATCGTACCAATAATAACAAATCTTATAGGCATAAAGGCTATAGGAATTGTTTTATTCAGTTCTATTGCTTTAATTGCTAAGTTAAGTTCAAGAAAAACAACGGTCAATTCCGAAACTTTTCCGCAAGGGTTAATGTTTATGTAGTTGCTAAAATCCAAGCCTTTTATTATGCTAACATCTATGAAACGCTCGGAAGATTCTTCATCTGCCCAAATAATTCTTATGCGTTGCCGATTTTCTTTCAAAAATACAGGATTTATGTAAATTGAAGTAATTTCTGTGTTTAGGTTTTTGAATTTAAAACTACTATTTGACAGCGGAATAAAAAAACTATCTTTAACAACCACTCTGTTGAACACAAGCGAATCAGGTAAATTGCTGATAAAGCTCTGCTCCCGTTCGCTATACATAACACCAAAAGCCTTGCTTGTAAACAAAGTTGCATAATGCGTGTAATTAAACAGCGTTATTTCAAGAAAAAACGAAACCAGCAGAGTGAGGATAAGTTTTTTGGCAAACATAGGCGTAACTCTATTCATTTTTCACCCTCACCAATTCCCAAAAATCGCTATGAACCTGTTCACCGGTTATTGTATCTATAATGGTTAATTTCCAAACATTGGTATCTTTATCAAATAGGGAAATTTCATATGTGTCTGTATAGTTATCTTTTTTATATGGACTTTCAAACAAAAGAGAATCATTTACAAAATGTTGTACTTTCCAAGGTTCAGAGCGTTCCTTTGGTACTTTAAAATATAATTCTACGGTACTATCCGTTGGTTCAACTTTATTTAAAATTCGCAATAATCCAAGAGAATCTATATCATTAAAGCCTAAAATTTTATGGATGCTAAAGGGTTTAAAATGTTCAACTATTTTTTTGCTAAAAACTTCTTGGGTATTGAAATATCTAATAGTTCTGTCACATACTCTAAAGGTATTTGGAGTCCGCATTTTATCCGCTCCTACTATAACATCGCAATTACTTGAACTAATAAAATATACTTCGCCTCTATAATCCTCTAAAATTTCTTTTAAATCTTCGGAATTTAAATCTAAAAGAGTTTGATATGAATATGCAGAATGCCTAATTAATGTTATGGTTTGAAGCCAATAAAAAAACAACATACGCTTGGGTGGTTCTTGTCTTATCCATTTATGAAGCTCATAATCTTCTATTGTAGCAAAATTATCTATATTTGGAATATCCTCAATAAAGGTTCTATATTGAACAAGACAGGAACTTAAGATAATTATCATGGCTCCGTATAGGGGAATTTGAGGGCGGAGTTTAAAGTTGAGAGTTGAGAGTTGAGAATTAAGAGTTGTGCCGATTTTCCATAAAAATAATGTGCCTAAAAAAGCCATCGCTGGCAAAATAATCAAAGCAAATCTCCGTTGAACTCCCATATTAAAATCTGCGCTTACACCATCAAAGAGGATTAAATATTGTGGGGAGAGGAGGATTAAGAATGTGACTATGGATTTATAGGGTATGGGGTATGGGGTATGGGGTATGGGTGATTTGGAACGAAATTCTTTTATGGTTAAAACGATTAAGGTTATTAAGCCGAATAGGGCGAGCCATGTGAAATAAGGTAGAAACGGATATTGCAGTGTGCCGTCTGCATTGCTGTGCGATAAAGCCATTATTTTAAAGTTGGATACTATATTACTGAATAAATGCCCGTGCGCACCATGGTTTCCACCTTGCAAATCACTATTTCTTAAAAAAGAAATGGTACAGAGAACAGGGAGGGAGAAGAAGGAGAGGGTTGTTAAGAAAGTTGAGAATTGAGAGTTGAGAGTTGAGAGTTTGAAAATCTTATAAATTTTGAAATCTTTTAAATTGGGAAGCAGGCAAATACGATAAAATGCTACTCCTATAAAGGCAAATAGGCAGAATACTGTTTCAGAGCGGGTTTGGGCGAAAAAGGCTAGAATTAAGGCTAGTAATAACCAGTGTCTTGTGGTGTTGCGGTCATAAGCCCATTTTAGAAATAACAAGGAAACGCAAAACAATGTTACGTAAATGGGTTCAACTGAGGCAGAGCGAAAGCAGAATAGCAAAATGGGACAAGAAGCCAAAAGCGCAGTTGCCAATATAGGTAGGGATGACCTACCAAGCCACGCCGTTAAAGCCAAATAAAACGACAATAATGCCAAAGCTAAAAAAAAGAGGTGCAAAGTATAAACCCAGTATAAATGCTTACCAAAAAAGGGCATTCCAAGCATATAAATGTAACTAAGCCCCCTTGTTTTTACGGTTTGACCCAAAACACAGGCAAATCCATTTCCCATGTAAGAACCTTCATAACAAACCTGGCCTATTTGGTTATAATAAAGATTTTGAGCAATAATATAATGTATAGCTTCGTCCGCTTGAACACGGGAGCGAGGCTCAATAAAGGCAATGCTCACGATAAGAGCGAATGCCATAACTGAAAATACGGGAACAAGGGATAATGGATGCGGAATGAGAGATTTTAACCATTTATAAAAATCTTTTAAGAGTTTTGTAAATAACAAAAACCCTAAACCTAACTGCAAGGAAAATATCCAAAATGGAGAATAAGTATCCAATTTATACACTACATGCTTGTAACCAATCATCGGCAAAAGAAAGATGACAAACGGAACGGCACAAGCTAATAACAAAAAGAAAATACTTGATGTTTTAAATCTCATCAATTTCTACCAATAGCAAAAAACCAGCCCTTCGCAAGGCGGGTTCTTATTTTAAGGAACAAACTACTGAAGCCTAACGAAATTTGGAGTAAGACTTGTGCAACCAGCGGGACCACCTAGGGTAGCCGTTGCCCCAGCAGTAATACTATAAGTTGCAGTCCAAGTGCCTGATGCAGCAGCACAATCACCACCAAATGCTTTATTGGTGGCAGTCCAAGTTCTTGTTTGAGTGTCTCCAGAAACTGAGTAAACAAAATTAGCAGTTCCGCTAGTTCCGTCGGTAGCAGTTTGCGTACCCGGTTTTACATAGCTAATTTGTGTATCGGTTCCTAACTCGCTATTCTCCATCAAATAAGCCGCCTGCAACTTGCTCCATGTCCCCGCCGCAGGGCCAACTTCTGATGCTTTTGCCTTAGCACTCATGCCAAAGAGCTTTGGAATGGCTATGGCAGCCAAAATGCCGATAATGACTATAACCACCATCAGCTCAATGAGGGTAAATCCCTTTCTCTGTTTCATATGAAACTCCTTATTTTTGCCAAAGAAACTCTGGCGGGTTTGTTTATCACTATTAAATATACATTATTTTTTTGGCAATGTGACCAAAAAAAATGAAAGTTTGTAATTTTTTTGTAATATTTGTCATTTTTGCGTAAAAATACGGATTTGTGTGATGTGGATCACGTTTTTTGGGAGGTGGACGGGAGAGTTGACTTTTTCATTTTTTTCTTTGCTCTTTACATAAAAAAATGTATATTACAAGATGTGTTCTATCTTGATTTAACTCGCCGTCTGTTTGCCGAGGTTAAGGAAACTAAAAAGGAAGACGATGGTGAGGAACGCATTAATCTCCGTGACTGGGATTGGTTCAAGGAAGAGGAAGCGAAAACCACCCCCGGCGACTCGTTGCGCAGCCTGCGAACAATGCGTGGCATGAGGCAAGGCGAGCTTGCGAAGAGGATAGGGGTCAAGCCACAGCAGGTCTCAGACATGGAGAAGGGGCGTGCTCCCATAGGCAAGAAAATGGCGATGAAAATAGGCGAAGTCCTGAAAATGAATTGGAAGCATTTTCTGTAGCTTTCCCATCAGGAACTTTGCCCAACTCCCTACATCACTTGCTGTAATATTCCACAACCAACTGCTCGTTCAGCTTCACCGGTATCTGGTCCCGGAGCGGAACGTTCACTAGTTTGGCTTCAAATTTATCCTTATTCACCGCCAAATAATTCGGGGCTTCCGGTGCGCCTTCTACCGCTTCCTTTATTTGAGGATGGTTTTTGGATTTTTCGCGAGCCGCTATCAAATCGTTTGGCTTGATTATGCGATTGGGGGAAAAACTGCGCTGACCGTTTACTTGAAAATGCCCGTGAGCCACATATTGGCGTGCCGCAAAAATTGTGCGGGCAAAACCGGCGCGATATACTAAAGCATCTAACCTTGACTCCAAAAGACACATCAGGTTATCACCTGTGGAACCATCTCTACGGTTTGCCTCGTAGTAGGTTTTGGCCAACTGCGCTTCCGAAATGTTGTAGGTGAACTTTAGCCTCTGTTTTTCAACGAGTTGCTGTTTGTAAACGCCCGCATTCTTTTTGCGGCTCATTCCGTGCTGCCCTGGGGGGAACTTGCGACGCTCCAGAATTTTTTGCGTTTTTGGGGTAACCGCCAAATCCAGCGACCTGGCAACCTTTGCTTTGGGACCTCTATAGGCCATGTTATACCTCGTAAGGAAGCTCTTTGGTTAAACCATCCAGCAGGCAGAGCTTGGCTCTGCTAAATGGGAAATGCAAATATAGAAAACTTTCAAAACTGCCCTCTCAACTCCGCCGCCGCTGCTTCCGGTGGTGTTGTGTTTATGTATATCCTTGTTCCCAACTCAAAACCGGCAGGGCGTGTTAAGCGAGGGGTTATGACTATGTGCCAGTGGTAATAGCCTACCTTGCCATCCGAATTCGGAACGGTTCTAACATAATAATTGTAATCGGGATCCGTCAGCAATGCAGACATTTTCGCTAAAATCAGTTGCAAAATGCCGGCCAAGTCTTCCATTTCCTCTTCGCTTATTGTGCCGAATAGGGCGGAATGCTTTAAAGGAAAAAGGCGCACTTCATAAGGATTTCTGGAAGCAAAAGGACAAAAGGCCGCAAAATGTTTGCTTGTCGCTACTATCCTATCTCCGGAGTCCATCTCTTTTTTTAGCAAATCGCAGAAAATGCAAGTACCGTATGTGTTAAAAGCACGGCGAGCATAAGCCATCTCGTCCGTTATATGCGTAGCCAGAACGTGCGTGGCTATTATTTGCGAATGCGGGTGTTCAAGAGAGGCTCCGGCCGAGGCTCCGTAATTTTTGAATATGTTGACCATAGCTATGTTCGGGTCTTCCGAAAGAGCGTTGAACCTTTCCTTGTACGCTCTTATCACTTCGCAAACTTGGTTTTTCTCCATGAAAGCCAAATTTGCATTGTGCTTCTGGCTTTCAATAACAACTTCCGCCGCACCGTATCCCTGAGCGAGCAAGTGCATTCCGAGAATGCGTGTTCTCGGCAAGGGTGTATCGGGAATGTGCTCCGGGCGGCTCACTGCGGCAAATTTGTTAGGCACAACACGTAGCTTCCAGTCATTTCCGTCTTTAATTTCATAAGTAGGAGCGTCGCACTTGTGTTCATTCCCTTTGCAAAAGGGGCAATCGGAACTGTGCTCCGGCGGAATGTTTCTGACTTTTGCCGTAGATGCATAATCCGCAGGTCGTTTAGCCCGTTCTGAGGATACAATCACCCATTCACCGTTCATTACATTTTGACGATATTCAGACACAGCGGTAATTTAGTAATTTTTTTATACCCCGTTTCTATATTCCTTAACGTGGATGTTCCTGCGGTTTTTTTATGGGTTTTGTTTGCTGTTTGGGGAGCGTGCTTTGGTAGCTTCTTTAACGTGCTTATATACAGAATGCCGCGTGAGATGTCTATAATCACACCCGCTTCGCATTGCCCCGGTTGCAAGCATAAAATTTCGTTTTGGCATAATATCCCCGTTTTAGGCTGGCTGTTCTTAGGTGGTCGTTGCGCTAACTGCAAAGAACCGATTTCCATTTCATACCCTTTGGTTGAAGCTTTAGCCGCACTGCTAGGCTTTGCCGCTGCTTTTTTGGCGGAACCAAGTCCTTGGCAAAGCGCGAATTTGGTTAAAAGCATAAGTTTATTTTGGCTCTTTTTAACTCTAATCCCGATTTTTGCCATAGATTTCAAATACCTGCTTTTGCCGGATACGGTCACCGTGGGTGGGATTTTGTTCGGTTTTGCCTTGTCTTTTTTTGAAGGTTCTATTGGGTGGCTGAGTTCTTTGATTGGCATTGGGGTGTGCGGTGGAGGCTTGTTTTTGTTTTCCGTTATTTGCTCAAAGATCCTTAAAAAAGAGGGAATGGGGTTTGGCGATGTAAAGCTTTTTGCCGGTTTCGGTGCCATCATGGGTTCGGAGCTTGCGTGCATATCCTTGATAATAGGGGCCTTATTAGCTTTAATCGTAATTGTCCCATACAGACTCTTGGCCAAAAAAGATATGAAATCCCCACTCCCCTTCGGCCCTTTTTTAGGACTCGGCGCTCCGGTTTCTTATTTATTTGGTAAAGATATTATTTGGTTTTTTGTTGTGTAATTAAACAGATATTATTTCAATTCCTTTCTTATGTCATTTATCAATTGTGAAATTGGCCTGACATATTTTTTTAGTCCAATGTGTTGACTTGCATACTTTAATCGTCTGCTGGTGTCGGGCAGATAGAAAATTTGCCGTTGTTCGCCAAGCAAGGCTAATTTTTCGTCTGATAGATCTTCGTCATATGTGACAATGTGAAAAATATATTTCACTTTGAAGCGACTATAAACTTCTGTGCTACTGCTTACATTTTTCCAACGTTCGCGAATTGTCCGTTTACAAGAAATTCCTATGAGCCAACCGTCCTTTGCTTTTATCCAATTATCAATTTCAAGATCGGCTTGAAAATGTGATGGTGCTTCTGCTCTTTTAATTTTATAATAACCTAAAATGAAGTCGGTCACATCTTCCAAACTTCCACCTGCTCGCCTTTTCCGTTTCTGTGCCGCACGTCTTTCAAATTCCTGCGTAAATGCAGTTAGAACAATATCTCTATCATCTTCACTTACTAATTTATCTTTTGAAAGCAATATTCGAAGCATAGCGAATGCTTGTATTATTTCAGTTCGTTCTGCCGTAAGGCATCCACGAGCACCAAGATCATCCCACAAATTGATTATTGTTGCTAAACCTTGTTCACCCTGAATATCAAGATATGATTTCGCAATGTTCAAAGTAAATTCTCTATCATCACTTGGAATATTTTCAATAGCTCTGTGCAGTGGAAGCATAATATTCTCGCAAGTGAGAATAAAAACATTCATATCATCAATAGTTCGAATTTCAGCATCCAAATCATCTAACATTCTTTTAACTCTATTGTCTCTAGAAGTTGTTTTTTTGTAACGTTCTTCAATAATATTTCGTAGTGTTTGTTTTTGCAAATTCAATGTGTCACTGCCTTTGTTTTCTTTGGCTACAAGTCTTAAACTGCTTGAAAGCATCAATAACAACTTAGGTTCTTTCCCAACAGCAATGTATTTATCGTTATTGATTAGCATTCTTGAAAACCAATAAACATTATGCCAGCGATTTTGTATGTTGCTTAAAATATTGTTTGTGTTCATATGGCCGCCTTTTTTAGCGTTAATTGCAATTTACCCTGGCTTTGAAAATCAGAAATACGTTTTTCAGCCATTTTGACATATTCTGAGGAAAGTTCAATTCCTAAATAATCAATGTTATTCATGAGTGCCGCAATAGCAGTTGTGCCGCTTCCCATAAAAGGATCTAAAACTATTTTGGCATAAGTTGATGAAATAACCCTATCAATTAGTGCCACAGGAAATGGTGCCGGGTGTGGATTATTCATTTCTTGCTTAAACTCCCAAACATCACCTAAAGCGTTTGCTTTTGGAGCAAGCTTAAAATTAGGTTTTGCAATCAAATAAATAACCTCATAGGTTGGCAAAAAATATCCTGGATTGAAATTTATACCGCCTTTACGTTGCCAAATAATAATTTGCCTAACAGGAAAACCATTTACAATATCTTGCCTATCTTGCAACAATCCATCTTGAACGCGCCACTTATGATTATAAAAAATAGCTCCATCACTTTTTATTAAACGAAACATTTCTGTTAAACAATCACGTTGCCATTTTACATATTTATCGTGAGGCATATTGTCATCATAATGGCTATAACCGTTTTGTAAAGCGGCATTCGCCCACTTTCCGCTTTTTGTGCAAGGCTTCATCCCATTTCCTGTTGAATTTTTAAGATTATACGGCGGAGAAGTTACAATCAAATCAACAGAACTATCTGGCATTTTTTTCATTGTAGCCAAACAGTCGCCACAGATTATTTTGTTTAAATATTTTTTTATTTCTTCCATATCATTTGTACTCCTCAAAAAGAGTATTCCAAATAAGTAACATATGTTCGCCAATTCCATATTCCAATCGTTTTTTGAATTGCAACATTTCTTCTTCTGTCAATTCTCTACCAATTTGTTCCATTGCTTCAAACTGAACATCTTCTACCGTTATGGAATATAGTATCTCATCCTTTTTCATAGTACTACCCTCACCTACAACCTCTCCTTCCTTTTCTGCTCTGAGTTTCGCACTAAAGGAATTTCCAGCAGAACTTTTTGCCTGTTTTCACGTTCTTGTTGAGCAATGGCTTTCTGCTTTTGCTGCTTGTAGAAATTGACCTGACGGTTATAACGCAAAATAATCTCTTTGGAAATTATGAATTCCATTCGCTTTAAATGATTTGCCATGTTGCCAAGCGAATGCATAATTATCACCACCGCTACAAAAAGCGATATGGCAAAAACAGAGGCAAAAAGTATTGCCAGCCTGATTTCCGGCGTAGGAATGGTCACGGTGCCTCCCCGCATCTGTTTTTATTTGTGTTGCTGAATTCTTCCGGATAAATTCCATCAAAACAAGCACCGCAAAAATCTTCCGGTGCGCCTGTGCATTCACGCATACCCTCAACACTCAAATAACCAAGGCTCTCAACACCGAGCATTTTAGCGACTTCTTTTGCATCCAAAGCGTTCGCCACCAACTCCGCAGGGCTTGGGAAATCCATTCCAAAATAACACGGGAACCTAACAGGCGGGCTTGCGATGCGAATATGAACCTCTTTCGCTCCGGCCTCTCTTATCATTTTGCAAATAATTTTCAAGGTTGTTCCACGCACAATGGAGTCATCAACCAAGCACACTTTTTTGTCTTTTAACACACCGCTTATGGTGTTGAATTTCAATTTTACCTTTTGCTCCCTTATATTTTGGGAAGGATCTATAAATGTTCTGCCAATATAATGGTTTCTCAAAATCCCTATTTCAAAACGAATTCCGCTCTCATGCGAATAGCCAAGAGCTGCAGTTGTTGAACTGTCCGGGCATGGAATGATTATATCCGCATCAACGGGGCTTTCTTCCGCCAGTTTTTTCCCCATTTTGCGGCGAACTTTGTCTGCGCTTTGTTCAAAAATTTTGCTGTCTGGCCTGGCGAAATACACAAATTCAAATATGCAATAAGCTTTTCTGCTTCTTTTAATCAATTGTTCCTGACGAATGCCGTTTTTATTTATGGATAAAAATTCACCGGGCTGAACATCTCGAACATAATCCACTCCCAATAAATCAAAAGCGCAGGACTCGCTTGCAAAAACCCATGAATTGCTTCTCTTGCCAAAGCAAAGGGGGCGAAAACCCAGCCCGTCTCTTACCACATACATTGAATCCATAGTTAAAAATATCAAACAAAAACTGCCTCTGAATTTTTGAACTGCAGTGCGAATAGCCTCCGGCAGATTACTCGCTTTGGTGCGTGAAATCTCGTGCAAAAGAACTTCCGAATCCGATGTGCTTTGGAAAATATGCCCATTGGCTTCCATCTCCGCGCGAAGCTCGTGGGCATTTGTGATATTGCCGTTGTGTGCCACCGCAAGGTAGCCCCACTTGCAGGATACAAGCATCGGTTGCGCATTAGCAAGCGTGCGGGAGCCTGTGGTGCTATAGCGAACGTGCCCAATAGCGGCAAAGCAGCCTTTGGCAATATCTTCCAGCTTGCCCATTTCCACAAGGTCTGCCACCAAGCCCATATTCTTGCTCACCCGCACTTTCTTGCCATCGGTAGCGGCAATGCCTGCGCTCTCCTGCCCTCTATGCTGCAAGGCGTAAAGCCCCGTAGCCAAATCCCGGACTATGTTTTCACCGTTGAAAATACCCATAACCCCGCATTCTTCATGCAATTCGTCTATCATATTTTCCTCTTTTTGCCAAAACCATTTTCCGTGCCGTTCCAGAGCCTTACCATATTAGCTTTATGTTTCACAATAACAAAAACCGATACCAGCCAAGACAAAACCAGAACATAAATATTCAGTTCATAAATAGGCAAATTTTCGGAAAAATATCCGAAAGTCGCAAGCACACCCAGCAAAGCGCAAGCACCGATGCTCGCCACAGAAACATATTTCGTTGCGGCAAGCAAAAGCCCCCAAAATGCAAAACAGGTTAAGGCAAGCACGGGTTGCAAGGCTAAGAACACGCCAAGGGTGGTTAAAACTCCCTTTCCGCCTCTAAAGCCGGCCATGCAGGTGAAGCTATGCCCAAAGATCACAAGCAAACCGGCGGTAATCGGCAACCATTCATAAATTTGAGAGCCGTCCTCTGCAAGGTTCAATGATTGTGCGATAAAAACCGCAAAAAAGCCTTTGGATAGGTCAACCAAGATTACCGGTATTGCCGGCTTCCACCCCAAGACCCTAAACACATTTGTCAAGCCGGCATTTTTGCTGCCGTACTCTCGAATGTCTATGCCTTTATAAATTCTTGCAAACCAAACTGCGCTCGGAATGGAGCCCAGAAGGTAAGCTATGGGCAATGCAAAAAGAGGATACATGGGGGGAATGTAGAAAAAAACTAGTTGACCCGCCCTTAGTTCTGCGGATTTATGCCGTTAATCCTTGCGCAGATTAATGCATCTTCATCTTTTTCCGCATCTTCTACATCTTCTATTGTTAATTGATTACTGGACACACTGTAAGCATAGCTAACCGAGTTTCCTGCAGTGATTAACGTTAATTGGTTTTCTTTCGCAAACCATGTGAATTTTTTGTCCACATAATATTTGCCGTCCGACATCTTAACATTGAAACCTTCGCCGTTGCTCCTAAAAACAAAATTATAGCCAGTGCTATTGCACCACCACGCCTGACCGTCATTACAGATAAGCTCGCCATCGTATTCCCCGTTCCCGCCTCCGCCGCCATCACCGTCTTTATCATCAGACGAGCAGGAAGTGAATATCTGAACTGCGATACCCTCGATTAAGAGGATAAAGAGGATGTGAAGAATTTTTGTTTCATTCATAATTGAACTCATTTTTGCCTCCTATTCATTTTTGAAATACTTGCCAATATTAAAAGGGGCATTTTCTAATAAGTTGATAAAAATAGCATCTATTTCAAAACCCAATGCTGTATGTTTGCTCATAGTGATAATATAGTAAAACAAAAATTAATCAGAACTCCGCCGGTTCACCCTGCCAAACCTTTGGGGACACGGTTTTGGCAAGGTTCGTGCCGTTATTGGCACAGTTTTTTGTATCAGTTGTTCTGTAGAGTTTGCTATATTTCCCTTATAGGACAGGAGATTATCCATGACCCAGCGAGTTGTTAACCGGGAAGCCCTAGATGTGCTTTCATACCAAGACCTTGATGCTTTTGAGGATGATTTGGAACGGCTTACATTGCAGGAGCGGGTAGTCATGAGTGGTGCTGTTGTGCCGTTCAGCCCAGCGGACATTAACCGTGCTTCCACGGAGTGCTTAGACTTATGAGACGTGGCGATCTCTATCGAGTTTATCGGGGGTCGAAATACGATACAAAGCCTCACCGTGTCTTTTTGGTCGTTTCCCGGCAGGAGTTCATTGACTCCACATTTTCTACGGTAATCTGCGCTCAGATTTATACCCAAAATGAAGGTATTCCCACTCAGGTCGAGATCGGCGTTGATGAAGGGCTTAAACACGATAGCTCTGTCTATTGCGATGCACTTGTAAGCCTCCCAAAATCCATGTTGACTAATTACATCGGCAGCCTCTCGAATGACAAAATGGAGGCGGTGAATGCCGCTCTCCGTATTGCGTTGGCTGTTGGATAATTCGTTCATAATGTAACCTCCCGCACCGCAACCTCCTTTGGTTATTCCCCGCTGTGTTACCCTGCCAAACCTTTGGGGACACGGTTTTGGCAAGGTTCGTGCCGTTGTTGGCACAGTTTTTTGTATCAGTTGTTCTTCACGCAACGGACAGAAAGCAAGGCGCTCTTACCGACGTCGTTCCAGTAGGCGTACTCGTAGCTGCAGTTCATTGAGCGACTGTAGGCGAGATCGTCCCTTTCTTCGTTCCCGGAGGAAGTCCACCAGTAACCGTTGTAGCCGTAACTTCCTGAAAACGACATGCCCTCGCCGCCGCCGCCGCCCGGCAAAGCGGAAAAGCCGTGCTCATCCGTGCCATTATTGCTATACCAGTTATTCTTTGCTTTCAACTTCTTTCCCTCGGTGTCCTCACCGCCAATATTATCCGTCATCGCTTCCCACTCCGTTTTGCTTGGCAAATGCCAACCATCGGGGCAAACATTCTTAGCCGTATTCCAATCGTAAAGCCGGCCGTAAGTGTCGCAATATACCGTGTTTTCATCGGTAACGTCATTATTGTAGCTACCAAGTCCGCATTTGCTCCCTGAAGCTGCGAAATTCAAATTCTCCGCCATCCAGGTTTGGGCCATTGTGCCGGTGCCTATAGTCACATACACATATTTATTGCCGTCTCGCTCATCGCAAAGCTGTTTTTTATCTTGGTCAAGATGCTTAACCTCTGCCTCCGGGTCAAAATCTGCACATAAACCGCTGGGCACATAACTGGACGAAGAACTGCTACTTGTGCTGAACGAAGAACTGCTGCCAAGGCTGGACGAGGAGATTTCCACGCCGGAATAGCATTCCTGCGCAGGTTCGCCGTTTTTGCGGTCGCACGTGTTATTAAACTCTAACGATGTGCAGGAAAGCAGCACGGCGGCGAGCAGCAATGCGAATAAATGTTTTCTCAAAACCATATGTGAACTCCTATTCCTGCGGCGAGCAACGCACCGCCTGCTATGTAAAATATGTTGCGCCGTGTCCCTGCATTTTCAGCCTTCTCTCTCGTGCCTTCCAATGCATCCGGGTCTTTCAATTCCAAATATTCTTTATGAAGTTTACCAGCCTCGCTGTTCTGCCACACGCCAATGCCAATAGCCGCCGCGCCAAGCACGTCAAGGCCTATGGCAACCCATATTGAATTGCTTCCGCTCTTCTCCGTGTTGGAAATCTGAGGGTCTATATCTTCCTTCAAGTCCGGCTGCTCTACTTTCAGACCAGGCGCAAGCGGGGCGAACAATGCCGGAGCCTCCTGCCGGATTGTTCCGAGCAAGCCCATTATATTTTCGCTTTCCGTGACAAAGCTGCCAAGCATATTGCCGCTCATGGACTCGTAAAGTTCAACTTTAAGCGTAAGCATATTTCCGAACTTTCCAACGCTGCTCCGTGTGATATATTCCGCACCAATCGCCCTGCCTATGTCAGCGGTGTTGTTTTTGTCGATGTGTCTCGCATCTTCTTCGTCGGCAAGCAGAGGCTGAACTAAGGGCAGAAGCCGAATTAAGTTATCTCTGGTTAAAATGGTGTAACCATCAGGCAGAGATGCCTTCGCCCTTGCCCGAAGTTCGTCCGTCAAGTAGCGATAATCCGAAACCTCTATTTCTATATCGTCTCGGATGGCAACCACCTCCAAAATAGCCAAAATTTTGCTAGCGTTTGCCGTCATGGCAAAGAAAAACAGGGCGAAAATGACTATTTTGCTCATAGATAACCTCCTTTGGTTATTCCCCGCTGTGTTACCCTGCCAAACCTTTGGGGACACGGTTTGGCAAGGTTCGTGCCGTTATTGGCACAAGAAAATCTCACCTCCAATTGTACTTTTCCGCCAAACCATCGCCGTCTTTAAATGTACGGTAAGACTTTTCGGGCACCACTAGATTTGAGGGGTCGGAACCTTTTTCAAGCATAACAAAACCGTAATGAAAATTGCTAATGCCGTTGCTTGTCAAAGTGCCGGAAATAACTGTGGAATGTTTGATGCTAATACCGTTGGACACACCGGTTGCTATAAAATAGGCGGTAAAATTATTGTTGCTCCCAACAATTTCCACAGTCACATCATCGCTTCCCTCTTCCAACAAAGTTCCCTCTTTCGACCGATATGAAAGCTTCCCATTTGCCTCCCTAATAAAAGCAACGTACTTATCTGTGTATTCACGGCCTATTACATCACCGCTAAGGCTGCTGCCGGTTAATGTAAAATTATCAGCCAAGTATTGCCCGCTGATATCCGGCGGCGTGTTGCCGGTATGTAACGGCATTGATTGTTCAAACTGTGTCCTAATTTCATCAGGGACTGCAGTTGACAGCGAAACCGAAGAACTGGAACCACCCCCCAATGGATATATGCCACTCGTCTTTACAAAGACATCTGTTCTACCGTTTCTTTCTAATGTTAATTGAGTCCCGGACAAACTGTAAGTATAGGTTTCCACTTTACCATTTTCAAAGGAAAGCGTTAATGTGTTCCCTGTCATTGACCATGTGCCTCTCTGATCATACTCCCAAGGCTCTTCTTGCTCAATTAAGACAAATTCGCCGTTGCTTTTGAAAATAATACCATCATCTGGATTTGATATATTTTCTATCCACGCCTCGCCGGAGCCAGTAACTAACCTGCTGTCCACGCCGCCGCCCCCACCGGAAGACGAACTGCCACCCCCGCCACCGGACGAACTGGAACCGCCGCCGCCAATGCCAGCCCAAAGATTTATGCCGCTCGTCTTTATAAAGACATCGCCATCTATTGTCAACTGATTACCGGACACGCTGTAAGGAAGAGTAAAGATTTCTGACCCAGCGTAAAGCCGCAAATCGCTCCCGCTCGTAGCCCAAGTGCCAAAATAAAAATCCCACTCGCCGTCACCCCACTCGATAACAGCAAAGTCGCCATCGTCCCAAAAAACGAAGCCCTCGTCGCCGTCAGAGTATAAATATATCCACGCATCGTTACCGTCATAGCCGTTGACTAACCTGCCGTCCAAGACCCACTCCCGTCCGATATCGTCTTTGTCGTCGCCGCCGCCGGACGAGCAAGAAGTGAATGTCTGAACCCCGATACCCCCGATTAAGAGGATTAAAAGGATGTGAAGTTTTCTCATAAATAACCTCCTTTGGTTATTCCCCGCTGTGTTGCCCTGCCAAACCTTTGGGGACACGGTTTTGGCAAGGTTCGTGCCGTTGTTGGCACGGTTTTTTGTATCAGTTGTTCTGCAGAGTTTACTATATTTCCCTTATAGGACAGGAGATTATCCATGACCCAACAGGTTGAGTTATTGAAAGAAATTGATGTGCTCCCGCCAAAATACTTCGGCGAGGTGCTTGATTTTATCGGATATTTGCGATATAAGGAACAGTTGGAAACCGCACCCGTAAAGCGCTCAAGAATGACAGCGGAGGAGGAAACCGAGTATTTCAACCAAAATGCCGAATGGCTCAATCGGGAAGCGATGGATGTGCTTTCGTACCAGGTGGATATATGGTCTGCAGACCGACCCGCCTCTGCTGAGGTTCTTGAGTCATGAGGCGTGGCGATTTCTATCGGGTCTATCGGGGATCGAAATACGACACAAAGGATTACCGAGTTTTTCTGGTCGTTTCCCGGCAGGAACTCATTGATAATACCTTTTCTATGGTAATCTGTGCCCCGGTTTATTCCAAGCATGACGGTCTTGCCACTCAAGTTGAAGTCGGTGTGAATGAAGGGCTTAAACACGGAAGCTCTGTCTATTGCGATGAATTGATTAGCATCCCAAAATCCATGCTGACGAATTACATCGGCAGTCTCTCGAATGACAAAATGGAGGCGGTAAATGCCGCTCTCCGTATTGCATTGGCTGTTGGATAATTCGTTCATAATGTAACCTCCCGCACCACAACCTCCTATGGATTTACCGGATATATGCCGCTCCTTTTTGTATAGACATTTGTTTTACCTTTTCTTTCTAATGTTAATTGATCCCCGGATACACTATAAGTATATTCCTCTTTACTCTTTCCATCAGAAAGCGTTAATACGTCCCCATTCGCAGACCATGTGACTCCATCCATATCATCATCATAAAACCAAGTGTTGCCACCTTTCTCAATAAAAGCATATTTGCCGTTGCTACTGAGAACCCAACCCTCGTTAGTTCCATTACGTATCCACGCCTCGCCCTCAGCACAGACAAGACTGCCATCACCGCCCCCATCATCATCTTTGCTATCGTCAGACGAGCAGGAAAATGTGAATGCCATAGCCGCTACTGCGACCGCCAACAGAAAACCTTTCGTTTTGCTCATAAATAACCTCCTTTGGTTATTCCCCGATGTTACCCTGCCAAACCTTTGGGGACACGGTTTGGCAAGGTTCGTGCCGTTGTTGGCACAAGAAAATCTCACCTCCAATCGTACTTTACCGCCAAACCATCGCCGTCCTTAAAAGTACGCCAAGTCTTTTCGGGCACCAATTGATTTGAGGGGTCGGAACTTTTTTCAAGCATAACAAAACCATAATGAAAATTGCTAATGCCGCTGCTTGTCAAAGTGCCGGAAATAACTGTGGAAGTCTTGGTGTTAATATCTCCGGACACACCGGTTGCTATAAAATAGGCGGTAAAATTATTGTTGCTCCCAACAATTTCCACAGTCACATCATCGCTTCCCTCTTCCAACAAAGTTCCCTCTTTCGACCGATATGAAAGCTTCCCATTTGCTTCCCTAATAAAAGCAACGTACTTATCTGTGTATTCGCGGCCTATCACATCACCGCTAAGGCTGCTGCCAGTTAATGTAAAATTATCAGCCAAGTATTGCCCGCTGATATCCGGCGGCGTGTTGCCGGTATGTAACGGCATTGATTGTTCAAACTGTGCCCTAATTTCATCGGGGACTGCAGTTGACAGCGAAACCGAAGAACTGGAACCACCCCCGCTTGACGATGAGTTGTACTCTATCAGAGGTAAGCCGCTCCTTTTTGTAAAGACACGTGTTTCACCTCCTTTTTGCAATGTTAATTGATTACCGGACACGCTGTAAGTGTAGTTTCCATCTGGAAGCGTTAATATGTTCCCATTCGCAGACCATGTGAATCTCGTATCCAAACAATATGCACCGCAGCTTCCGTCAGCTATGAAACCTTCGCCGTTGCTCCTAAAAACAACGACATCGCCATTGTCACTGCTTGTCCACGCCTCGCCGGAGCCAGTAACTAACCTGCTATCCACGCCACCACCCCCACTGGAAGAGGAACCACCCCCACCATCCTTTACGCAACGCACAGAGAGCAAGCTAGGCTGTCCGTTGGTGCCCCAGTACGCATCCTCGTGGTCGTAGTATATAAGCCAGCTTACGGCACTGTTAGTGCGTTCACCGGAAGTCCACCATAAGCCTAAACTACCGATACCGTCGAAACTGCTATTCTTCATACCGCCCGGCATAGCCGAAAAATCGTAATTATCCGTGCCCGCTATATAACCACTGCCTGCATTCCAGCCAGTCTTTGACTTCAATTTAGTTCCTGCAGTGCTTTCGCCGCCAGCAAAATTCACCAATGCAATCCACTCCTCCTCGCTTGGCAAATGCCAGCCAGTGGGGCAAACCTTATTAGCCGTTTCCCAATCATACAAGCGGCCGTATTTGGTGCAATTGGCAGAATTGTTGCCATAACAAGCAGAATTGCCCGTGCCGGGGTTGTAATTCAAATTCGCCGCCATCCATGTTGTGCCGTCTATGGTAACGGTTTTGTAGCTTTGACCGCCGCAAGATAATTGGTTGTTTGAAAAAGACGGATTAGTACAGCTGGCAACAGAGCTACCCCCACCGGAAGACGAACTGCCACCTCCGCCACCGGACGAACTGGAACCGCCGCCGCCAATGCCAGCCCAAAGATTTATGCCGCTCGTCTTTATAAAGACATCTCCATCTATTGTCAACTGATTACCGGACACGCTGTAAGGAAGGGTAAAGGTTTCCGACCCAGCGTAAAGCCGCAAATCGCTCCCGCTCGTAGCCCAAGTGCCAAAATAAAAATCCCACTCGCCGTCACCCCACTCAATAACAGCAAAGTCGCCATCGTCCCAAAAAACGAAGCCCTCGTCGCCGTCAGAGTATAAATATATCCACGCATCGTTACCGTCATAGCCGTTGACTAACCTGCCGTCCAAGACCCACTCCCGTCCGCCATCGTCTTTGTCATCGCCGCCTCCGGACGAGCAGGAAGTGAGTGTCTGAACCCCGATACCCCCGATTAAAAGGATTAAGAGGATATGTAGGGGCAAGGCGTGCCTTGCCCTGTTTTCTGGTGTTGCCCTGTTTGTTGATTTTGCCCTTTTCATATGTTGTCTCCTGTTGTTGAAGGGGAAGATTGTTCCTTTTGCTTGCCCTTGCCGCCTTTGGGCCTTACAAGCAAAGCGTATTTCGCTATCACAGCGTTCAAAGTTCTGATAAAATTCTCGTAGGCAGGCACGCCCTCAACCACCACAAGAGC
>LIUG01000076.1:22660-26444 GCA_001462245.1 Candidatus Fibrimonas termitidis
CACAAGAGCGTTAATCCGCTCACGCATGGCAAAATAAGCAGCGTCAACCTCAATCCGAGCCTCCTTAAGCACAATATCCGACCGGGACGCCGTTTCGTCAAAACGCTCACGCATAAGCTCCGCAAAAGCGTTGTTGCGGGTTTCAAGCTCCGAAACCCAGCTGCCTATCCCTACGGAAACCGTGTCCGGGGCATATTTGCCCTTCAATTCCTGCAAAATATTATAAACCGCCGATGTCTGCTCGTTCAGCGGCTTTCTCGCCACCTCGCCGTAAGTGTCAAACACTATTTTGAGCCGAGCCGCTGCATTCCGCACTTCTTCGCTGAAATGTTTGAGGGCGGCGGTATTGGTTTCCACCATCCCTATATAAATCTCGTCCCTAGCCTTGTCCGCTTCTTGGATTTGGGCGGTGATGGCGCTTTTGACGATTTTTTTGAGGGCGGTATCTTCCTTTTCGTAAAGGGGGAGCCACGCCTCAAACTGGGCGGCGATTTTCAGATTTTCCGCTCCTTCGCTTTGGACGAGGTTGCGGAATTCTGTGTAAAACTGGAAATGAGCGTCATTTCTCAGGTCGTAAGCGTAGATTTTGTTAATCTTCACTGTTTTTCTCCTATTTTGGGGTTAAAATACCTTCCCGCAGTTTGCAGGAAGGGTTTGGAAAGTTCCGATATGCCCCTGCGGGTTGCAGGGAGGGTTTGGAATATTCCGAGAGGCTCCTGCGGGTTGCAGGGAGGGTTTGGAAAATTCCGGGAGGTTCCTGCGGGTTGCAGGAAGGGTTTGGAATATTCCGAGAGGCTCCTGCGGGTTGCAGGAAGGGTTTGGAATATTCTCATTGTGCTTTCAAAGCCTCCATGATTATATTCTTAATTTCTTCTTTTGTGTTGCCTTTGGTAAAAACGAGTTCCTTTCCGTTTGCTACCAGATTGAATGATTTCTTTTTTTCTAGAAAATCTTCAACAAGTTTTATTAGCTTGTCCATTAGATGTGCCATTACAGGTGCAACAATGGTAGTAGCCAAAGCAATCACTATCTGCCATGCTATTCCCGGCGGCATCGCTCCGATTACTTCGCTTACACCCATAATTGATGGCTGTTCTTGGGCTGTTTTGCTAACGCCTTCGCATTCCAAAATGCCGGATTTTTCAATGATGTCAAAATCTTCATTTGAAGTTTCCAAGACTATCGTTGCTTCGCTCATAAATAACCTCCTTTGGTTATTCCCCGTTGGTTTACCCTGCCAAGCCTTGGGGACACGGCTTTGGCAAGGTTTTTTGCCGTTATTGGCAAATTCTTTTAGTCGTCCTTCACACAACGGACAGAACGATAGTAAGTGCCGTGGTCGGTGGAGGCGATGTTAGGATAGATGAGCGCATTGCCATTGTAGCAGTATGCTCTTGGGTCGTCCCAAACACTGCCGGTATTGACCCGAGTAGAACTCCACCAGCTGCCGCTTATGCCGGCATTGCAGCCGTATATGCAGTTGCGCGAGCTGGCCTCACCACCTGGGAGAGCCGAAAAGCCGTAGTCGTCCGTACCATTACTATACGTCGTGCTGTTATCCCACCCGCATGTAGCCCTTAATTTAGAAGAGCCTTTAACATAACTTAATAATTTATTCCACTCTGCTTGGCTCGGCAAATGCCAACCAGTGGGGCAAACTGACTGAGCCGCATCATAACTATACAAACAACCGAAAATCTCTCTGTAGTTGGTGTTTTGATAAAAGCCGCATTCGCCAGAAGCTGTGTAATTCAAATTCTCCGCAAACCAAACCTGATCGCCTATATCTACTGTCCTGTATTCTTGACCTTCGTAGGTCACCGAACCGTATGAAATATTTGGATTGGGACAGCTAACGAAAGGAGCAGAGGAGCTGGAGCTTGAAATCTCCGAACTGGAGCTTAAAACAGACGAACTGGAACTCTGAGTTGAGGAACTAGAACTCTGAACTGACGAACTGGAACCATCCACGCTTGACGAAGAGCCGCCGCTCTGAGCAGACGAACTGGAACCGCCCACGCTTGACGATGAACCGCCCGTGCCTCCGATGGTTACGCCGGACTGCCTGGTAAGTTCGTAATCCGAGAAAGTCATCGTATTGCCCGAAATGCTGTATGGCACACTGCCGGACGAACCATCATCGAAATTAAGATTTACACTGCTGCCGCTTACCGTATATGTGCCTCCGCCCGCTTCGCCCGGAAGCCAAATACCGTCTGACCCCTTCTCTATAAACTGAAACCGCCCGTTGCTGTTGAAAACAATGCCCTCGCAATACCCATTCCCACATGCCACCCACGCTTCGTTAGAGCCGTTTGCAACATTGCCACCGCCGCTGCTGGGCAGGGATAGGCTGCCGGTCTTGGTATATGTCTGGTTGCCCAGCGTAAAACTGTTGCCCGAAACACCGTAAGCGCTCTGCTCCACACGGCCACCGCCATAATTCAAAGTCATAGTACTGCCGCTAACAGAATATGTCCCGCCACCGCTCGAAGACCAAGAAGTTCCGCCATTACCGCTCTCATAAGTCTGAAAACGGCTGTCGTTGCCAAATGCAATGCTCTCGCACTGGCTGGACACGCACTGAACCCACGCCTCGTTAGCAGTGTTGACAAGCTTGCTAACTCCGCCACCGCCACCGCCGCCGCTTATGCCGCTCTGCTTGGTTAATATTATATCACCCTCGCCCGGAACCCTAATTGTAAGAGTATTGCCCGAAACGCCGTAAGTATAATACTCCAGCAAACCATCATAGTTCATAACCATACTGTTGCCGTTTGTCGTATATGCAATCTCTTCGGATAAAAACCAATCCTCGCCTCCATATTTCTCAATAAACTCCAACCGGCCGTCACTGTAAAAAATAAAGCCTAAGCAATAATCGGGATCGCATATCACCCACGCCTCATTATAAGCGTTCACAACATAGCCGCCGCCCAAACTCGCCAAGCCGCCGCTATCGTCCTCCCTATCATCGTCGCCTCCGGACGAACAGGAAATTAATGTCTGAACCCCGATACCCCCGATTAAAAGGATTAAGAGGATATATGTTGCCTTTTTCATAAATACCTCCTATGTCTAATCCTTTACGCAACGCACGCTAAACAAAGATATCACAGAAAAATAATTCCCGCTGCCGAGGCCACCAACGCCACCGTCCAGGCTCGTAGCATAAACCAGGACACCACCCGGAGCGTAAACGAGAAGATCTTTTGGACCGCCCTTAGTTGAACTCCACCAAATGCCGCCGTTGTTGCCATTGTTGAATTGGCAGCTTTTGTCGAATTTGCCGGCTATGCCACCGAAATAAAAGCCAAAACCACCCGGAAGGGCAGAAAACCCGAACTCATCTTCGCCATTGCCGTTGTTGCTCCAGTTGGTCGCGGCTTTCAATTTTCTAGCAGCTGTTTGGCCGCCGGCAAAACTCATCAATTCATCCCACTCCTCTTTGCTGGGCAAATGCCAACCGGAAGGACAAACATTCATTGCCGTTTCATAGTTATACAGCCTGCCATAAGTTTCGCAGTAAGCCGGAAGGTTGCCATAGCATTTGCTGCTTGCGCTGCAGTAAACGTCGTAGCACTGAAGGCTTTCGCCCGCATCATAATTCAAATTCTCAGCCATCCAAGTCTGGTCGCCGATTTTCACGAACTTGTAAGTTTTATCGTCTCGGCTGTCTGTGAATGAATTATACTCTATGTTTGAGTTGAAATGGTTGCCGGGCGGTGGCGGCGGCGGCGGCGGTGCTACCGCACAAGAAGTGAATGTCTGAACCCCGATACCC
>LIUG01000076.1:26572-28496 GCA_001462245.1 Candidatus Fibrimonas termitidis
CCGATACCCCCGATTAAAAGGATTAAAAGGATATATGTTGCCTTGTTCATAAATAACCTCCTTTGGTTATTCCCCGCTGTTACCCTTGCCAAACCTCTGGGGACACGGTTTTGACAAGGTTTTTGCCGCTATTGGCAAATTCTTTTAGCTAGACTTAGGGACGTCGCCCCATATCTACCTCCAAGTGTATTTTGCTGCTAAACCATCGCTGTCTTTATATGTACGGAAAGACCTTAAATCCATTAATTCATCATTAGGGTCGGGACCAATATCAACCACAACAAATCCATAATTAAAATTGCTAATGCCGCTGCTTGTCAAAGTGCCGGAAACAATCGTAGATTGCTTGAAGCTAATACCTTTATACGAACCGCTTGCTACAAAATAGGCGGTAAAATTATTGTTGTTCCCGATAATTTCCACAGTCACATTATCGCTTCCCGCTTCCGCTCCTCCCTGTCTCTCCAGATATGAAAGCTTCCCATTTGTTCCCTTAATAAAAGCAAGGTATAAATCCCCATATTTTGTGCCTAAATTATCACCGCTAACGTTGCTTCCGGTTAATGTAAAATTATTAGCCAAGTACTGCCCGCTGATATCCGGCGGCGTGTTGCCGGTATATATGGGCATTGTTCGCTCAAACTGCTCCCTAATTTCATCGGGGATTGCAGCCGACAGCGAACCTTCTCCGCTTTCGAGATCCGGCAGAACAATCGTCTCATTCCCCTCCGACATGCAGCCGGAGAAAAAAAACACGAAAACAAAAAGCAAAAGACTGAAAAAATGTCTCATAGACTACTCCTTTATTGGTTGGTAATTTCAAATTCCACACGGCGGTTAATAGCTCTGCCCTCTTCCGTATCATTATCGGCAATCGGACGTGTAGGCCCAAAATATGTAAACGACAAACGCGAGGCATCTATCCCCTTTAATTTAAGGTAATCGTGAACAGACTTAGCCCGCTCCCGGGACAGCTTTGTATTAAAATCGTCGTCGCCAACATTGTCCGTATGCCCGTTTACCCTGATTTTAATCAAATCATTTGTCTCCATAAGGATAACCATCTCGTCCAAATAAACCTTATCTTCAGCGGTCAAAATATGGCTCCCGGTTGTAAAGCTCACCTGCCTAATAGCGCAAATCTTTTTCCCTTTAATGTCCTGCTTATTGTAAATAAGCTCCTTCATCTCGTCAATAGTATAACACAGCTTCTCCGGCTTTGGCTCCGGTTCCGGTTCCGGCTCCGGCTCCGGCTTGGGCGCATCGGTTCTTTTAAACCTCCCCAGCGGAACAGCAATAGTAATCCCCACCTCAAAACCGCGATTATAACGGCTCCCGCTAATATCATAAGAATACGCATTCAAAGCTCCGGCATCACCGGAAAGCTCCTTTTCGCCATAAGTATTGCTCAACCCAAGATGATAACCGATTTCAAAACCCGGAACAATATCAAACTCCTTGATTTGCATAGGATATTTCGCCCCCACGCCCAAATACAAACCAAAAGCAAAAGAACTCAAATTGGCCTCAGTGATATTCGTTTTTGTCAATTCAACGTCGTTTCTCTCCCTATACTCAATATTGCCCCCCCTCGCAATGCCTAGCACAGGCCCGCCCAGCACGTAAGGAAATATATCCTTAATAGCCGAGAAAGTCCAAACAACGGGCAAGGTAATTTCAGTATATTTGGAATTAAACTCATATTCAAACCCATCTTCATCTATCTGCTGCCCCCGTGTTAGGAATTTAAGCCCGGGCCGCACCGAAAGCGAAGGGGTAAACACATACTCGCCAAACATCTCAAAAACGCCCCCCGGGTTGATTTCCGACGGATAATCGTCCAAACTCTCGCTGCTGTAGCTCATGCTCGGAAAGTTCAAGCCAATTTTTATGCCAAAACTTGTTCGGTCAAGAAACCGGTTCA
>LIUG01000076.1:28619-28825 GCA_001462245.1 Candidatus Fibrimonas termitidis
TTGTTCGGTCAAGAAACCGGTTCAACTTGCTTTCTTCCGGCTGTTCCATTTCCGATTGCCCAACCGCAAATTGAGCGGCAAGCAGCAGTGCAGTTAAAGCTTTAATCTTTCTAAGATAAGCCATAATTAACCTCCTTATGGGTATGTGTATTTGGGCATTTTTGCCCGTTGTGAAATAAAACTAAAACCCCTAAAGACTTGGGGGG
>LIUG01000077.1 GCA_001462245.1 Candidatus Fibrimonas termitidis
GGCCTATTCTCTTGATTGTGGGTGCTTTATGGATGACAAACGAGCCATCGTCGAATGTAAGACTGGAAAAACCGCCACAAATAGAGACCCAATGTCAAAGGGATATTATGCGTAAGTCAAATGGTAAATGCATATCAGCGGAATTAGACACGCTTATTTCAATGTGCTTATCGGAAACGCAGAGTGGTCTGAACAAGAGACCGAATACGACGAAGCGTTTAAAAAAGAAATGTTTAATAAGTGCAAAGAGTTCTGGAACAACTTCCAAAAAGGAATACCGGTAGTTCACCCCCACAAAGCCGCTATAGGAACAGCCTGCATTCCGTCGCCAAAAGAAAGCGTATGTTCTCCTGAATATAAAACTATTCCTGTATAAGGCTTTTTTCCTTTGATTATATTTTCTCTAAACCAAATCTGCGGCGCAAAATCTTCTTTGGATACACTTTGCCCGGCCTTCACTTCCACGCCAACCAATGTTTCATCTTCTCGCTCTATAATAAAATCTATTTCCCTGCCCTTTCTATCTCTGTATTGATACAATGAATACACACCGCCTAAATCAATTTGCGCTGCCAATTCATGGAACACAAAAGTTTCCATCAGCTTGCCGGCACGATCTGGGTTCAGCATAACTTCCTTTTTGTTCCAGCCAAGAACAGATGTCATTAATCCGCTATCCGTTGCATAAGTTTTAGGACTGCGCCCAACACGGTCGTAATCCGTTTTTGTCCAAGGAGCCACTTTCTCAAATAAATAAAGGGCTTCCAAAGCATTGATGTAAGAATCCGTTGTGGGCTTTGATAAACCAAGAGCATTGCAAATTGGCGGCAAATCCATAAATTTGCCCGACCACGAAGCTAAAATTTTTATAAGCTCACGCAATGAGTCTTGCCGTTTTATATTTGCTATATCCTTCAAATCTCTCGCTATTAAGGTGTCTATATAATCCTTGTGCCAATCACGCCTATCTTTTTGCATTTTCAACAATACCGCTTCCGGATAGCCACCCCTAAACGCCAAATCAAATATGGCTTCCTTATCGTAGCCTATTATTTTCTTTGGAAACTCTCCTTCAAAAGCCATATCCAGAAAAGCAGGCTTTTTGCGAAGTATTTCTCCTTGTGCAAGCGGTCGCAAGCGAATACTTTTTACCCTGCCAGCCAAACTTTCTGTTACGCTGGGCAAAGATTTTATATTGGCAGACCCAGTGAGCAGATATTGCCCCGGTCGCCTATCATTATCTACAACATATTTGATTTCGGGAATAAGGTCCGGAGCTTTTTGAATCTCGTCTATTATCATTGTTCCCGACTTGTTTTTTACAAAACCCGCAGGATCATCAAGAGCGGCGGTTAAAATGTTCTTTTTATCCAAAGGCATAAAAACATTGTATTTATTGAGAATTTCTTTTGCAACGGTTGTTTTTCCGGTTTGCCTTGCACCGGATACAATTACAACACGGCGGGTTTTAAGCGCTTCTTTTACGCTATCTGTACGCCAGCGAGGATAATCTGTCATTTTACGGCTCCTTTTTTATCTGGGCGAAAAGTAAAATAGAAAACGGGCGAAAAGTAAAATGAAAATGGGGCGAAAAGTAAAACATTTCACTTAAATATCCCACACAGAAATTGCCATAGCATCAGGGGACAAAGGCTGCAATTCGGAAGTTAGGCATATTTCGCAACCATATCCGAGTTTTTCCAATTTGGCAAAAATCTTGAAGGCGGAAATATCATTCCTGTCAGGAGTAGCGTGTTTTTTGATTTCAATCGGATAATATTTTCCGTTTTCATAAATCAGCAAATCTATCTCGTGGCCTTTTTCGTCCCGGAAAAAATATAAATTCGGTTTTTCCCCATTGTGCCAGTATGATTTTATAATCTCGCCGATTGCAAATGTTTCAAAAAATGCACCCGATGATATTCCGCATTCCAACGCTTCCGGCGTAGTCCAGCCGGCAAGGTATGCAGCAATGCCTGTGTCCAAAAAATACATCTTGGGGCTTTTGATTAACCTCTTTGTTATATTTTTGAAATACGGCTGCAGGAAATAAATTATTCCGGAGGCTTGCAAAACGGATAGCCATTTTTTTGCCGTTGGCTGTGAAATTCCAACATCTTTTGCTATATCCGCAACATTCAGTTCCTGCCCTGTCCTTGCGGCGGCAACTTTGAGAAAAGTCAAAAACGCAACCTCATCTCCGACATTTATAAGCTGTTTCACATCTCTTTCCAAGTATGTGCGAATATACGAATCATAAAAATCCTTTCGGCTTTTTTCATCTCTGTAAATAACGTCCGGGTACGAACCCTGCCATATTATCTTGAATGTATCCGGTATATTGCGGCGTTTAAGTTTGGATGGCGGCGTTGCAGAAGGCAAAAAGGGCTTTTGCGAGAGCCCTAGTCCTTTGCGTTCGTAAATTGACAAACCGAGCATATCAATAATAATCACCCTGCCCGCAAGAGATTCGGTAATTTTCTCCATCATATCATATTGCTGGGAGCCTGTCATCCATACACGGCCACGCCTATTGGAGGCATCTGCCAGCATTTTGATATATGGAAATAGTTCCTGTGCATATTGAATTTCATCAATGATAACCGGCGGAGAATATGTTTCAAGAAAACCTTTCGGGTCTGCTTTTGCAAACGCAAGGTCTGCCTTGTTATCCAGAGTCACATATTTGCGCTCAGGCGTTTTGGCGTGTTTCAAGATAGTAGTTTTGCCTACTTGCCGAGGCCCGTTTACAAGCAATATTTTATCGTTGCCGGATATTCGCAAAATATCCGGAGTCAGCGTTCTTTCTAGGTATTTCCTGTTAGCCATTCTGCTAATATAGAAAAATAAAAAGGCGTAAATCTAAAGTCGGAGTTTAGATTTACGCTTTTTTGCCGACAAGCTCAAACCAAGTAAAGAGCTTCCAAATATTACAACACGGCGAGTTTTATGATTTCCCGAAATAAAATTCCTATCTTCCCACTATGACCCCACCCGAAAAAGCCATCCTAATCGGAATCTCCACCCCAAAGGTGCCGCCCTCGCAAGCGCAGGAGCATTTGCAGGAATTGCAGCGTTTGGCGGAGACTGCCGGAGCAGACGTTGCGGAAATTTTTCTTCAGCGGGTTCACGCTTTTAACCCGGCTACGCTTGTGGGTGAAGGCAAGGTGGAAGAGGTGCGGTTGGCCACGGAATGCCATGAGGCGGATATGGTGATTTTTGATGAGGATTTGAGCGGTTCACAAGTGAGGAATTTGGAGCAACGCTTGCCCGGAATAAAGGTGCTGGATAGAACCGGTCTTATTTTGGATATTTTTGCAAAACATGCCAAAACAGCCGAGAGTCGCCTTATGGTGGAAACCGCTCAGATGCAGTATTTAATGCCTCGCTTAACCCGTGCTTGGGTGCATCTTTCACGGCAAGTTGGCACAGGAGGCGGAACCCCGGGCATTGGGATGAGAGGCCCCGGCGAAACTCAGCTGGAAACGGATCGCCGTTTGGTGCGTAAACGCATTCAGGAACTCAAAGCAAAATTGAAAAAAATAGAACGAGACAGAACATTGCAAGCAAAACATCGTGAAAATATTTTTCATGTTGGGATAGTGGGCTACACAAATGCGGGAAAAAGCTCCTTGACAAATTGCTTAACCAATGCCGGCGTCTATGTTGAAAACAAACTCTTTGCAACCTTAGACAGCACAACCCGCAAAATGCACCTCGCTGAAGGGCAAAATATAATATTGAGCGACACAGTCGGTTTTATCCGCAAATTGCCGCACCATTTGGTGGAAACCTTTAAAAGCACTTTGGGAGTAGCAGCTCACGCCGATTGCATTTTGGAAGTTATAGACGCCACAGCTACCGATTATAGGGAACATATCAAAATTACAAGCCAAATTTTGGACGAATTGCTTAGTACATCAATACTTCGTTTGCGAGTATTCAACAAAATAGATGCTGCCTCCGCAGAGCGTAAGGAAGAACTTTCCGCTGGATATCCGGAAGCTGTTCTGGTTAGCGCTTTGGAAAGCATAGGTATTGAAGAAATTAAATCTCGGCTTTTGGGAGAACTCGCTCTTTGGAAATCTCATCGCGAGCAAAAAATCGTGGAGGAACAAGAAGCGGCGGTCAATTGGGAACTTTCCTAATATTTTAACACCCCAAAACAACTATTTTTCTACCAACTTCATCTACTTCCTTTACATACAATTTCTCATCCCAACTTCTATCGGCATCCCTGTCAAAAACTACAAGCCAGCCCTCTTTTGCGCCGCACTTATCAATATATTCAGAAAGCTGAACCAAACCATCCGAAACGCTGTTTTTGTCCTTCAATATTTTTAGCTCTATCGGATATTTTTGGTTTTCCCATACAATGCAAATATCCGCACGCTTTGTGCCGAGTGCCATTTCTCTGATTATCTGGCCGCCGCCGTTGATTACTCGTTGCAAAAAAGCCTGAAAAATCAAATGAGGCGCGGCTTCTTTGTATTCATAGAAACCTTCCTCGTACAAATCTACCCATATTTCGCTGTTTTCACGCCAAAAACTTTGGAAATCTTTTAGCAAATAATTTATATCTATTTTGTTGTTTATTACATATTTTGGAAGATTAAAATCCGGCTTGCTGTTTTTGATTGCCTCCTGCGCTGTTTGATTTATGGCTCTTATTATCACTTCCGCATAAATCGGATTGGAGGGTTCAACCTTTCCATCAAAATCTTTTATCAAACCTAAATCTTTGGCATATAGGTAATTGTCGGTTGTTCTGTCAACTTCTTCGCCCAAAATCAATGGCTGTATCACTTTGCGAACCCTTTCCTCTCTTAACCGCTCAATAAGCGAATCGAAATGTGTTCCTCTGGTTAGGATTATATTATTTATTGCGATTTCTGCCATCTCTTGCGTTATGGGTATGGAATAATCTTCTTTGCATATTTTTTCTACGCATTCACAAGCGACAGCGTTCACAAGCCAGGGTTGCCCCTGCGTTTGCTTAAAAATATAATCCACTGCATGAGATTCAAAGATTTGACCTGTCTCGGTCGTATGCTGAGAGTAAAGTTCTGAGATTTCATCTTTGGTAAATGTACTTATTGATAAAGATTCCTTTACAATGTTAAACGGGCTTGCGCTTCCAAGTGTAACGGAATCATCTCTTATTTGCGCCTTGTAGTCCCTTATGTTTCGCATTCCTACTAAGGCAAGAGAGTGAACAAAAGGAACATCGGGTCTGTCTATGTAGCCGCTTCTGAGCTGCCTTAAAAAAGTGATTAATGTCCCGTTGCTAAGGCAATCTGCTTCATCAAAAAGGACGACCAAAGGCTTATCAAGTGTGCGGCAATAATCGGAAAGGCTGTCATTTAGCACACTGGATATGTTGTTATAGTTGGCATTTTTTGCGAATCCATCAGGCAACCCCTGTTTTCTTATGCAGGATTCTATTACGTGAACTATTTCCGGTATTCCCTTTTCCGGTTCAATTAAGCCTTGTATTGCTTCCAGCGAACAATATAAGGCATAATATTTCTGCTGTGCATTTATTTGGCGTGCAAGTCCCTTTAATAGCGTAGTTTTCCCGCTTTGCCTCGCAGCATGGATAACAAAATAATACTTTCGCTCTATTAAACTTTCCAGTTCTTTGCCCATATTGCGCAAAGAATCCAGCATATAATGCTCATTTGGGTGGCAAGGTCCGGCGATATTGAAATCCTTTCGAGGCATTGGATAAATATAGAAAATAAATTGAATATCTACTTATTCACAATCAGGTTAGAAATTGCATACAAAGGATAAATATCAATATTTTCATATCTTCCAAAATTTTCCAAAGAGGTTCTAATTCCTGATTTGCTGTTTTTCTCCCGCATGAACAAACGCAAACTAGGCATTGAGCCTTTTAAGCCGGATTTTACTTCAATGGGAATTATTGAATCGTTTTTTTGAATCACAAAATCAACTTGAGCATTGCTCTGTTTTTTTTCTCTGTGCCAATAATATAACTGATAAGGTATATAATAGGAAGATGATTTTAATATCTCTAAACCTACAAACATTTCTGCCAAAGAACCCATATTTATTGTTTTAAAATCATCGG
>LIUG01000078.1 GCA_001462245.1 Candidatus Fibrimonas termitidis
GGTTTTTTAATAACGGTTTTTGTTGCCATGAGGAATACTCCTTTTGTTTGTGAATGTCATACACAAATATAGATTTTTTTTTTCAACTTGGCAACAAAAAAATTACATTTTTGAAAAATTTTTTTAAAATGAAAATTATTTTTCATTCACCCAGTTCTTATAATCGCAAAAAGCATTCACTCCTGCTTCCCAAAAGTTTGCAAAAGTTTTTGCAAAAGGAGGAAGTTTAAAAGGATGCATTCTCAAAATATCGTGCATAACCAAAACTTGTCCATCGGTTTGCTTACCCGCTCCGATGCCTATAGTAGGCGAGTTTATAGCCTGCGAGATTTTTTTTCCGAGAGAATCAGGAATATGTTCTAAGACAATTGAACATGGTTTTAAGCTGTCTAATATTTTCGCTTGCTCAAAAATTTTCTCCGCTTCTTCTTCACCCTTCCCTACTTGTTTAAAATTTGTTGCAGTTTGAGGCAACAAACCCAAGTGGCCGACTATCTCTATTCCTTCTTCTGTTATAGCTTTGAGAGATTCCAGCGGAAGTCCTTCTATTTTTACTGCACTGGCTCCGGCTTCTATTAATCTCTTTGCGTTTTGCACGGCAACCTTTGGCTCCGAATCGGAACCAAAAGGCATATCTCCTATAATGTAACTGTTTGGAGCACCACGTTTTACGGCATTAGTGAATATACATATCGCTTCCATCGAAATGCCGGCGGTTCTATCCATTCCAAGCATAACATTGGCGGCAGAATCTCCAACCAGGAGCATATCAATTTTTGCTTCTTCTGCCATTCTCGCAAAAGCCGCATCATAAACGGTCACCACGGATATGGCTTTTCCGTTTTTTTTCATAGAATAAAAATCTTCTTTGCTCAACATTCAACTAATCTCCTCGTTTCCAACAACCATTCCCATGAGTGCAAATTATCCAGCGCTCCGGTGTGCACCTTTAAGTGTCCCAGAAAAAAATTCTCTATGCGCAGCCATGAGACTTGCCTTTCATCGCTTTTTCCATTTGCAAAATTGCCTAGCTCTTGTAAAAAGGCAGGATCATAACCGGGTTTTCGATCGCCAAGGCAACCTTTGCACACTGCGCCGCCCAATGCAGGCCACAAATCCGCCGGGCCTTGCAAAAGTTCTTGTCCGCATTGCCCGCATTTGGAAAGCGTAGGCGCATAACCCAAAATATCGCATAGCTTATGCAACCAAAGCGAGAGAGAATTTCCCTTTACTGTATTTAACTCTAAACATTCCAGATTGTTAAGCAACCATTTGAATTCTTCTGCGAAATTGGATTTTTCATTTCCGAGTTTGAGCAAAATTTCTGCCATGAGTTGCGCAGCAGCCAAGCTTTGCAAATTTGAACGCATTTTTGGAAAATAATTTTGCAGATATGCTTCTTTCGGAATTATGAGAGACGAATTTCCCTTATGGTGGTTGTAACGAATTTCAATTTCACTATGCGCAAGAGGGTCTATGCCGGTTTTGAACTGCGAATTTTTGGATTTCGCTCCCTTCACCAGAAGTGAAAGAACACCAACATCAGGGCTTAACGCTTTGACTATCCAAGAGCTATCACTGTATGCGTAGCGATGCAAAACTATAATTTGTGTTCGCAATATTACCCCGGCGGCCAGTAAAGCATTCTTTTGCCTAAAATGTGTAAATGCAGATGATTAACGGTCTGCCCGCCATCCGTTTTGCAATTGAAAACAAAACGTGCTCCTTTTTCTTCGCAACCATGTTCTTTCGCAATTTTTTGGGCGCAAAAAAGCATATGCCCGAGCAATTCCTTATCGTTCTCGTCAATTTCCATTATATTGTCTATATGTCTTTTTGGAACAACCAAAAAATGCACAGGGGCTTGCGGAGAAATATCCTTGAAAGCCATAATCCGGTCATCTTCATAGAGAATTTCCGCCGGGATCTCATGATTTGCAATTTTGCAGAACAAACAGGTTTCCATTCAGTGGAATGTAGAAAATTTCTATATTCCCTCCAAATGTTTGAATCCCTCGCCGTTTTTTTTTCGCAAAGACCCATTATTGAATGGTGCATTATTATTGCAAAGTTCGGGTTTATCTTTGTTCCCGTGATGTTTATTCTGTTTTTAATCACTGCGGAAAGGCGCGGTGCGGCTTTTATACAGGATAGACAAGGCCCCAATAGGACAGGTATCCCGCTTTTTCCGTTTTTGAACCACATTCGTCTGTTCGGCATTGTGCAGAACGGGGCGGATGGTTTAAAACTTTTTACAAAAGAATTGTTTATGCCCAGAGAGGCACACGGTTTTTGGTTTAGATTTGCTCCGGCAATTCCGTTTATGGTTGTGTTTTTGTCCCCGGCGGTAATTCCTTGGTTTGGCCCGATGGTCTTTGATTGGAGCGGGCATCTTGTGCAAATCAGCGGTTCAATTTTAAATTTGGATATAGGAGTGCTTTGGCTTTTTGCCTTTGGTTCTCTCAGCGTTTATGGTACGGTGCTTGGCTCTTGGGCTTCTAACTCCAAGTATTCGCTTTTGGGTGGAATGCGTGCCAGCGCAATGATGATAAGCTATGAAGTGTCTATGGGGCTTTCCCTGATAGGTATGTATATTTTGGTAGGCAGTTTCAATCTGCAAGATATGGTTGCTTGGCAAGAAGCCCACGGTTGGGGAATTTTGGTTCAGCCGGTTGCCTTTGTGGTTTTTTTGGTATCTCTTGTTGCGGAAACGGGCCGTGCGCCTTTTGATGTTGCCGAGGGTGAGTCCGAATTGGTTTCGGGTTTTCACACCGAGTTCAGCGGGATGCGTTTTGCCATGTTTTATATGGGGGAATATGCGCATATAGCTATAAATGCGGCTTTGCTTTCAACATTATTTTTGGGTGGCTACAGCATTCCCTTTGTAAGCACGGAAACTTTGAAAGAAAATTCCGCTCAAGTTCTTGCGGTTGTTTGCGGGGTGTTTGCTTTGGGAACTTTGGCGTTTTTGCATCTTATGCACCGTTATGCCAAGTGGTACAAAAATTCCGAAGCTTTGGACAAGGCTATCCGTTTAAAAGAGTGGGGCCTGTATAAGGCTGTTGCGTGGTTTGCAGTGCCTGCGCTCATAGCTATCGGAGCAACTTCGTTTTATTTCACGAGCTTCATAAATGCAAATTCATTTGCAGCGGCGGTAATAGCAGCGGCTGTTCAGGTTTTAGCCTTGCTTTTTAAGATGAGCATTTTCTGCTGGCTCTGGATTTGGTTCCGCTGGACTTTGCCGCGCTTCCGCTACGATCATGTTATGCACTTGGGTTGGATTATTCTTTTGAATGTAGCATTGGTGAACTTGGTGGTCACGGCGTTTGTGGCTAAGTTGGTGCGATAATGCGTATAATAATACTTTTTCTATTGTTGGCAATAAACCTCTCATTTGCCAAAGAGCAAGCAGACCTTGCAGGCCAGCAACGCACACTTGATTCCATAAAAGCTGAAATTGAGGCTTTAAAAAAAATCAAATTGGAAAAAGCGAATCAATTGGAAAAGGCGGAGACCGTGCGCTGGCAAAATCGCTATGCGCAAAATCAGGCAAATACGGAGTATCAAAACGAAACCCGCATTTTGGAAGGACTTTATACAAAAGCTTCCGATAACATATCTCGCACAGCGGTGGAACTGGGCGCACTCCGCAATTTATCCACAGAGCAAAAGGAAAAAGCCGTTGCTGCAAAAAACAGTTTGGATAATTTTTATTTATTGGTTAAACAAGCCGTGGATAAAAGCATAGAAGAAATACCGCAGGATTTTCCGGCGAAAATAGAAGAACGCTTGTTGAATTTCGCAAACGAACCGCCGACCATTGAAACTTATTTCAATGACAAACTAATGCGGCTTTCGCTGACCCAAACCCAAGAGCTAACAGCAAAAGACTCTTACCGCCTGCGGCTCGGCACGGTATTTTTCGCAGATGCAGCCTTGGGGGAAAGCAGCGATGTCCAAGCTGTTTTGCGAACCGGTTCTCTCACGGGAAAAATTTTTGAATGGCGTTCCGCTCTTTCAAAAGAACTTTCCACAGAAATCAGGCGAACTATTTTTAATGCGCAACAGGGTGCGGATTCATCTTGGATACCCGTAGATGTTTTGCAGACAAAATCCATTATCGGAGCAAGTTCAAACGAATTGGAACAAACTTACTTGCGAAAGTTTTTAGACTGGTTTAAAGCCGGCGGCATTGTGATGTATCCGTTGGCATTGGTCGCGCTCGCCGCATTGTTTTTGGCTTTGGAACGTGCTTTTGTATTGTGGAGGCGTGGGCATGTATCAAAAACATTCACAGGAAAATTGCAAACTTTAATAAAAGACAATCAAATTTCAGAGGCAAAGCTCTTATGCAAAAAACAGAAAACCTGCTTAGGTAAAATTTTAGGAACTATTGTGGAAAACTCCGCAAACGGAAAAGAACGGGCGCAAAAGGCCCTGCAAGAAATATTGCTAGCCGAACAATCCAAACTTGAAAAACGCATGGGTTTTTTAGCTGCGCTGGGAACCGTTGCTCCCCTGTTAGGGCTTTTGGGAACGGTTACCGGAATGATTATGCTGTTCCGGGTTATAACCCAAGCCGGAACAAATGATGCGAGAATTTTGGCCGGCGGCATTTCGGAGGCTTTGATAACAACCGAAACGGGTCTAATAATAGCGATACCGATTATGCTTCTCCACGGCAAATTGAGCGAAACCCTTGATTATATAACCACGGAAATCAGAGTTCAGAGTTTAGCGCTTTTGAATATGCTATGGGGCGAAACCTCGTAACGCGTTCTGCAAAAATCGCATATCACTTCCAAATTCTCACCCTTCTGCATCAGGTCCCTTTTTTCGCACTCATGCAAAGACGAGAGGCTTGCAATAACCCGTTCTTGGCTGCACGGGCAATAAGCTTGCGGAGTTATCTCCTTTACAACCTCTATATTATAAGGCCCTCGCAAATCATCCAATAAATCACGGATTTTATATTCCCCGCCATTGTAAAAATCCCTCAAATTCGGTAAATTGCGAATAACAGCATCCATAATTTCCAAGTCTTTAACTCCTGCCTCCGGGTATGCCTCCACCAAAAAACCTATAGCAAAATCCAGTTTGGAAGAATTTTCCTCGGAAATTCCCGCTAAAATTCCCGCAGCGCTTTTTGTTTGTTCCGATTGATGCAAATAAGCCGTTAGATTAACCCCCATTTGCACGGAGGAAGCTTCTACTATGCTTTCCTTTACCCTTTGCGCTTTTTCGTTGAGTTTGATAACCGTCAATTTTTGCGGGATGAGCAATGGTTCGTTTGCGCCGATTCTCTGTAAATCATCTTGTGGAATCATAGCTCTCAAAAGGCCTTGAGGGGTGGAATCCGCTTGCACCAACCTTAAATCACCATCCATATCCATTCGCAAATTCACAGTGCCGGGGAACTTCAACCCACTGGAGAGCAAGAGCGAGGCCGCAGCTGTTTCTGCCATAAATTTCAGGGCGAAATTCTTAGCTTCATGTTTCTCGCCTATCTCGTTCATGATGTTTTTTATGGAAGCGAGTACAAACCTAAGTGGAGCGTGAGTCCCCGTGGCTCTTATTATTATATCGGACATGCGGGAAAATGTAGTAAATAACTTCTTGTTTTTTGTCCGTTGTCTGTAAGATTAGGTACGAAGTTTACTATATTACTACGTAAAGAAGGAGAATTTTAATGGCTTTACCAATTGCGGCGACACCAGTTCTTGAAGGCGAAGATGCTATACGCTTTTATAAAGAGTTGGAAGAAGACGAAGGAAAATGCGCTCCGGCTGAAGAAGTACGCCGAAGCAGAGAAATATTTGATGCAGTAATGAAACGAAATCCGAATATGAGGGCTTGGCTAGGTGTCGGTGAATCTTTTTAATTATAAATTTAAAATTCTTGAAGTTGGAGATAAATACAGTTTTGATTGCGGGGACCCGGACCTCACGGAGTTTTTTCTTAATGATGCCATTCCTCATAAAAGAGAATTGATTGGAGTAACTTACTTTTTTTACGATGAATCACGCAAGCAGGCTATATCATTTTTTACGGTTTCAAATGATGCTGTAAGAACCGATTCATTTAAGGACGAGTTACCGGAAGGTAAAAGATACAGTTTTTATCCAGCCGTAAAAATAGGACGATTCGGAGTAAACAAAGAATTTCAGGGTCAAGGTGTAGGCACACAAATGATGGGCTATATAAAATGGTTTTTTGTTTCAACAAATAAAACCGGCTGTAGGTTTTTGACTGTGGATGCTTATAATAAGCCAGAAATATTAGATTTTTACAGTAAAAAGAATGGATTTAAATTTTTATCAGAAAAGGATGCAAATAAACAAACTCGTACTATGAAATACAACTTGAAGCTTTACAGTAATGAACTACAGATGGATTCTTACGCAAATAGGTAACAAGAATTTTGGAATTACCGAAAGAATTATTTACGTCCAAATACCGTTAAAAGACAAAGAAGATTCCGCTTTCACTGCAAATTTCACTGCAAACTTCACTGTAAATTTCACGGCAAATGAATTGAATGTGCTTAATCTGCGTAGCTTTTAGGAGAATCTTACCTCAACGCCATAATCTGCTTCTTAGGGAGTTTGGTAATGCGAGCCACACGTGCAGGCTCAAGACCATCTCTGAGCATAGACTTGGCGGCTCGCAAAAGACCTTTGCCAACACCTCTTTTCTCGCCAATCCCAATGCCTCTTTTTTCACCCCTTTTCTCGCCGGTTTTTTCGGCGTACTTTATAGTGGCTTCATAGTCATATCTGTTCATCATAGCGGCCTCGTATTTTGCAAGCTCAACATCCGAAAAATTAGAAACTTTAGCCACTTCAAATATCTCACGCAGTTCCTTTTCTTTGAAACTTTTGGGAACACCTTTCAGCTTGTGCCCGTTCTTCATGGAGAACAAGATTTTATCTGCAATCGTTTTACATTCACTCTCGGATTTTTTGAACCTGGGGAGAATAACGAAGGTCATGCGAAGCATATCGTAGCTGACTTCTGGGTGATTGTCGTTTCTCATGGACAAATGCTGAACAACTTCCGTGCAGTTCTTGCCGAAGTTCAAGTCGAAATCCAGAAAACTTATGGAATAGAGCTTGGGAATGTTGAAATCGTATTTCTTCCCTTTCTTTGCAAGAGCGGAGCGAACTTTGGATGCTTGAAACCGGTCTTTCCGGCTGTGATTTTGGACATAATACTCCCTGTGGAAATAAAATTCGATGTAAATAAGATCGCTCCCGGGAAGGAATGTAGAAAAAACTTGACAAGCCCCAAAATTTTTTCTACATTTATGCCCATGATGATGTATAACACCCAAAACAAGTTAAAAGGAGCCTACGGTGCAGGTGCGGTCTAGCACTTTTTTACCCGAATTTGACGCAAATATTACAATCGTCATCAAACAAACTAGTTTCAACAAAGAGGTGCGTTATGAACCATAATAAATATGCCCTTGCTTTCATTTTTGCGTGCTTTTGCAGTGCGTTTGCGCAAGAGCAATCCGGAGATTCGGCTTCATTGGAGCCTAAAAAGATAGCCGTCTATGTGTTCGGAGCCGGCGAAGCCAACGTAAACAAGTCTTTCGGCAACAAGCTGCTTGCGGCAATCACGCAGAGCGACAAGTAT
The DNA here is from genome assembly GCA_001462245.1 of Candidatus Fibrimonas termitidis. Lineage (GTDB taxonomy): Bacteria > Fibrobacterota > Fibrobacteria > Fibrobacterales > Fibrobacteraceae > Fibrimonas > Fibrimonas termitidis. Next base: position 7,642 of record LIUG01000078.1, read on the forward strand.
GCGGAAATAAAGGATTCGGAAACCTTTTACAAAGAGCTTGCAAAAAACAATGAAGAGGGTATCGACCAAATAACCCAAACGGGCAAGCGATATGGCGCAGATTATGTTTGCTTAGTGAGCCTTACCGAAGTGTTTGGCGCCTATTCTATATTGGCCCGCATAGTAAAAACCTCCGATCTCCAGACAATCAGAACCGCCTCGCTGGACCGCCCTCTGAAGTCGCTTGACGACATCACCAGAGTTTCCAGGGAGCTGGTCAGCCAGCTTTTTCGCTCGCAGACCCAAACGCCTGCGCCTTCCACGACTCCCGTGCCTGCCGCTACGCCCCCAGTGACAGTGGCAGCCAAGAAGGAGTGCGCAAACAAACTGAACATCAACGAGATTGTTTCAAAGATACAGAGCAGTTTTCTCCCGCAGTTGAAGGACTGCTCAGTCACCCTAGCCAAGGACATGGCTTTGGCCATGTCTCCTTTTGGCAAGAAGGGAGCGAAGCCTGAACCGGTGCCGTTTATGAAGGAATGCACACTTGACGGCATCAAGAAAAAATTGCCTGACGGAGCGGATGAGTATTTGAAGCCCATTGAGAAATTTTTGCAGAATGTTATGAATGCGGCATCTGCGGCGGGCGGCGGTTTGGATGTTAAAAAGCTTCCTGGTATTATTAGCGGGCTGAATGTGAATGAGCTTATAAATGAGTTAAAGACGAAAGCGGCAAATGATGAGTGCGTTGTGAATGAGCCTTACGAGCCGGAAGAGGAATATGAGGAAGACGGTTCGACTGGTGAAGAAGGCAGGAAAATAGTGTCTCTGGGTTTCAGGACGGGCTTGAATCTTTCGCATTTATACACAACTTTCGGTGGTTCTACTTATGGTGATCCTCATCCTAATGGAACCGAAAATGGTTCTTATAATCCCACCTTGGGATTTCAAGCGGGTTTGGTCCTTGACATAGCTCTTAGCAGTTGGTTCCATATCCAGCCCGGCCTTATGTATATCCAAAAAGGGGCAGAAGATAATGATGGTACTGTTGCGACTTCGCATAATATTGAAATTCCTTTGTTGCTTTCGTTTAAGATTTATGCACTACGGCTTAACGTAGGTCCGTATTGGAGTACATACATGATTAGTGATTATATGTCAGGTGTCGGTCTTGATATAGGCATTAGCACGGGCTTGGGGTTTGATATAGGCATGTTTTACATAGGTATGTTTTATGACTATGGCTTTGGTGAGAATGAAAAAAGCGTTGGTGGTTATGATTATAACGTTAGTGGTTATAGTGGTCATAGGAATTATTCCAACCGCACATTTGGCTTAAATTTTGGAGTGAATCTATGAAGAAGCTTTTGTTTTCTGTGTGTGCTACCTTAGCGATTTTGGGTTGTGGCGGCGAGAATATAGATGAATTGCCACTGTTTAAGGGCGAAGATGATTTCAATGGTGATGTCTATTGCCTTAATTATATTTTTGACTCTGGCGTATGCGAGTACATGAATATTAATCAGTGTTATGCTAACGGCGGAGTGAATTACGGCGATGATTACACCTGCGGTAACATTGATAGTAATAATGGTTATTGCCGCTATTATGATTATAATTATGGTTATAACAGATGCGAATATATGAGAATTGGTGATTGCAATTATAATTACGGTGGAATGAACTATGGCAACGATTATACTTGCGGTGGCATTCAAGGCGGCGATTCCTCATCGTCCAGTGAGGGCGGCGGCAACAATGTTAATACATATTGTCTTCACAACAATATGTGCGAGTATATGAGCATTTATAATTGTAGCAATTATTATGGTGGAGCGAAT
>LIUG01000079.1 GCA_001462245.1 Candidatus Fibrimonas termitidis
TGAGGATAAGAAATACTATGTTCCATATATGGAAAAAGGGTTGAACATATTTAAGATAGGCGTTGTGTTTGGGAAAGAGGAGAGGAATGTCGTAGAGTGGAGGGCGGTTTAATTTTCTAATTTCACCTAATGCTCGAAACCATAATAAAAGAAACTGCGGAAAATGTGATAGCTTCGGTAATCTGGATGCACGGGCTTGGTGCCGATGGCAACGATTTCGCAGACGTAATCCCGGAACTTGGGTTGCCGCAGAATGCGGCAATCAGATTTATTTTCCCGCACGCTCCCGTAAGGCCCATAAGCATAAACGGCGGCCATAAAATGCGGGCATGGTGCGACCTTGCGTATATGGATGATGGGGTAACTTTGGATTTTGAAGACAATCCCGATATAAAAGGCGTTGAAGAAAGCGCAAAGCTGGTGGCAGAACTTATAGATGCGGAAATTGCAAAGGGCGTAAATTCCGAAAAAATTCTGCTGATAGGTTTTAGCCAAGGCGGAGTTATGGCCCTTTACACCGCAACACGCTACCCAAAAAAGCTGGCAGGAGCGGCAAGCCTCTCCTCCCACTTTCCCAAAGAAAACACTATGCCTTTAGACGGAGTAAATGCAAAACTCCCCGTGTTTTTCGGGCACGGAATCTATGACGATGTTGTGCCGGCAGCTCTTAGCGAAAGATCATTTGAATTTTTCAAATCAAATGGAAACCCGGTCGAAAGGCACACTTACGATATTCGGCATACGGTGTGTTTGGAGGAGTTGAAAACACTCGGTGCGTGGATTGCGAAAGTACTGCTGAACTAATGGGTTTACTATGAAAGTCCTGATTGTAGATGATGAACCGCTCGCACGGGTTAGAATGCGCAAGCTGCTTTTGGAAAGCGGCAAAGAAATGGAAATAGACGAAGCCGACGGCGCAGACAAGGCTTTGAACAAAATAAAAGAGAACAAGCCCTTCGCCGTTTTTTTGGATATTCAAATGCCGGGCAAGAGCGGGTTTGAACTGGTAGAGGATTTGGCAGAAATCCCGAGAGAGGATATTCCGCATGTAATTTTTGCCACGGCTTTTGATGAATATGCGATAAAAGCTTTTGAAAAAAATGCCATAGATTATCTGTTAAAACCCATAGAGCAAGACAGGCTTTTGCAAACGCTTGAAAAACTAACGCTTTTGGAAAACTCAAAAAAAAATAAAAACGGCTCCGATGATTTATATGAAAAATTGATGAACTTGGTAAAAAACAAAGATGAAAAATATCTGCAAAGGCTGCAGGTGAAAATAGGCGACCGTACCCTGCTGATAAACACGGCGGATATAGTGCGTTTTGAAAGCGATGAAAAATATACCGCTGTTTACGCAAACGATAACCGCTATATAATAGACACTCCGATAATAGACTTGGAAAGCAAATTGGACCCGGAGGCTTTTATCAGGGTTCATCGCGCAAATTTGGTAGCAGTTAGCAGAATAGCGGAAATTCGCAGGCAATTCCCCGGAAAATTAACCGTTATCCTAAACGATTCCGCAAAAACCGTAATCCCGGTCGGCAGAAATTACGTGGACAAAGTCCGGGACTTGTAGGGGCAAGCTTGCCCTTTTTCTATATTACTGCCATGGCAAAATTCGGAATTTTAACCATTGTTCTCTGCGCAAGTGTGTTTTGCTTTGCGCAAAACATAAATACCAACAGTAAGTCCGTAAGCGTAAAGGTTAAGGGTTTGCCTGCCCAGTACACATCGCTTAGAGTAGATACCCTTTCACGATGCATACAGAACCTGCCGGATACGGCAAAAATAATTGCGGTTGCCGATGGGCGCACAGAATATTTAAAAAGAATTTCCGGCACTGCCAAAAATGATTATGTAAAGGTTTGGAATGCCCAAGTACAACTCGTATATCAGTGGAAATTCAAATTTCATTACCTGCTCATGCCTCAGGGAGGCCTTGAAGCACAGACTCCTATTTTTCACGAAACAGAAGGAACCGCGCCGTTTTCCGAAACTATAACCGGAGACCCGCAGGAAGGCGATTTTTTTGCGTTCTCCAGCCCGCGCCGCTATTATTTTGACTCAGAGGAAGCGGCGCAAAAATCTGCGGTTAAGCGTGCAAAACAGAGAATTTCAGAGCTTAGGGGCTTGGAATGCCCAAAATAACTTTTTAGAGGTGCAACATGAAAGATACTGGCAAAAAACACAATCTGGTTGAGAACGGTGATTTTTCCAAAGGCTTAAAAAGCTGGAGGATTGAGAACTGGTACGGAAAATTTTCCGCGAATGCGGGAAATAAGGAGCTGAGTTTTGAAATTCAGGACCCCGGCAAGGATAGCTGGTCGTTGCAGTTTTGCAGCGATGTCTCTCTGAAAGAGGGGGAGTCTTATATCTTTACCATGAAGGCGAAAGCTGCCGGTCCCCGAACTTTGAATGTGAACATAAAGAAGAACACCAAAAAATATTTGCCTTATGCAAACGGCAGAATAGTGGACTTGAGCACCGATTGGCAAGACTACTATTGGAAATTCACGATGAAGGAAGCCGATGATGCGCAGGCTCTGCTGTCTTTTGACATGGGCGGGAACGCTACGGGCTGGAGCTTGAAGGATGTTTCGTTAAAAGTTGCGACCGGAGATGATTTGGTGCGGAGCTATAGGGGGCGCATCCAAAAAAACAGCGGTTATTTCAATTCTCCTAACGAACCTTGGGAACTTCGTTTTTATTCTTTGGACGGCAAGTTGCGGAAAGTTTTGGATAAAGGCAAAGGCGGCGAGGGAATGCGTGCATATCCTCGCATAGATCAAAGCGGCGTTATGGTTGTAAAGGAAATTAAGGAATAGAATGTTGAAGTGTTTTTCATTTCTGTTCATTTTTGCGGCGACTTTTGCTTTTGCGCAGAATTCGCAAGCTGTAAGGTTGAAACAAGCGCAGGAATATGCGAATCAGGAGAAGTACAAAGAAGCCTTAGATGAGTATAAAGCCGTGCTTTCTGCCGACAAAAACAATGCGGAGGCATATTTGGGCGCAGGCAATGTGCGCTACAAAATGAAGGATTACAAGCAGGCTTTAGACAACTTTCAGCTTGCGCAGAAACATGATCCCAGCTTGACAAAGGCTATAGAGGGAGAGGCAGAGACTTACGAGGCTCTGAACCAAAAAGATAATGCGGTTGCCAGTTGGCGTGTTTTGGCAATAAAAGGAACGGCGGAACAAAAAGCAAAGGCGCAGTCTCGCATTGGAATTTTATTGGGAACCGCTCCGGTTCCTGCGCCTGTGCCGCCGGCTCCAGCAACAGGCGGAAAATACACATATGATTCTCCTGAATTTAAAGCGGGTTTGGCGGCTTACGAGAAAAATAATTGCGGGGAATCCGTAAAATATTGGAGAGAGGTTTTAAAAAAAGAGCCTAACAATCCCGGTGCCTATTATTATGCAGGGGTTTGCCGTTTCAAGATGAACGAATTTGATAATGCGATAATAAATTTCAACAAGAGTTTTGACTACCCGGACAAGGGTTTCAACGCAAATTATTATCTGGGCAGAATTTATGAGCAAAAGGGAGATAATGCCAAGGCCATAAGCTATTATAACAAATACTTGCAGCTCACAACAAGCGCAGAAGGCAGAACGGAAGTAAAGGGCAGGATTGCGAAACTGGGAGGGGTTTCATCTTCGTCTGTGGCGCAAATAAATTCCTCCGGTTCCTCCAGTTCCTCCTATGCGTGCAACAGCTTGGAAAGCTGCCTGAAAATGGAAGAGAAACGCAAGCAAGATTCCGTAGCGGCGTATTTGGAGAGTTTGAAAAATAAGCCCTTGACCGTTGGTCCGGAAAAAATAGCGGTGACGGAATACGGCGGAAGTTTTGCATTTGCCTCCACAACGGAAGCCGGCAGCGCAGACTTGCAAAAAGCTCTCAATCTGGTTCAAAAAAAGTCTTTTCAATCTGCAATAGATGCCCTGCAAACCGTCAGGCAAAAATTTCCCGGAACACCGAATTCAATGGCGGCCGCATACAATCTGCTCTCGCTGTACCAATACCTTGAACTGCACGATAAAGTAATAGCTCTCGGAAATTCGGTTTTACGGGAACCCGTGCCGGAACCGTATAAAAGCGCAATATCCTATACGCTTGCCGCAAGCCAGGTAAAAAAAGCTGAGTACCAAAATGGATACAACACTCTTTTGGATGTGAAGGAAGACCAAAAACTTGGGCCTACGCTTGGGCAAAAATTGGCTTTGGAAGCGGAGATAGCAGCGCAGTATAAGCCGGATCAAGGTTCGCCTGAAATTTTGAAAAAAGCGATAGAGGCAGAGCCGGACAGAATTAAAAAGAACGAACTTCGCATGAAACTTGCGGATTTATACACAAAGCTGCAAGACCAGCCGTCTGCAATACAGGCATACAAGGATATTACGGAAGACTGCCCGCAGAATGCCTCGGACCCTTGCAACAAGGCTTTTAACGAACTTGGCGACCGCAGTTTTTTAATTCAAAACTGGCCTATGGCTTTGGAATATTACAATAAAGCGATAGAGCGAAATAGAGACAATATGCAGGTTTCTTGGGCATTATTTCAAATTGGAAATGTGTTCCGCAAACAAGGCAATTATAGAGAAGCTGTGCGTTCTTACGATCTTTTAATAAAGGAATACGGAGGAACTTATTGGGCAGACCAGGCAAAGCTCTACAAAGACGATGCCATTTGGCAGGAGAGCAATCAGGGGGTACTGAAAAAGTGACCGATAATTTGCCGGAACTCCTTAGGAATAGCCTTAATTCCCAGTTGCTTATTTACAAGCAGATTCACGCTTTGCAAAACGATTTGCTGCGCGATTTGGACTCAAATAATGAGCTGGATAAAATAATGAGTTTGCTGGAGAAAAAGAATTCTCTTTTAGACGGCATCAATGCGGAAAATACCCGCTCTGCGCCTTATGTTGACGAGTGGATCAGCAGAAAAAGCGAGATGCAAAATTCTCCGCTTTTTGCGGATATTGAACGCATAATATCCGAAATAGAAAAACTTGTTTCGGAACTCCGCGACCAAGACGAAGCCATGCTCCAAAGATTTGACCAGCAAAGCCAATCCAAAAACAGGATTGACGCTTTTAGAGCGCTCAGGTAGCGGCTAGGTTAGCGGTTATGCAAAAATCCCAAGAAGAATTGATCAGCGAGCTTTCCACCGTTATGGAACGCTTCTCTGCGCAATCAGATGCGCTTGAGCTTGCGTACAAGGCTTTGGAAATGCAGGCCGAGCAGTTGAAAAAAATGCAGGAGGAGGTTAATCAAAGCAGGGTTTTGAGCGCGCTTGGAGAGATGGCGGCGACTGTTGCTCACGAAATAAGAAACCCGCTTGGCGGCATAGGGGGCTATGCGAGTTTATTGGCCAGGGGCATTCCCCCCGAGGATCCAAAGCGTAAATACGTAGATAAAATAATAGGCGGGATTTCCAGTTTGAATAAAATAGTGGGTAATTTGCTCGCTTATACCAGAAAAACCAATTTGCAAAAACAGAGCACGGATTTAATTTCTTGGGCAGAAACAATTCTGGCTCATGCCGAGATTGAAATAGAAAAAGAAAAAAAGAAAGTGAGCATAGAGCGGAGTTTCCCTGCAGAACCATTGAATGCCGAGATAGATGGAGAAAGATTGCAGCAGGTTATGCTCAATTTGCTGATAAACGGCATTCAGGCAATAGAGGTTGAAGGCAAAATTTTTGTAAGCATTCGTTCAAATGAAAATTTTGCGGAAATAACCGTTGCAGATACCGGCAAAGGCATTGAGCAGGAAAATTTGAAAAACATATTCACACCGTTCTTCACAACAAAGGAGCAAGGCACCGGACTAGGGCTTGCTATCGTGAAAAAAATAGTGGATTTGCACGAGGGCGAAATTTCAGTGGAAAGCGTTTTTGGCAAAGGCACAAAATTTTGCATCAGGGTGCCGGTTTAATTGAACATCAAGTCTCCGCCTTCGGGGGTGGGGTGGGGGAGTGTGAAGTCATCCGTTTCCGCAAGTTTGCGCAAAGGTTCTTCTTTATCCTGAATTGGGCTGTAAGAATGCGGTTCCAAGGAAAAGTGCGCAAGTATCCCTTTGATTTTTTTCTCGTTTTCCTCTTTGATAACAAAACCCCAGTTAGGAATGCTTTCTTCTACGCAGGCCAAAAAAGGTTTATGCATGGAAAGTTCTGCGAATTTTTCTAAATTTTTTATGCGCAAAACCCGCAAAGAACCGATGGAAGAATCGCTGTATATGTGGAGCCAGTCATTTAAAGCCCCGGCTACATTAGGCACCGCTCTGTTCCAAGACAAAAAATCCTGAACATAATCGTTTGGAAGCCCGGAGCGCAAACCGCTTAAAAAAGATGACTTGCTGAATGCAAATCTCAAAGGGTCTTCATCATTTTTTGCCTGCGCTAAACAGGACATTTGGAAAATTCTAAGCGCCCCGTTGTTATGCGATAAAAACCATTCAAAATTGGAGCTGTTCGCTATAATGGGTTCAGATAAATTTTCTTTGGGCCGCTTTGCGAAAAAAACACTCTCGCCGAATTCGGAAAGGGAAAACATCAATATATGTTTTTTCTTCATTTGCATTTTTAATATTCCCAGAATCCAAAGTTCTCTGAGCGGGAGCGGCAATTGGGGCCAGCTTATGGAGGTTTTGTTTTTGAGCAGCCTTGAATGGGTATCATGAGACCAAAACAGCCGTGCAGCGCTTAATGCGCTGATCGGTTTTTCAAAAAATTTTAAAAATTTGAGCAATTCGCCTTTATTTTTAAATCTCTCGCATTCCCACCAAAAAAGAAATTCGGAAAAAAATCTGAATCCGTTATTGCGAAAAAAATCATAAGCGGCAGGAAGCAATTTCAAATCACCGCTCTCCGTATTTTTTGAAACCCATTTTTCAAAAATCAAAAAAGAGAATTGAATGCGAATTTCGTCTTCGGTTATCGAATTATAGATATTTTTATTGCTGTAAAAAATTTCGGCAATATTTTTTTTTGTGGTGTGGCTAAAGGAATTATCTTTTTTAACGGAAACTTTGCCGAGTTGAATTTTAGAGAGCATAAACAGCAAGTGCAGTTCCGCTTTTTTTTCATTGGAAATCCAAGCAGCAGATTCCGCAGGCTCTTCATTGCTAAACAGGGAATTTAAAAAATAATCCTCAAAATCCGAAAAACCATAGCATATGCAGTGACCTTGGCACTTGGCGCGCCATATAAACATTTCGCCGGCGGCTTCGTCCAAAAAAACGTTAAGGGATTTTTGGTCCGTATCCAGGTTGCGTTCCAATTCTCTAAAATGCAAACCTCGGCTACGGCTCGCGTAAATTAAGCCTAAAGCGAGAATTTCCCATTCTTTTCTCTCTTGCATCCACTTTTGCAGCCTTCCTTCGTTTAAAATTTCGGCGCATATTTCGCCGAGTATTTTGGAATTTTGCGTAAGTCCGCTTTTTTTGGTAAATTTTGTGCGCAGGCGGCTCAAATAAGAACCTGGTGCGCTGGTTAAATGCTCCTGAATGGAGTGCATGCTTTTGCTCATGGAGCAGGTAATTTAGAAAAATTTACTACGTTCCCAAAATGCTTGTTCTAGTTCTAAACTGCGGTTCCTCTTCCGTCAAGTTTGCCGTTATAAATACCGGGAACGGGATAGCCTCTGTAAGCGGCTCGGTAGAGGAAATTGGTGTAAGCGCGCGTTTAAAGGCGCAAAAGGGTGCTGAGGTTTTTAAAAGAAACGTTGATGCGCCAAATCATAGCAGCGCCCTTGCTGTTATACAGAATTTCCTCAAGGAAGCGGGGGAAGATAGCGGCATAGCTGCTGTGGGGCACAGGGTGGTGCACGGCGGGGAAAAATTTTCCAAATCCGTTTTGATAAACAGCGATGTTTTGAGGGTTATAGAGGAATGCTCTGCGCTTGCGCCCCTGCACAACCCGCCGAATTTGCAGGGCATAGCGGCCGCTCAAAAGAATTTTCCCAACCTTGCGCAGGTGGCTGTATTCGATACCGCCTTCCATGGAAGTTTGCCGAATTACGCCTATCTTTACGGGCTTCCATACTGGCTTTACGAGGAATACAAAATCCGCCGCTACGGGTTCCACGGTTCTTCGCACCGCTTTGTGGCAAAAAAAACAGCAGAACTTTTGGCAAAAAAACCGGAGGAATTGTGTTTGGTAATAGCCCACCTCGGGAACGGCTGTTCTGCGACAGCGGTAAAATTCGGGGAATCCGCAGACACAACTCTGGGCCTTACCCCGCTGGAAGGCATGGTGATGGGAACACGCTGCGGCTCAATAGATCCCGGCATAATACTTCATTTGAGCAAATCCCTGGGTTATGACTCTGAAAAGTTAAACAAGCTGCTCAACAAGGAGAGCGGGCTTTTGGGGCTTAGCGGGATTTCCAGCGATATGCGCATTCTTTTGGAAAAGGCGGCGGAGGGCGAAGAGAGGGCTAAAATTGCGGTAGAAGTTTTTTGCTATAGAGCCGCAAAGGAAATAGCTTCTTTGATGCCTGCGCTTCCCAAGCTGGATGCCCTTGTGTTTACCGGCGGGATAGGCGAGAACTCCGAGCCTATTCGAGAAAAAATTTTATCTCATTTGAAAATATTCAAATTCGGCGAAAGCGGAGGTCCGCAAGCAATGGTTGTTCCAACCAATGAAGAACTTTTGATAGCGATGGATACGGAAGCGGTGGCAGGCGGATGAAATACGGTCAGGTGGAAACCGGAAAGTTATACTTTTCCAGCAGTGAAGCAGCCGAGCAGGTAGGCGTTCCGGTAAGCGTTTTGCATTCATGGGAAAAAGACTTTCCGGAACTAAAACCAAAAAAAAACGGAGCCGGCAAGCGAATTTATCGTGAAATCGATATTGAAACAGCAAAAAAAATCAAAGAAAAAGCCCCAGAACCGATTAAAGACCCCCCCCAAAAAACAATAAAACAAAAACCCCTCCCCACAACAGAAGGCAGCAAAGAATTTTTATTGGAAATCAGAGACAGATTGCAAAATATTCTGGACAGGATGAGAATCATGTAGGGGCGTTGCTCGCAACGCCCAAATTAAATGGTGCAACCAAAAGAGCGGGAAAGGAGACTCGAACCCCCGACCCTAACCTTGGCAAGGTTATGCTCTACCAACTGAGCTATTCCCGCTTGAAATTTTTTACCCCCGTAAAGATAGAAAACTAAACCGTCTTTGTCAAGGGTATTTTTGATATCAGGTTTCCTCGCTTTCTTCTGTTGCAACGGCTTTACGGGCGGTTTTGCGCTTTGCGCCAACTATTTGCCCGCCAAAACGCTTGTTGAAACGGTCTATGCGGCCTGCGGTATCCAAATGGTGCATTTTGCCTGTCCAAAACGGATGGGTATCAGAGGTTATTTCCAAAGAGACAACCTGATATTCTTCGCCGTTTATCGTGCGTTTTTCATTAGAAACCTTTGTACTGCGAGTTAAAAACTCCCTGCCCGTGTTAGCATCTATAAACACGGTTTTGCGATATTCCGGGTGGATTCCTTCTTTCATGGGAGCAAATATAGAAAAATTTTAGCCCAGCGTCAACCCTTGCGGTCGCCCTTTTCTATTTTCATTTAATGTTTAAAAAAAAATCCTTGTTTTTAATGTTTCTATTTTTCGCAAATATTTTTGCAAACGATACTCCATACCCTAACCTATACCTTTCCGGCGATTACCATTCAATTCAATACCATTTGGGAGTTTTAAGCGAAATAGAGAGATTGCAAATACCCATAGACACCGTTATCGGCAGCGATTGGGGGGGCTTTGCCGGTGCTTTGTGGAGCGCAGGCTGGAGTTCAAAGCAAATAGGGGAGCTTATCAAGTCTTGGGATTCTTTGCCCAAGGCAGAGCAGCCTATGACCTCCGCTTTGTGGAAAAAAACATGGCTCATGAAACACAAAGAAAACGGCAAACCCGAGCCGCTCGAAATAACAGAAACTAAACCCTATTTCGGCCAGATTTTTTTTGACTTTAGGGTACAAGAGGTTCTCAGAAATTTGGCTACAGGTTCCAAAATTCCTTTCAGAGAAATAAGCAAAGCGGATAATTATCCGTTCCCGGGAAAACGTTCCCCCCATGCAACAGACATTTTATCCACCCCACTCGCCCTGCGCGATACAAACGGCTCAGCCGCCGAGCGTTATCAGCAAAAATTATGGAACTCAGACTCCTCCCTGTTAATCTTGCGCCCGCACTCAAAACCCAACCCCGACTCCCTTTTCGAAGCCGGCATAAGAGCAGTCCAAAGCCACCGTTCCCAGTTGGCCGCCCTCTTCCCCCATACCCCATACCCCATACCCCATACCCAACCACTCTCCACTCCCCACTCCCCACTCCCCACTCCCCACTACTACCCTGTTTTCGACAGCGTTTCCTCCGAGATACAAGGGCATTTGGAGAGCTTTTGGAATCAGAGCGATACAGGCCTTTCGGCGGTTCGCAATTTTTTGGAAGCCCTGCAAAAAGACGGCTCTTACCCGGAGGTAAAACTGGTTCTGGATACCGGTTCCCTTTTGCAGATAAATGCGGAAAGCGTCCCGCTGCTATCGCTTTCGCTCTTTGGTTTTGGAGGAACGCTTTTTGGCGCAAATGCTGCGGCTAATGTGAATTTTCGCTTTGTAAATCAGTTTGGCTACAATTGGGATTTAACCGCTTTTTACGGGCAGGGGGCCAAGGGCGCAGAGTTTAATTTGCGTTTTGAGCGATTTTTTATGAGGGATGGCGATTTTTTTGCGAAAATGAAGATTTTTGAATACAAACCCACTTCTTATTTCCAGAAAAATATTTACGAAGAAGCCAGATTAATGGAGGAAAAGGGCAGCAGCGCGGTTCTTGGAATTGAGAAGCGGCATTTGCATATAGCAGTTGAGATTGAACGCAGGAGAATTATAAGCGGTGCTTCCGGTTATCCTATTTACGATTATGAAAATGATGAGTATTACGATTATGAGAATGACGAGTATATTCCAATAGATACCATATACGATCCGGTGACCATGGTTTCCATATTCCCTTATGCAAAATGGCTATGGCAAAGCGAAGGTTACAATAGGTGGTTTTCAGGTGAAGGTTTTATGGCGGAGCTATCGGGCGGTTTTAAGGGGGTTTCGGTAAGCACTTTTTGGCGAAACTCGCCTCTTTATATTTCCACCCAAGGCAAGCTCGGCATAGCTCATCAGCTTTTGAAATATCTTTCCATTAGCGGCGGCACGGAATTTGGGTTTAATTTTCGCAGAACGAGCAAAGGCAAGTTCGTTTTGCCGGATGAGATTTACGGGTTTAATGACCATGACCCGGCTTTGGATAACCGTTACAGGTTTGCTATGGGAATGGGCAGTTTTCAGGAGGAATGGCAGACTCCCGATAATGCTTCTCATCGCTATGGGCTTGCATTCGCCGGTATTTTTTTGCATTCTGACGGCAGTGGTCTATTCCTTACAGGCGGTTTTGCTAAGGACGGGGAAGCAAATCCCTGGAGCGAGCTTAAGCCTAGGCGTTTTTTTGCGGAACCTAAAATACGCTTAAAAACACAGGTTTTTGATTTAGTTGTTGGCCAAAACATTATATATTCCGGCAAAAATCACATTTTTTTGAATGCGCAGGGAAATTTTTAGAAAAAAAATATATATTTAAGAAGAGTATACGTCAGGGGGGGGGTATATGAAAAAACACGGAATTTATTTTGTTTTTTTGGCTTTTTCAGCCATTTTTGCCATTTTAGCCTCATGTGGCAGCGATGAAATTGCTGAACTTCCCCAGGGCTGGCAGACTGATATGGATGGGCTTACTGACCCGACTGGTGGGTTAATATCTCAGTGCGAAAGAGGTTTTATTACCGAAGGCTGCCCAACTAAAGGCCGCAGCTCATCCGGCATTGAGAGCAGTTCATCCGGAGAAGGTAGCAGTTCATCCGTTGACGAAAGCAGTTCATCCGGCGATGAAGTGAGTTCGTCCAGCAGTGAAGGTGTTTCGTCCAGTAGCGTAGGCAGCTCTTCCAGCAGTGAAAGTGTTTCGTCCGGCAGTGGCAGTAGTTCATCCGGCAGCGGCAACGGTTACGCAATTCCTCCGTTCAGTTGCACGTGGACTCCCGGCAGTGTTGTGAGCGGTGATATGGCGCAGGTAAACATCAATTATATCGGGACACCGCCTCCGGAACATGAGTGTTCGGGAGAAATAAGGATTGAGGTTAAAAATCCGCTTACAGGCGTTCTGCTCAATAACTCATATGCGACTATTGATATTGCAACGGATGTGCAAACTGCGGGCACAATAGCTGGTACCCCCGCCGGAATTTTCACATGGCCAACCAGCGGCTCCACCGGGGCTGCTATTAAAGCCAGGGTTAATTGCGCCGGCGAAGGCAAAGAACCGAATTCAGAGGATAAGGAGTGCCCATTGACTATTACGGCTCCGCCAACGCCTGCTAAAACTCTTGGCACTTCCATTAGCTTCGCCGGATTCAGCCATAGCGGAATTTACTTTAAAGGCGCAACTCCTCAGGTTACCAACAATGTGACGGTAGGCAATAACGATGCAAGCCCAAGCCCTAAGTGCGACCCTGTAGAAACGACTTTTAGGATAGAGGGCAATACAAATGCTGCGGGAACTATCAAGGCATATGCTATTACAACGTGCCGTGGCACCGAATACAAACTGGATTCAGCCGAAGCAACCGTTGTGCAAGATCCGGCTTTAGCAGGGAATTGCGTTTGGACTCCGGGAGGCGTTGATATTGGCATAGGGGAGGCGACTTTAGGAGGCGTAAGCATAGAGCGTGACTATGAACGTTGCACCCCCGTTGACTACTCCGGTCCTTATCCTTTGCCCTTGCAAGTTACACCGCAGATTGCGGCTGATAATCCGGGCGGGTCTATAGGAGGATTTTCCGCAAGTTCAAACTGCGGCATATATGGCGGCGACCTCACAAAAGCTTGTTCCCCATTGCTTTATGATAATCTAAATGTCCCTCCTGAATTGGAGGTAGGCGATTGCGATTACAATTGGACATGGTGCAGCCCGGACGGCACAGAAGCCAGAGGCTGGCCCTTTGCTTCTGTTATGAGGGATTATTCATATACATCTTCTCTGCAAAATGCCTGTGTTTTTGTTAAAAATATTGCGAATTTAGGTTCCGGAACATGGAAGATAAACGGGCAGAATTATGTTTCCGCTAATCAAAACAGCAGCGTTGACCTGAGCAATTACCCGAAAGCGGATGAGGGTTATTATGTATGGTTGCCGTCTAATACGGCTATAGACGGCCAGGCTAAGTTTAATGTAACGCCGGGAACGCCTGAATGCACCCCCGGCACACCAAGGAGGGCGGTCACTATTTGCAAAGACCATTGCGGGGTTTCCGGTGGTGTTAAGGGGACTATTGAAAAAGACATGGAGTATATATTGACGGTTTACGGTCAGAGCAATTGCGCCAATCTCAGGCAAAACTCCGGCCAAACCTGCCAATTTTTCTTGGATGGCACTTCTGTTGGCAATATTGGGGGCACAAATATAGGTTCCGGAGTGAATGTGAATACGCCGAAAACGATAAAGTACACCGGTTGCAGTGCCGGCAGTGTTCAGCTTAATTGTAATTAAACCCATTAAATATCACAAAAAAGGGGGAAATGTGCTTTTTTGGCATTTTTCCTTTCTTTTTTTTGTGAAAAAAATGTATATTTAAGTTGACGTATATCCATCCCAGAGGTGTTTTATGAAAAAATACGGAATTTGTTTCGCTTTTTTGGCATTTTCAGCCATTATTGCTATTTTAGCCGCATGTGGCGGCGAGGAAATTGCTGAACTTCCCACTGGTTGGGAGAAACCCATGGAAGACCTTACTGACCCGGCTGGTGGGCTAATATTTCAGTGTGAGAAAGGTACTATAACTGAAGAAAACGGCTGTCCAGCTGAACCGCCCCCACCGGTTTCGTCTGAATATACTCCTTCATCCAGCAGCGGCGGCGATTCATCCAGTAGCGAAGGCGGCGGCGATTCATCTAGTGGCGGCGGCGTTTCATCCAGCGGCGGCGGTGTTTCGTCCAGTGGTGGTGGCGTTTCATCCAGCGGCGGCGGCGTTTCGTCCAGCAGCGGTGGCGTTTCATCCAGCAGCGCAGGCTGCACAGGCAGCGGTTGCGCCACAGTTCCTGCATTCACTTGTGTGTGGGATCCTCCTAATGTTGAAGGCGGTGATCAGGCGCAGGTAAAAATCAATTATACTGGAGGAGGCTCAAAGCCTGCGGGATGTACGGAAGAAATACGGGCTGCTTGTACAAATAAAATTACCGGTGCTCCAATGAGTAACTCAATTGCGATTATTCCTATTGGGACAAATATACCAACTTCGGGCGAACGAGAGTGTAACCCCTCTACCGGAGAATTTAAATGGCCAACCGCTGCTCCTTCTCCTGGGCTCACTAGTATTAAAGGCCGGGTTACTTGCGGCGCAGGTGCCACTCAGAATTTCGAAGAGCAAAACTGCCCATTGATCATTGGGCCTGCGCCAGCTGCGACGAAAGGGACCGGCTCTATAGGATTTAGATCAGCTAGTTTAGATTACACAGTCGGTGGCAGTTATTTCTACATAAATAGTGCTCCAGTAACAGAATCAGATGTTATCAATTCGGTAACAGTGGGCAATGCCCAGCAAGCGAGTTGCCCATCTGCACAAACGCAGATTCTGATAGAAGGCAATAGGGCTGTTGCCGGAACTATCAAGGCAGTTGCTACCGCAACATGCAAGGGTGGCACCTATAGACTGGATTCTGCCGTGGCAACTGTTGTCCCCAATCCGGGCTTGAGCGGGACGTGTGCGTGGAGCAAAAATCCGACCAAAGCAGCGACCGGCGCAACTCCAAGCGGAGTAACCCTTGGGAATGCTTATGGACGTTGCGGTGCTTTAACGGATGGTGCTTTGCCAACAACTGCTTATACATCCACTTCACCTAGCGTTGCGCAATGGCCTACGAATGGCATGATAGCTGCCGGTACTTATGGAAGCGTAAGCACAAATGTATCTTGCGCATCGACGCAGGTGACATGCCCCTCGTTGACAGTGAATGCAGGTGCCGATTATAGTGTAGAGTGCAATAATAGTTTGGAAGCTGCTAATTGCAGCCCCAGTGGCAATGTATTCATTTTCCAAGAGGTTGGTGAATGTGCTGACATATCAGTTATGGGTTGGACGAATCAGTATAATTTACCGAATGTAAAGGTAAATTGCGAAACGCAAAATGGTCAAAATAGTGCATCATTTTCTATTAGTCTTAATGGGGGTACAGCAATAAGTGCTAGCGGTAGTTATTATGCAAGTACTTCGCAGCCTTTAGGAGCAATAAAACTTGGTGACAATGAATTTGGAACATTGTGTTTGACTGCTATGGCCAACGTGGGCAGTGTCAAATGCACTGGACCAGTTCAGTAATTTTTCTTGAATATTAAAAACTCCCCGCAAGGGGAGTTTTTTTTTAATAAAAGCGTCAACAGTTGTTTGCAAAATGCAGGGTATTTGTGTTTTCTTTTTGAAAAAGATGTATATTTAATTTTGTATATTTAACATAGAGGGTTTTATGGAAAGCGTTACAAATTTAATATTAAACGCGGAAAATGTGCGGATGCTGGTGTTACTGATGTCCGGCTACTGTGGCTACGTGCTATTAAAAGCATCTCTCAACAAGAAAATAGATAGTCTTGATCGTAAAATAGACTGTGTAGAGGCATCTCTCAACAAGAAAATAGATAGTCTTGATCGTAAAATAGACTGTGTAGAGGCATCTCTCAGCAAGAGAATAGACAGCCTTGACCATAAGATAGGCGGCGTAGACACATCTCTTAATTATAAAATAGATACTAAAATGGACCATTTAGAATCTTCTTTGCTAAGGGCTATGGATGAAAAAATTGCCGCAGCTAACCAGAATCTTTATGCACAATTAAAAGCCAATGACTTCAAACATCTAAATGACACCATTGAGGCATTGACCTTTATGTTGGAAAAGAATAAATTTCTCACAAAAGAAGACAAAAAATACATTGACGGAAGGCTGGATAAATAAGGTTTATGGTATTTCATAAGTTCCTCTTGGCTTAATTTAGAAATTTTCGATATGCATAATATCATAGCGAACCTCGGGGTGAAGGTCATTAGAAACAGACAAATACTGAATTAACTCATCGCAACCCTTCCCAAAATCAACACCAAAAAGACGGAGAAAACGGGAAAAAAAATACGACTTTCTGCATTTTGCAAACATATGTTGACGGTTTTATTAAAAAAAAAGCCCCCTAAAAAGGGGGCGGTTTTGTTTACTTCATTACCAACTATCACATTTCATTGTACCCATATGCTCAGCATCTTCTATAATTATTACATCTCCAACAGCTGGTTTAGGACTTACGACTAAGTTGGAACAATTATTATTATTATCAGTACATTTTACCGGAGTACTGTTATTAACTTTTACAGAAGTACCAATAACTGTTTCGCCATTCCAACCATAACCAGTCGTAGCAAATTTAACATTATTGCAAGGGCTACCTACCGACAGAACAGTGTAAGCAACCCCACTCACCAATGTAGAAGGAGAGTACGTGGTGGATGCGGTACCTATTTCCATAGTGTATTCTGGTTTGTTTGGATCCCACACTATTATGTTATCACAAGATACAGGAGTTGCAGTAATACTTCCGCAAGTTGCGCTAATGGCTATATTTGTCATTGTTTGCCCATCATGATCAAAAGCATCCACAGGCAAACCGCCAGCAATAGTACCTGTAGGAGGTCTTCTTGTCCCGCTTACCGTAAAGAAAGGCCCCTCGCAAGTGCGACCATAAAGGTTGTCTATAGTAGGAGTAGGAGTTTTGAGGCTTGCTACACTGCCACCATTAAATTTATTATCTCTAGTATCCCACGCACACGTCCCGCTCAAGCTCGGATTGGGGACAACTGTTGCCACGGCAGTTATCCCCCAAAAATCACCGCTTGGTTTTGGAAACTGTATTGTAAAGGAACTTGTCCCTTTTTTCTCTGAACTCAAGGCTATCATGAACCATATACGCATTTGCTTGCCCCGACGAAACGGCTGTGTTCATCGATGACCGCCAACTCCACACATATCCAAACCCAATTCCCAAAGCGCATATCAATGCAACAAGCATATACATCAATATTTCCTGAGCGCTCAGGCCAACGTTTACAAGGCCTCTTTTATCGAGCATAAAAATAGCAATAAAAAGAATCGCAAAAATAATGCTTAGAATGCCCGAATATTTAAAACCGTATTTCCAGATTTTACGTGTATCAATAGGCAACTTGCCCACAAGCCTGCCGCTTTCTCCGTTCATCATAAACAGATATTTCTTTTCTTTATACTTGGTATTGAGCACCCACACAGGAAAAAGCGCATAACTTGGCGTACTGCCCTTAACATTAATCGAAGAACTTTCAATCTCAACCGAATTATAGCCCTCTATAGAACGGGCAAATTCGGCCTCTACCGAAGCCTTAATTCTTTTTTCCGCCCTTTCCTTGCTTTTTTCTGCGTCCACATCGTATTTCTCGGCAATATAGCCCGCTAAAAAGGAAGTGTTAAATTCCTTCAGTTGCTTGTAATTAAAAGGCTCTATGGCATCCATATAGGCATCGTCCATTTTTTCGGAACCGTCAACAGGTATCTTTTCAAAAGATACGCTGCCGTCTCGTACTACGGAATAAAAATTGGTCTCCGTATATACAAAAGATGAGTCTTTTCTGCTTTTTTCTTTGGTTGCCTTATAGCATATATGCCCATCGGCTTTTGCATCAAAAAGCCAAAACGGAACATAAAGCCCCTGTATGTTTTTTATGTGGTTCTCTTGGGTAAAAAAATCCGGCAAAAGCCGTTTGCCCTTGCTGAATTTTTTCAAAGCTTCTATTGCGGCTTTTTTGTCTTGCTTAAAAGGGATGAGATAATCGGGTTTCAAAAATCCGGAAAGCCTTTGGTTCACAATCTGCGCATTGCCGCAACAAGGGCATACCATAGCAACGGTATTTTTATCGCCCAAAAGTTCCGCTGCGCAAGAAGGGCAAACCCCGGTGCTTAAATCGTCAAGTTCGCTTTCATTTAAGGTTTCCTCGACTTTTTTTTCACCCCAATCAAAATTGTATTCTTCCAAAGCCTTTATTTCAAATTCCGCATCGCAATAAGGGCATTTCATTTTTTGAGAAGAGCTGTCGAACTTAACCGCTCCTCCGCAATTAGGGCACTTATACTCTTTTATGTCCATAAATTCCCCGTTTTAAGGCCGAGGTTTTCCGCATTCTGCGCAGAATTTTCCGGTATTCCCAGCATGGCCGCAAGAGCATGTCCAATTAGCAGCCGGAGCAGGCTTCCCGCACTCGGCGCAGAATTTTCCAGTGTTCCCAGCATGGCCGCACGAACAAGCCCATGTATTTTGCGGAGGGGCTTGTGGAGTAGGTTGAGGGGCCTGTGGGGCCGGTTGCTGCTGCGTTTGCTGACCCATTTGGAACAAAGCTTGGGGGTTCATGCCGCCGGCTTGGTTAGCCATTCCAAGACCGAGGAAACCCTGCATTGCGCCCCCTTGATTTGCAGCTGCCGCACGCATGGCATCGCTTTGCGCGCTCACCAATGAAGCTGCCGCCATAGTCGGGTCTCGCATAACCGCTGTGGCTTGAAGTTCCTTGATTTTCTTATCGTCTTCGGGTGATGCTACACAGGTTATTCCGAAATTTACAATCTCTAATCCTCTTACATCCCTCCATTTGGCACTAAGAGCCTCGTTAAGAATATCGGCAAGTTTCTCGGTATGGAAGCTGATTTCGTGGTATTCCAAACCGGTGCCAAGCTTTGCGAGCGATGGACCGAGCACGGTGATAATTTCCGATTTCAACTGGCTGTCTATTTTATCTCTGGTGTATTCTTCTTCTACATTGCCGCAGACATTGGCATAGAACAGAGCTGGGTTAGACAGGCGGTAGGAATATTCTCCGTTTGCCCTTAGCCCTATGGTTAGGCGCAGGTTTATGTTCGGGTCAACTACGAGATAAGGAATGGGATTTGGCGTGCCGTATTTATTCCCCAATATTTCTTTTGTATTGAAATAATAAACCCGCTGATCTTTGCCCGGGCTTCCGCCATACTTAAAGCGGTCTGCCATGCTCTTTATGGCACCGACAAGGCCTTGTCCAAGCCCGCCGTGGAAAATGCTCGGTTCCGAGGATTGGTCATAGGTATAGCGTCCTTCTTCTGCGCAAAACTCCGCAATGCGGCCGTTGTCCACAATTATGGCTGCTTGCCCTTTGTTCACCACAAGTCCGGAACCATTGGAGATAATATTATCTTCTCCTTTGGTATTGCTGCTCCTTTTGCTGCTTCTTTTTTGCCCCTTGGCAGCCAGAACATCAGCGTCCATGCTTTCGCAAACAAAAAACTCCAGCCATTGGTCCGCTAAAGTTCCGCCAACGGACCCTGTCAATGCTTTTAATAATCCCATAAAAATTTCTCCGCTTTAGAATTCTTGTGAATATAGTAAGTAATGAGGGAGTGGCGTTTACTACATTAACCGTCTGGAGATAAAATGGCTTTTTTACTAGAAACGCGAGAACTGTCCAAGGTTTATAGAGAAACCGGGGGTATTCTTGAGATTTTGAAAAATGTGAACTTTGGGCTTGACGAAGGCAGCATAGCCGTATTGACCGGTGCAAGCGGTTCAGGCAAATCCACTTTTTTGAATATAGTTGGAGCTTTGGATAGGCCAACCGGCGGCTCGGTTTTCTTTGCCGGCAAAGAGATGTCCAAATTTTCGAGGAGCGAAATAAATAAGTTCCACAGCAAAAATTTGGGTTTTATGTTTCAGTTTCATCATTTGCTTTCCGAATTTACCGCTTTGGAAAACGTCCTTATGCCTGCCAAAATAGACAAACGAAATAAGAGCGAAAGCAGCAAAATTGCGCTGGAGCTTTTAGATGCAGTCGGGCTTTCCGAACGAATAGAGCATTTGCCTCGCCAGCTTTCCGGTGGCGAGCGTCAGCGTGTAGCCTTAGCTCGTGCCTTGATGAACAGGCCCAAGCTGATTATAGCAGATGAGCCTAGCGGGAATCTAGACGAAAAAAATGCGGAAGTACTCAAATCGCTAATTTTGAAACTCAACAAAAAATACGACCAAGCTTTTTTAATAGCAACCCACGACATGGATTTAGCGGAAATAGCCACGCACCGTTGGCTTGTGGCACATGGAGCTATTGTAAAGACGGATTAAGTTGCAGCCCGTGTATCCACCGGTTCGTAATGCCTTAGGCTTTCGCCTATGTAGATTTGACGAGGGCGGTAGATTTTCTGCTTTGGATTATCGTAGATTTCCTTCCAGTTGGCTATCCACCCCGGGGTGCGGCCAATGGCGAATATTACCGTGAACATATTCAGCGGAATTCCAATGGACTTTAAGATTATGCCCGAATAAAAATCCACATTCGGGTAAAGCTTGCGCTGAATAAAATAATCATCGCGCAGAGCTATATCCGCAAGCTCTTGGGCTATATCCAAAAGTTCATCGCTTTGCCCTTGCTTTTGCAGAATTTTGTGGGCAATGTCACGAAGAATTTTGGAACGCGGGTCAAAATTTTTATACACCCTGTGCCCAAAGCCCATCAGTTTAATCCCATTTTCCTTGCGCTTGACTTTCTCCACAAAATCTTTTACGGAGCAATGTGTTTTGCGAATATTTTCCAGCATTTCCACAACCGCTTGGTTAGCTCCTCCGTGCAAGTGCCCCCACAAGGCGCATACTCCCGCCGAAACGCTTGCAAATAAATTTGCTCCGCCGCTTGCAACCATGCGAACCGTGCTTGTGCTGCAGTTTTGTTCGTGGTCTGCGTGCAGAATTAAAATGAGATTCAGCGCTTTTATTATATCCGGGTCCGCTATATAAGGCCGGTTGGGCAAAGAGAACATCATGTGCAAAAAGTTTTGCACATATCCGTATTCGGGAACAGGATACATAATAGGCCTGCCGATGCTCATTCTATACGCTGCTGCTGCTATTGTGCGAACCTTTGAAATTAGCCTTGCTGAGGCTTCTTCAAAATCCGCAGTGTTCATGTTGGTCAGTAAATCGTGGTGATAGCAGCTTATTGAGTTTATCATTGCGCTTAAAATGGCCATAGGCGGAGCGTCAATGGGAAAGCCGTCATAGTGGTGCCTTAAACCTTCGTGCAAAAGCTCGTGTTCCGTTAAAAGCATGGAAAACCGGCGGAGTTCGCTTGCAGTCGGGAGCCTGCCCCAGATAATTGTCCATGCTGTTTCTACAAATGTGCTTTTTTCGGCGAGTTCTTCGATAGGGTAGCCCCGGTAGCGCAAAATGCCTTTGTCCCCATCTATATAGGTGATTGCGCTGGTGCAACTGCCGGTATTTGAAAAGCCATCGTCTAAGGTGATATAGCCGCTTTGATCTCTTAGCTTGGATATGTCCACTGCTAGCTCGTTCTGCGTTCCTTTTACTATGGGCAGGGAATACTCTTTGCCGTCTATGTTCATTTTCGCTGTGCTCATTTAAATGCCTCCGGGAATTTAGGTGAACTTAGGGGATAATGTAGAAATATACCATGGACTTGGCAAAAAAATGGCACGGTTTTTGCATTCTTTCCGGTATGTCGCTATTTGAAGGTCTAAATGTCGCAACGCGGGGCTTGGCTGCAGCCCAAATGGGTATAAATGTATCCGGTCAGAATATAACAAATGCTAAGACCGAAGGTTATTCCCGCAAACGCATAGAACAATCAGGGGAATGGCGCAGAGACGGTGCTTTTGGGCAAATGGGCTTTGGGGTAGAGGTTTATGCTATAAATAGAATACGCAACCAGTTTACAGACCGCCTGGTGAATGAAGAAAGCACTCGTTTTGGCTATTTTTCGGTTAAAGATGCCGCTTATCAAAGAGTTGAAGCTATTTTTTGCGAACCGGAAGACTTTGCTTTAAATCAGCTTTTGAACGATTTTTGGAACGGTTGGGCAAATGTTGCGAACAATCCCAGCAGCGCAGGCGCAAGAGAAACGCTCCGCTCAACCGCTCAAAGCATGGTGACGCAATTTAACTATGTGGCAACACAACTTCGCTCTTATAAGGATACAATAAACGGTGAAATAGAGTCCAGAGTAAATAGAATAAACGAACTTGCTGATGGTATTTACCGTGCCAACGTGGTAATAGCCGGTACAGAAGGAGCTTTTTCAAGCAACGCTAACGATACCCGAGACCAACGCGATAAAATGCTTGAAGAGCTGGCCTCGTTAGTAGATGTCGATTATTTTGAAGATGAACGCGGTGCTCTAACCGTAACCACAAATGGAAGTATGCTGGTAAGCGCGGCTAAGAGTCACGAACTTGTGATAAAGCGCATGGAACAAGTCGATGACGATGGTTATCAGTATGCTAGGTCAGAGGTTAGTTTTAAATATTCGGGAGTGGAGTTTAAACCGAAAAACGGCGAGCTTAGGGCCTTGATGGATGTTCGAGATGTGGACATTCCCAAATACGAAAAATACATAAATGAACTGGCTAGAACTTTGGCAACCGAGGTGAATAAAATTCACCAAAACGGTTATTCGCTCTCCGGCCTAACATTCATAGACTTTTTTGATGCCGACCCAAAGAAATTAAACGCCGCAAATATAGATCTTTCCGTGTCCGTAAAAAAGGACATAAACAACATAGCTGCCGGTACCGGCGGGAAAACCATAAGCGCAACTCAAATTAAATCATCTGCTTCAATAAATACGGCAGTTGCTGCCATTGGTGATATCGTTGATTTGAGAACTCATATCCCTAGTACTGCTCAAAATATAACTCTAGAAGGAAATTCCGTAAGAATAACCGATGGGGGCACCCTTTTAGTGGAAGGGACAGATTATAGTATTGATTATCAAACCGGAGAAATTACATTCAATATAACTAGCGGTAATATTGATATAGAATTTAGCTACGGAATACCGACTTTCAATGTTCCGCAATTAAATGATGGAACTCCTCCGGATTCTTATGTTCTTGATTTGCCGTTATATGACACTGAGTACCGGTTCATCAACAAAGATTCTCTGGTTATAAGAAGAAATGATGCCGACGGCGATCTTTTGCAAGAGGGAAAAGACTACGATATTGATTACAATACCGGAAAAATCACATTCAAATACAGCGCAACCAATGCTTTTGACGACCCGGCCAATCCGGTGCACATAAGCTTTACTTACCACAATAGCGGCTATGGCGGTCCCGGGGATGGAGACAATGCGCTTCTGGTTTCCCAATTGCGAAATAAAACCGTTATGCAGAGCGACTTATTTGGAAATAACACGCAAACCATAAATCAATTCTATTCCGGTATGCTGGGGCGTCTCGGCGTTGAACGCAACGAAGCCGGTGCCGGTTTGGACACACGAATTGCCGCCTTGGAGCAGCTCAAAATACGCCAAAATGAAATTATGGGTGTTGATTTAAATGAAGAGATGGTAAATCTAATTCAATACCAGCACACTTACCAAGCAAGCGCACGCTACCTTACAACTATAAATACCATGTTGGATACCTTGTTGAATATGTAGATTCTCTAGGTGAAGAATTTTTATTTCTTAACGGTATTTTTATTCGCAAATATCTTCGCTCAGGGCATTAACCCGGACTCTTTGCCTGTGTGGAAAGGTTATGAAAATGCGGTGGAAATAACAGAGCAAAAAGATACAACGGAAAAAAAAGAAAATAGTTTGCAGACAAAAGGCAGCAAAAGTTTTCAAACGAGCATAGGAAACGGCGGGGCAGATATTCAGCAGGAACTCAGGCTTTCTATGCAGGGTGAAGCTGCGGACGGAGTTTTTATTGACGCTTATCTTGTGGATTTGGGCAGGCCGGCGGGGACGGAAATCACAACAACCTTGAGGGAAACCGATGCCGCATACATAGGCATAGAGACCAAAAGAATGAAATTGGAACTCGGCGATTTGAACTACGAGATAAACAGAAATGCGCTCTTTGGGTTCCGCCGCCAAACGCTTGGAGCGGGCGGAAAATTAAAAGGGGACAATGCCGAAGTGAGCGCAATTTATGGCACAGACAGAACAGAGCGGCAAAGCATAACCTTTTACGGGCAACCGAGCCAGCAAAAAGGCTACTTGCTTTTTTCCGATAGCGCATTTGGTCTTATAGCTCCGCAAACGGAAAAAGTTTATTTGAACGGGGTTCTGCTAACTTCCGGCAAGGACTACGAGATAAACTATGCCGGTGGTGTTTTGGATTTTTTAGGGCGAATTATCCCGGGACCCGAAGATGAAATTCGGGTGGAATACGATTCATACACTTCTTTAAATCCAAGCGAGCTGAGAGCCACGGAAGCCGCATACCGTTCAAAATACATCTGGTTGGATGTGGCGGCTTTTAATTTAAGGGACTCAGTCAAAAGCGATAAAATGCTCGGCGCAAGGCTCCGAACAGGGAACTCGTTTTTGTTCAGCGATTTGGAAATGGCGATGAACGAAAAAGATGATAAAGCCTACCGATGGTTCTTTGAAAGCGACAGCAACTCACGGCAAAAGTCCTTGATAAAGGTATCTGTAAAAGGCGGCTATGCAGACAGCGGTTTCACAAAACCGGGATATGAGGGAACGGAAAACGAGTGGGATGCGTATATTTTGCGGGACAAATGGCTTTTAGACAGCGTTCCAAACGGAGATCTGCGTTATGACGAATTCAAAACTACCATGCGCTTGCCCCTTGGGCTTTACCCGGGCTTTTTCATAGGCCACAGAAATCTCGAATCGGTTAGAAGCGAAGGGTTTTTGCGAAGGGAAACGCCAAAAACGGAGAGCCAAGTCAGTTTAGCAAACATCACCGCAAAAAAAGACTCCGCAAATCATTCCCTATGGCAAAGCGAAATTCAGAGCAAGTTTTTGCAAGGCAGCTACCGCCCCTATGGAAATTTCCGCATGGATAGCGAAGAGAATTTGCGTTCAACCTCCGGTTTGGAATGGGGAAATGAAAATATAGGCGATTATGCAAATACGGAGATAACACGGGAGCAAATCGATACGAGCCGCTTTTCAAACTGGAAAACCTTTGTCTCTTTGAAAAAAAATGATTGGCATTCAAACACGCTTTTACAGATAAGAAGGGATGATTTAGGTGGCTCATCCTGGCTTTTTGACCAGAACGCCGGTTACGATAACCCAAATTCCGCCCTGCGAGGCGAAGCGTCTTATGCTTTCAACTACACAAACGAGGTTCCGTGGATTGCGATTTACCGCAAGGTTCCAAAAGGGGCCGGCGATGTTTACTATGATTCCTTGACCGGGCAATACATAAGCGGGGTGGATAATGGGGATTTGGTTTACGAGGGAATGGGGCGCGCGGATTCGCTGGCGAGCAAGAGCTATAAGAATAATTTGAGGTGGAATTTATCTCTTCACCCGAAGATAATTTTGGATATGCTTTCGGCAAAAGAGGGTTTTTTGAACGATATTACCTTTTTTGCAAACGGTGAATGGTTGTTGCATAAGTCGGAAAAATTGCTGTTCCTGGAAAACTCCGCTCTTTGGGAGCACCCTAAACAAAAGGGTTCATTTATGCTTACAATAAGCAATAGGTGGAACGAGGAGCCGCAAATAGATTTTGAAGAAACCATGTTTGGGCAAGAAGCAACCGCTCATTACACGGGGCGAGAAAAGGAAGATTATTCTTTAAGGTTAAAAAGAGAAGAGGCGGAATTTGTCCTAAGCGGCTTAGATTGGCTGTCTTACGAGGGCGAACTTGCATGGCTCAGAGAACTCGGAGCGGGCTTTTCTTTGCAACCGTTTTATTCGCAAAAGTACACAAACGGGTTTTACATGGAGGAATCTTGGAACGCTTCTTTGCAAAAGGGGGGCATAAATGGAAAGTGGCTGAATGAAAGAGGCGGTTTGGCAGAGCTAGGCATTTCTGGAAATTATGTTGAAAAGTCGAGCGAAATTTCCCCTTATTCCGCAGTTGATGGCTTTGAAGATGGCTTTTCTTGGCGGGCCACCGCTCTTGCGCAATTGGAATTTGGCGAAAACTTTTACATTTCCGGGCAGTATATTGCGAGGATATGGCGAGGAACCGTGCTCCAAAAACTGAATTTGGAAGCAAAGGCAGTGTTTTGATTTGCTATATTCCCCCTAGAAATGAGGAACTATATGAATCATAATAAATATGTTCTTGCACTTGTTCTTGCTTTTGCAATGAGCATTTTTGCGCAAGAAGCACCGGAAAAGACGGAGCCTGAAAAAATAGCCGTTTATGTATCCGGTGCTAGCGAGGCCGGAATAAACAAGTCCTTGGGCAGCAAGCTGCTTGCGGCAATTGCGCAAAGCGGCAAGTATGCGGAAATAGCGAACTCGGAAGCATTCCATGAGGAGCTTGCAAAGAGCCAGGTTGCGGCCAGTTCCGGTCAAATTGTCCAGGAAACTGCCAAGCAGCACGGTGCGGATATTGTTTGCGCAGTGAGCATGACCGAAGCGCTTGGTGCCTATTCCATCTCCGCACGCATGATAAAAATCTCCGATTCGGAGGTAATCAAAACCGCCTCACTGGATCGCGCCCTCAAGTCGCTTGACGACCTAACAATGGTTTCCAACGAGTTGGCCGCTAAACTGCTTGGGCTTGCACCCCCGCCTGTAGCTGTCGCACCCCCAACAGTTGAGCCAGCACCTGTACCTACGCCCGTGCCTGCGCCGGTTGTCAAAAGCGAGGATAAGAGGAAATTGCTATCGCCGGGTTTTAGGGGTGGCTTGAATCTTTCGTATCTGGATGTAGAGTATTATAACCAAAGCAATGAAAGTTTGGATGGGGGTACTTATAATTCCACTTTGGGGTTTCAAGCGGGTTTGGTTCTTGACATAGCTATTAGCGATTTGTTCCATGTCCAGCCCGGCGTTATGTATATCCAAAAAGGAGCAAAAGATGATGATAATGTTGCTATGACTTTGCATAATATTGAAATTCCTTTGCTTCTCTCGTTTAAGCTTTCTGCGCTCAGGCTTAATGCAGGCCCGTATTTTGGGATATGTTTAGACTCAAATATGGAATATGGCTGTGATTTTGTCTCTGATTTTGATATTGGCATCAGCACGGGCTTTGGCTTTGATATAATAGATATGTTTTATATAGGCGTGTTTTATGATTATAGTTTGATTGAAAATGAGAGGGGTCTTGGTTCGTATTCCAACCGCACTCTTGGCTTAAATTTTGGGGTAAATCTATGAAAAAGTTGTTTTTTTCTGTGTGCGCTGTTTTAGCGATTTTAGGCTGCAGCGGTGAAAATGTGGATGAATTGCCGCTGTTTAGGGGCGAGGAGAGTGGCGGCGACAGCTCCAGTTCATCCGGCGGCAGTTCCGGTTCATCCAGCAGCGGAAGCCAGTTTAACCCAAACATAGAGTATATTTCATTTACTGATGCCCGGGACAGTATAACTTACAAGAGCGTAACTATCGGGACGCAAACTTGGATGGCGGAAAATTTGAATTACGCCGAAGGAGGTAAGTGCTATGGTGAAGACGGTCAGGTTTATGATTATAGTGTTGGTGGTTATATTACATTAACGCCTAGGAGAATACGGGAAAATTGCGCAAAATACGGCAGGTTGTATGATTGGGAAACGGTGATGGCCGGTTCAGAGAGTTCAACAGAGATTCCTAGCGGAGTTCGCGGCATTTGCCCCCTCGGTTGGCATTTGCCAAGCGATGAGGAGTGGTCAATATTGACGGAGTTTGTTGAAACCGATAGTGAATGCTCCGATTGCGCAGGAATTAAATTGAAATCGGCAATAGGCTGGAATGGCAATGGCAACGGTACTAACGACTACGGATTTTCGGCTATGCCGGGCAGCTACGGCGACACGACCGGCAATTTCGCCAATGTTGGCAACCGTAGCTACTGGTGGAGTGCCAGCGAGGACACTAGCACCGAGGACAGTAACAGCGACGCCTACTACTGCGTCGTGGTTTATAATTCTGAAAGCGCAATTTGGTACAGTGATACTAAATCTTACTTGCTGTCTGTGCG
Organism: Candidatus Fibrimonas termitidis; assembly: GCA_001462245.1. GTDB lineage: Bacteria > Fibrobacterota > Fibrobacteria > Fibrobacterales > Fibrobacteraceae > Fibrimonas > Fibrimonas termitidis. The sequence goes on from LIUG01000079.1 coordinate 28,060, forward strand.
TTGCGTTAAAGACGAAGACGAATAAGGGGATTTTCTATTTTTCCTCTTATGCGAAAACTCTTTTTTATCTGCTTCTTTAGCCTATTCTCTGCATTTGGGCTGTTTTCTTGCGGTTTGCATGAAATACTTGACGCTTCCACATCGGAAACTAAAATGGTAAAGGCTCTGCAAGAGGCTCTGTTTTTGGGCAGCCAAACGGCTGCTTTAACTTTGGGCGATTCCTCCTGCAAAAGCAAGGACTGTGTCACTGGATATTTGGGGAACAAATTGGTAGAAATTGCCTTGCCTCCTAAGGTAAAAGAAGTGGTAGATGCAGTAAAATCTGTTCCGGGTGTTAACTCTATAGTGGAGAAATATGCGGATTCTATAAGAATCGCCTTGAACAGAGGAGCTGAAAAGGCGGCCCCAGGATCTGTAAATGTATTTAAAGATGCGATTTTCGGAATGTCTTTTAGCGATGCTAAGGGAATTTTGCAGGGAAATGACACTGCAGCTACATCTTATTTGAAAGTAAATACCTACGATGGTTTGCAAATTGCCTTTGGTCCCATAATAGAAGAACCGCTTAACTCGCTTGGTATAAATGATTACTGGAAACTGCTTGCTTCAAGTTATAATTCTTACGTAAAAATGGTCGGCGGTACTGCTTTGCCTGCAGACCTTTCCGATTACTTAGCAAAATATGCAACCGGCAAGGCCTTGGACGGTTTATTTAAGATGGTTGGCATACAAGAAACAAAACTCAGGCAGGACCCTTTGGGAGCGGTTAAAGATGCTGGAGATTTGATATCCGATGCTACGGGTGGTTTATTGACCGATGTTTTTGGCAAGGCAAAAGACGGCTCGCTTTGAGTACTCCTCAAACGCTTTTTTTATATCCTTTGCCGCCACAATGCCCGAACTCACCGCTATGCCCTGAACCCCAAGCGAAAGGATTTCTTTTACATCCGGCAAGGTTATCCCGCCTATAGCGATTATGGGGACTTTCAAATTTAAGCCGACAACTCTTCTTATTCCGGCTTCGCCCAGAATTTCGCTTAAATTTTCCTTTGTTCGGGTTATGTGCCAAGGTCCAAGCCCTATATAGTTGCAACCCTCGGCTTCCCGCTGTTTCGCCTGTTCAGGTGTATTTGCCGTGCCGCCTATTATGGCTCCCTCTCCGAGTAATTTCCGAGCCTCCGGGGCAGGGTAGTCCTTTAATCCCAAATGAACGCCGTTTGCGCCGCTTTTTAGGCAAATTTGCGGAGAATCGTTGATTATTAGGATTGCTTTATATTTTTGGCAAAGAGTTGCGGCTGCGATGGCTGTTTGCAGTTTCTCCTGCTCTGTTGCCTTTTTTTGGCGCAGTTGAATCCAGTTTGCGCCCGCATCAAGGAGCAGTCGAACTTGGTCAAGGTGTGTGAGCGGTGAACCGTCCCAGGTCAGGCACTGGAGCATTTCAAAACCCCGAGTTTGCCGCTGCCATTTTCAAAAAATCCAAGCATGGACTTTTTAGATTTGCATATAGCTTTTTCTAAGTCGTTATATTTTGCGAAGTTAGCGAGAATTAACGCAGAAAAAACACAGCCGCTTCCGTGCTTCTCCACGCCTTTTATGCGTTTGGAGGTGAATTTTATCGGGGCAGGGAAGCCCGGCAAAAACAACAGGTCTTCGCTTTTTTGAGAAGACGAGGAATGCCCTCCCTTTACCAGGACTGCGGTTTGGGGTAAGCCCTTGGAAAGGCCTAAAAATTCAGCTTCGGGCAAATTTGGCATTATAAGATTTGCGTAACTGAATAATTTTCGCCAACTTACGGCATTTTGCCTGTGAAACTCAAAACCGGAGCTTGCTTTTAGAATGGGATCCCAAATGATGAATGCACTTGGGTATTTTTTACGCAGCCATTTGAAAATCTTTTCCAAAGTCTGAGGATTTTCAACAAGCCCTATTTTTATATTATTAAAATCCCTAACTCTTGAAAGTATTTGGAGTTGCGACTTTATTTGTTCCCAAGGCAGCCAATTTGATTTTTCAAAATAATCCTCATTTTGAATTGTGATAGCTGTGCAAACCGCTTGCCCATAAACTTTGCAATGTTCAAAAGCTTTTATGTCTGCCAAAATTCCTGCGCCGCCGCTTGGGTCAAAACCCGCTATGGTAAGTGCCATAAGGAATGAAATGTAGAAAAGGACTGCTTAGCTATTTGCAAAATTACTCAGCATTTTTAGCCCGATTTCGCCGCTTTTTTCCAAATGGAATTGGGCGGCTATTAAATTGTCTTTTCCTATTAGGCAGGGAAAGGTTTGCGAGCCGTATGTGGTAGTTCCGTAAATGCTGTTTTCGCTCAAATTCGGATGGTAGGAATGCACAAAATAAAAGTTTGAGCCGTTAGGAATGCCTTTGAAAATAGGATGTTCCTTTGTAAAATAGACTTGATTCCAGCCTATATGCGGGATTTTCAAATTCGGTTCGTTTTTGAATTTCACCGCCTTTCCTTCCAAAAGCCCAAGGCATTCAACTCCGCCGTCTTCTTCGCTGCTCTCCAAGATAATTTGGCAGCCTATGCAAATACCCAAAACCGGAGTTCCCTTTTTAACGGCATTTTTAACGGCATCTCCAATTCCGGTTTTCAGATTCTCCATAGCCGCCTTAGCCGCTCCAACACCCGGAAATATGATTTTATCCGCCTTCTCAATTTTTTCAGGCACGCTTGAAACCTCGCTTTCAATCCCAAGGTATTTCAGGGCATTATACACAGAGGTCAAATTGCCGGCACCGTAATTTACGATAATCATTGAGGGGAAGATAGAAAAATTGCTATATTCCTCAAATGTTCATAGATGTGATAGTATTTATATTCATCATCGTTTTTTTGATTTTTGGAGCGATGGATGGTTTTGTGGTTAGCGTGCTTTACTTGGCGGCTTGGACTGTCGGGATTTTATCTGCCTGGCTTTTTGGCGGAACATTCAGTTCTATGCTAAACGCAAATCTAGAGGGTTTGCAACCTCTTTTGGCTTTGTGCCTTGGCACGCTTTTGGCCTTTCTGCTGCCTTTTTTGCTAATTCGCATAGCGGCAGCTGTTGTAAAGTCTTTTATAAAAAAGTTCAATGCCACGATGCTCACCACGGCAAACCGCATACTTGGCGGAGTTTTTGGTGCATTAAAAGGAATTGCGGTAGCTGTGATTCTTTTAACCGTTGTTCATTTTTTGCCCGTTCAAGGCAATTTAAAGCAGTCCAGAGAAAGCTCGATGTTCTATTCTATCTACGAGAAAATTCCCTTTGCCAATTTATGGAAAGAGTTTAAGGTAGAGACTAAAGAATTGATAGAGGTTTAAGAATGCCTAAAAAACTCGCATACGTAATAGCCACCTTCTTTGGCGTTGGCTACTGCCCGGTAGCGAGCGGCACCGCCGGTTCTTTGGCAACTCTTCCTTTTGCATTTGTGCTGACTTTTCATTGCGGTGGCTGGCCTGCGATGCTGGCATTCTTCGTTTTGGTTTATGTGCTGGGAACTTTGGCGAGCAAAGAGGTTTTGAAATACACAAGCCACGACCCATCGATAATCGTGATTGACGAGGTAGCTGGGCAACTGATTCCATTGATATATATATCTGCATTTATTTTGCCAAGCCCGGGCGACTGGTGGCTTTATGCGGCAGCGGTTTTTATCTTATTCCGTATTTTTGATATACTAAAACCCTTTCCGGCAAGTTATTTTGACAAAAAAGTTCTAAACGCTCATGGCGTTATGTTGGACGACATTGCTGCGGGGGTTTATGCACTTATTTTTCTATCACTATTTCCCCTTTCCCCTTAAACATAACAACAGCAAACTTAACATCATCTCTATCCGTAAACCTCGGATCTTTGCGGTACT
>LIUG01000080.1:0-15702 GCA_001462245.1 Candidatus Fibrimonas termitidis
TGGTGGTGGTTACCTAAGCTGCGAAGAAGCTGAAAAATATGTTCGTGCCGCAAATATCGCCGAGGATAACTGTGAAGTAAAACTCTGGTCTAAAATGGAAAAAGAATGCGGTGACGTGGACAGGAATTATGAAGAATGCGCTGTCCCGATAATGGAGCCATGTATGAAGGAGGATGAAAGTGTTAGAAAGCTTTGTGGCGACAATAGCTGGTGGGAATGCTTTGATCATTACGAAGAATGCGATTTAGATGAATACTAAGAACCTCGCCTAGGGCATATCCTGAGTTCATTTGTCAGAACCCCGATACTCCCGATGAAAAAGATTAACCCGATTATGCGGAATGAAATGCTGAAATCCCCTAAATCCTAAAAATCGGGGGTATCGGGGTTCTGACACTAAATTTTGTTAGAAGCATTAATTGAAAAAAGCTTGACAAAATCAACCGGGCGGTAGGTCATTTTGGCTTGGCGCAGTCCCTCGTTGCCTAAGTCTTGCTCTCTGTTTATGTAGGTTATATTCTTTGGGATTGTTTTTGCAAATTCTTGATTTATGTATTGATAAACGCCTTTGTACTTGTCTATTGCTTTTTCAAAATGCACGGCAAAACTTTTTCCGTCTGCCAAAATTTCACCTTGACAGTAGCCGATAGGAATTCCTTTCACATAAAAAACCAAACCGCTAAAACCTAGAAGCTCATGCAACTCCACACCCTCTTTTGCATAATCGTAATCTCTGTGCTCACCCTTGCCCTGCCTCCATTCGTCTAAAACATATAAGGCATCTTTTGATGTATTTTTGTCTAAGATTTTTATTTCTATTTCCTCCGGTGCATAGGCTTTTGTAAAGGTGTTCACAAGGTTTCTCTTTTTTTGAAAATTCCTGCCGGGGAGTTCGGCCAAGTCTGTTCGCAAGTAAAGGTATTCAAAATTGTCACGGTCTTCGCTTATTGTTTCTTCGGGGAGCAATACGCTGAGTTCTGCGGCTTGCTCTTTTGATATGTTCTTCCAGCGATGGTATTTCTTTAGCAATTTTTTTAAAACCTCTTTTTGCGGAAGGCTGCCGAGTATTGAAAAAAATGTTTTTTCTTTTTCTGCTCCGGTTATGAGCAAAGCATTTTCCAAAAGAGATGCTTCAAAACAATATTTTTTGCGGAATAGATAGAGGTTTGCAAAGGCAAGAGAAGAAATGCCGATTTGGAATTTTAAAATTATATTCTGAATTTGCTCACGCAAGTCTAGACTCACAGGGGTTAAGTTCGCAATCAATGTTTGCTAATCCCTGTCAATAATCAAACCGGTTCTGTTCAACAACTCCTTGGGAATGCTCTTTACAGGATTTCCGCACAAACCTATAAAATTCAAAGAAGCGATTTTTGCCAAACCGGCAGGCAAGGTTTCCAATTGATTTTCGTCTAAAAGCAGTTCGCGAAGTTTCTTAAAATCTGAAAATTCCTTTGGAATACGTTTTAGCTCGTTTCCTGAAAGCGAAAGTTCCTCCAAGCAGTTCAAGTTTGAAAGAACAGTCGGAGCGGAGGATAAATTATTGTTGTCTAAAAAAAGCTTCTTCAGGTTTTTCAAATTGCCGATGGATTTTGGCAAGGAAACGAGCATATTGTCGTGAAGGCTAAGTTTTAAAAGGGATTTTATGTTGCCTATGTCTCGAGGCAAAGCGGTTAACAGATTGCCTGCGGCATTTAGCATTTTTAAGTTTCGCAACTCGCATATTGAGTCCGGAAGTTCGGATATTGTGTTGTAGCCAACGTAGAGCCTTTCCAGTTTTTTCAGCTTGCCCAGATTTTTCGGCAAAATCATAATGCCGTTGCCGCTGATTGATAGATGCCGCAGTTTATTTAGGCAGGCTATTTCTTCCTGAACGCAGGTTATCTTATTGCCATCCAGAACCAGTTTCTCTAGGTTCTTGAGCAAGAAGAGTTCCCGTGGAAGTTCGCAAAGCTCCATATCGGATAAATCAAGTTCCGGAGCGTTGTTCGCACTCGCTTTTTTTATCTTTCTAAGGGCTTCCTCAAAGGCTTTTTTCGCCCTGCCGAAATAAATTTTTGCAGCTTCTTCTAACTGAATATCTTTATCCATAACTAAACCTTCAGAATGTCAGCCTCCTTTTCTGCCAAGGCGGTATCTATTATGCCTATATATTTATCGGTAATCTTTTGAATATTCTCTATTTCCTTTTTGGATTCGTCTTCGGGCAATTCTTTGTTCTTTTTAACAGTATCGTTTGCTTCTCTGCGCAGGTTTCTTATAGCTGTACGCCCGTCTTCTGCGTGTTTTTTTGCCATTTTCGCCAATTCCTGCCTGCGTTCTGCGGTGAGGATAGGCATCGCAACCCTAACGCCATCGCCTTCTTTTGAGGGATTTAATCCCAAATTTGCAGCAAGGATAGCCTTGCATATAGGGTCTGTGAATTGTTTTTCCCAAGGGGTCACAAAGAGCATTCTCGGTTCGGGGCTTTTTACGGTGGCAATTTGGGATATGGGAGTTGGGGTTCCATAATATTCAACTTTTACATCGTTTAAAATAGCAGGCGATGCTTGCCCTGTACGCAGTCTGGCAAACTCGCGACGTGTAGCTTCAATTGCTTTTTCCATTTTGGCTTCTAATTCTGCTGCCATGAAACCTCCTTTTGCTTATTGGGTAAATGTAGAAAATGTTTGTAACGGCCAAGTTCCTTTAACCTTATCTGTCAAACATTTTTTCCTTGACGTTTTCTCAAAAAAAAGCTATATTTATATATATGATGATGTACAATATCCAAAACACAGGAGCTTGCGGTGCGGGCTATGCCTGGCACTTATGACATAAATGTTAACAATGTCATCAAATTAAATGTATATTCTGTCCCGTTTTTTTCATATATAAGTCCAAAATTTTCCCCTAAACAAAGAGGTTCGTTATGAAAACAGCCCCCTCTCTGATCACCGCTGTATTGTTTGCAGCTTGTCATTTCACCTTTTTTGCTTGCAGTAGCGATGACCCCTCGCCCCCAGCCGACACAGAAACATCTTCCGCTTCCGAAGGAGCTGTATTATGTAGCGGCGATGAATATGACCCTAACATTTACCGTTGTGAAAGCGGTGAATTGATAGGCAAATGCAAGGGAACAGATTTTTATCCGGCTTATCAAATTTGCGAAGATGGAATTATTAAGAATAAGAGCAGCGGTTCCTTTAATACCGGGGCACTTAGAGCGCAGCCGGTTGCAGCCACCAATAACATAAACGAACCTAAAGTGTTAACTTCTTGGAGAAAAGGAGATGTAAACTATTATGTAATTGATGTCGGTCATATTGATTACTCGCTTTTAATGGAATCGGAGCATATACGTTATCTAGGCTTTGGGTCGGTAACAGTAGAAATGAGGGAAACAGTAGAACAATCCATGTCTAAAAGCAGGACGGCAACCGTTTCAAACAGTATTACTTTTTTTGAATCTAATACAGAAAATAAAAATATAAATGATGTATTTGATCTGAAATTTGGAGGAAAAGTAGGTTGGGGACCTTTTAGTGTTGAAGGCAGCGTTCAAAAAACTATTACAAGTAATTATGAAACATCAGTGACAGTTGAAACGACCCAAGGAAGAACAACTGAGACCTCTGAGGCTATCGTACAGGAGCTTAAAGTAGCAACGACGAATGCACTTTCATATACAATTGATAGGACTGATCCAGGAGGCTATTATCGTTACGCATGGTATGCGACAAGCGATGTATATTTTATTATTTTAACAAGTTTTGACAATCAAGAGTTATTAAGCTGGCATACAATATCCAGCCCTAGAGCAATAGGTACGCAGGGAATAGAATATTCGGAAACGGATTATTTTGACAATTCTCCGGTAAACGGAAGCGAAATAGTTTTTACCGAGGATTTTTATAAAAGATTGCCGCCACCGCCATTTTCCGAATTTAGCGATACACGTGATAACAAGAAATATAAGTTTGTGGAGATAGGCACTCAAATCTGGATGGCGGAGAATTTGAATTGGGAATAGAAAAAATCGCTAAAATTGCTAAAGAGTCTATTAGTAACGAAGAATATAATAAAGATAAATTTTTGCCCACATTGAAAGTTTGCAAAGAATGTGCAAAAACTTTCGATGCAATAGATTATCTATGCAATTACTTTTTTGCAAACGAGAATTGCAAAAGCTTAAAGAAAGGAGTTTCAATTGAGACTACGGAGTGTAAGTGGAACCACGATTATCATGAATTTCTCGATAAAATAGTAGAGACATTTGAAAATAATGTTTCAACGGATATTTACAAAGGATTTGTTTATATTTTTTGGAAAGCATGTCCATTAGAATATTTGTATGTAGGCGAAACAACAGATCAAGGAGTTCCTAGGCTTTTAGATAGAACTAATACTGGCGTAGTTCAATCTTCTTCTAAAGCTACACTACTAACTATAATATATCCATCTCATCCGAACTATATTAAAAATATAGAAGCAAGTATTATCAGAGTAATAGAAGATTTTGCATACAACAGGAAATATGAAAAGTTTTCTGGAGGTAAAAGCGATCTTTCTAAAAGACTATCGGAACTAGAAGGTTTCCTTGGTCTATAAATGACAAAGAATTGTGCCATGGTGGCACGAACCAGCCAAACCCTAACTTTCTTATAAAAGCCATTGCAGATCATCACTGTGATTTGCCAAGCAAACTTCCAGCTTCAATAGAAGGAAAAGTTCTTTTAGACGCAGACAGAGTTGAAATTGTTGGCCCATATGGAATGACACGTTGGTTCTTATCAATAGATGGAACAAATTCACCTCAAATGGCATGTAAAATATGGCTTGAACTATCCGAACGTAAAACCCTTGGTTTAAATAGTTTCTTCTGCACTAAAACCGGAGAACAATTCGGAATAGACGGATTCGAATATTCAAGAAAATTCTGTGAGGGGATTATAAGGGTATAGGTTCTGATTTTGTGGCGAAATCTGTCAACATATGTTTGCAAAGTGATAGTTATTAATTTTTTTTGTACATTTTTGTATGAACATTTATTATATTTACAACAGAAATTGCGTAACAGGAGTTTTTATGAAGAAAAAGAGAGAAAGAAAAATGCGTATGCCTCCAACGGATGGAAGCATAAAGTTGTCAAAGGCTGCTTTATGGACTCTAAAGCATCCAAATGGCATAGATATGATTATTCATGATATGCGTGCGGTTATGAGGTAATATGCGTTATCTCATAGATACAAATATCTTATTGTTTTATGTACGTGAGAGTGATAGACTTTCCAAAGAAGTTTCTGAATTGCTTTGGGACACATCAAACACAATAAATGTCAGTTCAAGAAGCATAGAAGAAATTATCCATTTGCTTAGAATCGGCAAAGTTGAGGTTCCTTTTTGGAAAGAAACAAAAGATATTTTCGCCCACATAGAAGAACTCGGTTTCTCAGTAGATTATTTCAAGAAAGAACATATATTAACACTCGGTAAACTTACACCCATTCCAGACCACAAAGACCCTGTAGATCACGCTATAATGTCACATGCCATAACCAACAAAACCACGCTCATAAGTTCGGACAGTAAAATGCGTTTTTACCAAAATCAAGGTTTAAAGTTTATTTGGAATAGAGTTTGATTTATAAAAAGAAGACCGGTAAACCACACGCCAAATCATCCACAGCGGCATATTGATTTAAATTACTTACTATATTAATTGCTCCCATGAAAAAAATTCTCCTCTCCTTATTCCTGCCACTCCTAATAGTTTCTTGCGAAACTGCAAAACCTGCCCCGCAAAACAATGAGGCTACCCTTATTGCAGACTCCTTAGGCGAGCCTATACTGATGGATTTTAGCATTAAACTTACCGGCATAAAAGATGCCGACATGCCTTACTCGGCATTTAGCCAACGACCGCTGTTGGCTTATTATTTCAGCCCTTTTTGCCCGCACTGCCAAAAAGGCTATGGCAGCATTCAGCAAATAGCAAAGGAATACGAGCCAAAGGGACTGACCAGCATCGCAATTTCGGTTAGCAACGTAAGCGAAAATGATATTTTGGAGTTCATGGAAGAACAAAACGCTTCTATTCTCTTTTTCCAAGACTCCGAGAAATCTTTTGGCAAAAAATACGGCGATGGCTACGTGCCAAGGCTCTACTTGATAGCTCCCGATGGAAAAGTCAATCGCTACAAAAATATGAACGAAGAACATCTGAAAAACATTAAAACCGATATAGAGAAATTGCTCAACACAAGCAAATGAGTCGGTCCGGCGGATATTTTACTATATTATCCCCATGAAAAAAATTATCCTTTCCTTGTTCCTGCTGCTCCCGCTAGTTTCTTGCGAAGCAGCAAAATCCGCCCCGCAAAGCAATGAGGCTCTGCGGAAAAAAGCCGATAGCCTTGCTACCGAGCTATCTGAGGTTAAGAGCGTACTCTCATACGTTCTTGAAAGAGGCATGAACTCCTCCTTTGAGCAAGTCAAAAAAGACATCGCAAACGCAAGCAAGGAATGGGACTTGAAAATAGAAGAAAGCCCTTCCATAGGCAACCCTAATGCAAAAATAACAATTGTTGAATTCACTGAGTTCCAGTGCCCCTATTGCAGCAGAATTGCTCCGACTATGGAATCCCTGATTAATAAATACCCCGACAAAATTCGGCTTGTGTATAAACACTTCCCGCTCAGTTTCCACAAAGATGCGCCGGCAGCGGCGGCAGCAACAATAGCTGCTCAAAAACAGGGCAAATTTTGGGAATACCGCTGGGCACTCGCTCCGCATTACCAAATCTTGAATGATTCCACTTTCACGGCCATTGCAGAAAAATTAGGCTTGAATATGGAGCAGTTCAAAAAAGACATGGTTTTGGATAAGGAAAAGCAAGACATAATAGACCGTGATATGAAGCTTGGGATGGAGGCTGGAGTTCAAGGAACACCGAACTTTTACGTAAACGGAAAACGGCAAGAGAGATTTAGCCCCGACCTTATTGATAAGCTTGTGAAGGAATTATATTAATGAATTATGAAGATGCCGGCGTGTCTCTCGCAAGAGCAGACAAGGCCATGGTTGGCGTTAAAAAATCGGTTCGCACAACATTTAACGCCGGAGTGCTTGGCGATATAGGCAACTTCGGCGGATTGTTTTCGCTTAATCATTTGGGTTTAAAGGACCCCGTTTTGGTATCTTCGGTTGATGGGGTTGGCACAAAGCTGAAAGTGCATTTTGGGCTTAAAAGCCATAATTTGCCGGGGCAGGATATTGTTAATCATTGCTGCAATGATATTTTGGTTCAGGGAGCGCAGCCGCTTTTCTTTTTGGATTACTTGGCAACAGGCAAGCTGGAAGCCGGAGTTTTGGAAGCCGTTGTTGAAGGCATGGCAAAGGCGTGCAGGGAAAACGATTGTGTTTTAATCGGCGGAGAAACGGCGGAAATGCCGGGTATGTATCACGAGGGCGAATACGATATTTCGGGGACAATAGTAGGCGTTGTTGAGCGGGAAGAAATTATAGACGGCAAAAAGATAGCCCCCGGCACAGTTATTTTAGGAATGCCCTCCACGGGTTTGCACACAAACGGCTACTCACTTGCCCGCAAAGCCTTATTTGAAGCGGGCGGTTATAAATTAGATTCAAAAGCGGAAGGTTTGAATGGAACTGTCGGTGAAGTTTTGGCTGTTCCTCATCGCAGTTATTATCGTTCTTTAATCGATTTGGTTCACGCAAAAAAATTGCAAGGCTTGGTGCATATAACAGGCTCAGGTTTTCAGGGCAATATTCCACGCATTTTACCCAAAGGCGTTTCTGTTCAAATAAACTGCCAAGCATGGAAAGTTCCGGAAATCTTCAACCTAATCCAAAAATGCGGAAGCGTTGAACGAGACGAAATGTACAACACGTTCAACATGGGAATCGGAATGCTGATTTTTTCCGCTCCCAATGATGCTGCGGATATTCGCAGGCACTTGGAGAGCAAAGGGGAAACGGCATTTGAATGCGGACGTGTGGTTGAGGGGAATGGCGGGGTGAGTTTACTATATTAATCTGCAATATGCGTACAATCCTACTCCTCGCTCTTTTTTGCGTATTTGGCAACGCTTTTGCGCAAATGCTTCCGGGTGCAAAGCCGGTAGCTACCCCTATGGCAGACTCCTCAGGCAAGCTTATATTGATGGATTTCAATATTAAGCTTACCGGCATAAAAGATGCCAATATGCCTTACTCGGTATTTAGCCAACGCCCGTTGCTGGCTTATTATTTTAGCCCGTTTTGCCCGCACTGCCAAAAAAGCTATGGCGGCATCCAGCAAATAGCAAAGGAATACGAGCAAAAGGGATTGACCAGCATTGCAGTTTCGGTTGGCAACGTAGGCAAAAGGGATATTTTGGAGTTCATGGAAAAACAAAATGCCTCCCTTTTCTTTTTCCAAGATTCCGAGCAATCTTTTGGCAAAAAATACGGAGACGGCTACGTGCCAAGGCTTTACTTGGTAGCTCCCGATGGAAAAGTTACCCGCTATACAAATATGGATAAAGAACATTTGGGAGACATTAAAACCGATATAGAGAAATTGCTCGGCATAGGCAAATAAGTCGGTGGTATTGTCCAAAAATGTTTCTTATGCAGATCTGGCTAGGTGCATGGATCCTGCTCTTGTTATTGTTCTTTCCGAGCACTTGAGCTGGGTGGCGGAGCATCCCGGCGGCCTTCCGCATAGTGAAAATATTTCGCAGAGCCACACGGCATGGCTTATGGCTTGCGAAGGTTTTTCGGAATTGGAACAAAAATTCACCGAACGGCTTTATGAATGGCACGCAAAATGGCAGAAGAGATTTGAAATAGAAGGCACTGCGGAAATATTGGCTAAGGGTGCGGAAGAGATAAAAAAAATAAAGAATGCAAAGGAAAGGGAAAAACGAGCTAGGGATCTTTACCTCAACACCGTGTACTTGATGGTTGGCGATGCCCAGAAATATATTGTCACCATAAACAGCCGTGCAGAATTTTTACAGGAAACCATTCGCAAAACATGGCATAAAAATTGCTCCAACGACTCCTATTCAAAAATACTCCCTAGCATGGAAAGCTCGCTCCAAAGCTATGAAGAAACTTTTTTTGAAGAAATGAGAAAAATATTCTTTGAAGACCAAAAAGACTCTACGCCCGGAATTGCCCGGCAAGAATTTTTGGAAACCATAATGGAAAACAATAATTGCGATTTGATTTTAAATTTCTATTTTTCAAAAATCCTTCGCCATGTATCTAAAATTTCTTCCAATTTATGCAGGTTCTATTCTAAAAAATGGGCCTTGTATGCAAGGGGTTTTAGGAACAGGCAAAATCTATTACCTTTGGGATAAATATGGCAGAAACAATAATTCTCGCTTCTCTCTCGTTTTTTGCGCTCGCTGTGCTCGCGGCCATTTTGAACACTCAGCGCAAAATTCTAAACGAACTGAAAAATCTCCGCATTCCGGAACCGCAAAAGATCGAGTTCCCTAAAATCGAGATCCCTCCGGCAAAGGAGGTTGTCTTGGATTTAAATCCGGTTATAGAAGCCGTTAATAATATCCGCATCCCGGAACCGCAAAAGGTTGAATTCCCTAAAATCGAGTTTCCTAAAATTGAAATTCCTCCGGCAAAGGAAATTATCTTGGATTTAAATCCGGTTGTGGAAGCCGTTAAGGAGCTTGCGCAAGACAAGCAAAAAGATCAGAAAAAAGAAATCATTACCGCAGAGTTGTTGCAAAATCTGGCAAATGCGCAAAACGATTTGATAAAGGCTTTGCAGGAAACTTCCACCTTGATGCGGGTAAACCAAGCCGAGTTCCAAAGCGGGCTGGAGGCTTTCCACAAAGCTATAGACAAACTGCTCGCTCAAATTCCAAGCGGCGAAAAGGATTTGGATATTCAAAAAGAATTCATGCAAAAATTTGAAGAAGCATTTGTAAAAGTGCAGGAGACCGCTGCGGAAACCATGAACGGAAATTCGCTTCGCCTTCAGGAAATTTTAACCGAATTTCTGAATAGAGAAACTGCCGGAAAATAGAGGTTGCAATGAGCTTTTACAGCGAATCTTTGGCAAAAGTTTTACAAGAAAAAATTGCATTTTTCAAGAGCGCAAACTTGAGCAAAGAAGCGGAGCTATTGCAAGCAAGGCTGAATTCCCTTGCGGAAAAACCGGTTGAAAACACAGCAAACACGGTGACTCTTACCGAAAAAAATCAGGCGGAAAACCCGATGGTGGAAATTGCGCGCAGCAATTTACGTTCCAAACTCGCCGCAGACGCTCGCCGCATTCCGGAACTGGAAAAGCAATATATTTTGGAAAATACAAACAAGGCAAAAACCCTGAAAGAATTGGAAATCTTGCGAATTGCCTGCATAGAAAGGTCACTGAAAATCAGCCGAGCAAGCCGCAGCGAAAAAATTGCGCACACTCTTGGCAATGATGCCGAACTTGGAGCAGGTCCCTACAATAACGAAAAGGCATTTAACGAGGCTTTGCGGTTAATTTATTCTCAAGATCCGCTTTGGCTGGAAGATTTCAAAGAACTGTATTTCTCTATTATGCTCTTAAGTTCGGTGGCTGCAACTTCCAAATCTCCGTTGTAAATCACGTATTGATATTTGCCTTTTGTAAGGGCAAACTCGGTTTCTTTTTTTGCGTTTTCCATTCTTAAATTCAGAGTATCTTCCGTTTCCGTTTTGCGCAAACGGAGCCGTTTCTCCAATTCTTCCATGCTTGGCGGCAAAATCAAAATGCCTATTGCCTGCGGATAAACCTTGTCAAAATTTATTTTCCCGAAAACATCCAAATCAAAGGCCACATCCTTGCCCTCAGCGAGTTTTTGCTCAACAAAAAATTTCGGAGTTCCGTAGTAATTGTTATGGACTTTGTTCCATTCAACAAGTTCATTTAGCTCTATCATTTTTTTGAATTCTTCTTCGGTTTTAAAAAAGTAATGCACCCCGTCTATTTCGCCGGGGCGAGGTTTTCTTGTGGTTGCAGAAATGGAATATACCACATTGGGAAAGCTTGGCATTACCTTGTTCATGAGCGTAGTTTTACCCGCTCCGCTCGCCGCAGAAAAAACAAAAAAGGTATTAGGCATAAATAGGCTCCAGATGAACTGTTGTTTCTATCCCAAAATCAATCTCTATTTTCTTTTCTATGATTGTCGCTATGAGATGCCCTTCTTCAATGCTCATACTCCCGTCTAGGCGAATATGCATTGTCAATTCCTGATGAGTTCCGTAATTGTGAATGTGAAAATGATGCAACCTTAGGTCGCCTAAATCCAAACCGTGAACGGTGGCGCTTATTTTTTCCACAAGTTCCTTGCTCGGAGCTTCGCCCAAGAGTTTATCCACGGTTTCTTTGGCTATTTTATAAGCGGCGTAAAAAAGCATCAAGGATATTGCAATGCCTAAAACTCCGTCTATCCACCAAAATTCTGCCGCAAAAATAATACCTATTAAAACCACAACCGAAGAAAGCGCATCCGAGCGGTGATGCCAGCCATCTGCCTTAACGGCTAAGTTGCCGCTTTTTTTGCCGATATAAAAAGCGTATTGCGCAAGCAATTCCTTTACAACAATGGAAATAGCCGTAACCACTATTGCCAATATTCCAAAATCCGTTTCCTGTTTATTGCTTAGG
Source organism: Candidatus Fibrimonas termitidis (assembly GCA_001462245.1). Classification (GTDB taxonomy): domain Bacteria; phylum Fibrobacterota; class Fibrobacteria; order Fibrobacterales; family Fibrobacteraceae; genus Fibrimonas; species Fibrimonas termitidis. The sequence goes on from LIUG01000080.1 coordinate 11,658, forward strand.
CGTTCTATGGAATCTTGGGCAAAACCGTAAGCGATTGCGGCGAGGAAAAAGGCTATGAACAAGGTTGCTATCTGTTCCCACCGCCCATGGCCAAAGGGATGCCCCGCATCGGGTTTTAAGCTGGAGAGTTTAGCGGCAACCACAACAACAATTGAACTCAGCGAATCCGAGAGCGTGTGCCATGCATCCGCAACTATGGCCACTGAGCCGGTTATTATGCCGGCATATAATTTTATTCCAAACAAAATAGTATTTACGACTATTGAAACTACCCCTTCCAAATAGCCTGCTTTTATTTTTTTCAAATTTCCGTCGGAACTCATTGAACAGAGTAAATTAGAAAATTGCTCAAAAATTGGCCCTCGCTGTCATCATCTGCTCACTTATATCGTTAAAAACATTTACGATAAGGGGGTCAAAATGCTTGCCGGACTCTTCCATAATAATTTCAATCGCTTCTTCGTGAGTAAGGTTTTTCTTGTAAGAGCGCTCGGAAACAAGGGCATCATACACGTCTATGATAGCCATTATGCGCCCCAAAAGCGGGATCTTAGTTCCTGCCAATCCATATGGATAGCCCGTGCCGTCAAAACGCTCGTGATGATAAGCGACAATCATCTTGGCGCTATACAGAAATTCCTCATCACCGGTCCGCTCAATTGCTTTTTCAATAATACGTTCGCCTTCCTTTGAGTGCGTTTTCATTGTCTGAAATTCCTCTTCCGTCAAAGTACCGGACTTGTTTAAAATGGAGTCGGGAATAGCAATTTTCCCCAAATCATGCAAGCGTGCCGATGAAGCCACCGATTCCACATTCCAGTCTCGCATCTCATCTGCATATACTCCGCGCAAGAGCATTGCTTCAATTAATATCTTCATATATACAGCAGTGCGATCTATATGGCCGCCGGTATTTTTGTCGCGATTTTCCACAAGATCTGCCATCGTAAACACAATGCCGTTTTGCAACCGCACAAGATGCTCCGTGCGCTCAACAAGCAACCTGGTACGCTCTCGTATCAATTCATCTATATTCAGGTGTTTCTTTATGCGGTTCAGCAATACCGGTTCGGAAAACGGCTTCTGTATAAAATCCACCGCTCCCAACTCAATGCCATAAGCTTCGCTTACAACATCCGTCCGCCCGCTCAAAAATATTATGGGTATGTCCGAATACTGGTCACTCGCTTTTAATCGCTTCATCGCATCAAACCCGTTCATATCCGGCATTTCAATATCCAGCAAGATTATGTCCGGTCGCTTTTTTTCCAAAAGCGAAAACATTTTTTCCGCAGACGGCATGGTCAGCACCTTATATTCCGCTTCCAGCACCGATGCTGCCACAGTAAGGTTGGAATCATTATCATCCACAACAAATATCAATTTTTGCATAGCTCAAATTTCCCTCGTATCATTCAAAACGCTCTTATATGCTTCGCTATTTTTTCACGCAATTCTCTCGGTTTAAACGGTTTTAATATAAAATCGCAGGCACCGAGGTTGGTAGCAAGGCTCAAATGGTTTACCGAACTATCAGAAGTTAAAAGGATAATCGGAGTTTCTTTATGCTCCGGGAGGTCCCGTATCATGGAAACAAGGTCCAATTCGTCTGATATAAACATCTTATACTCCAGCAAAAATAAATCCGGAGTTTTTTGTTTTAAAAAATCCTTCACCTCTTCCGGTTTTGAGAGCATATACACTTTATACTTGTCACGCAAAGCGTAAAAAAGCAAGAATTTTTTCTGTATTATCTCTTTAAGCGGGCCATCATATTCATCACGCAAAGCATGGCTAACTGCGCTCAACATGCCAAAATCCCCATCAACAGCCAGAATAGAAGGTTTATCGCTAGCTTCATCATTCTGCAAAGAGTGCTCGCTTTTTCTGGAATTCAATTGATATTCAATGCGTTTAATCAACTCCGCATCGGAAAAGGGTTTGGACATATAATCAGCTGCGCCAAGGCTAAAACCTTTAACCATGCCTTCTCGGTTTTCTTTGCCCGTGAGGAAAATAACCGGTATATCGGCATAGCGTTCATCGGCTTTTAATTTTTCAAGAACCTCGTAGCCGTCAACAAGAGGCATATTTATATCCAATAATATTAAATCGGGTTTGATGTATTCAAGGGTTTTAAAGAGTATCGCGGCGGTTTGCACGGGATAAATTTCATAACGATCTTTGAGCCTGCTTTTCACCGATATCAAGCTGAAATTGACGTCATCAACATGAATAATTCTCGGGCGGCCGCTTTTTGCCTTTAAAGTTTCTTTGTACTTCTCAGGATTGAATACACGCTCTATACGGTCAATTAACACCGCATCGGAAAAGGGCCGGGACACATAATCGGTTGCGCCGAGGCTAATCCCCTTAATCACGCTTTCCCTATCGCTCCTGCCCGTCAAGAAAATAACCGGTATATCGGCATAGCGGCTATCGGTTTTTAATTTTTTGATGGCTTCATAGCCGTTAATTCCGGGCATATTGATGTCTAATAATATCAAATCCGGTTTAAAGTAATCAAGGATTTCAAACAGTCTATCCACAGATTGCGCAAGATAAAACTCATAATGTTCTTTAAGCCTGTTTTTCACCGATACCAGACTAAAATTGACATCGTCAACATAAACAATCTTTCTGCGGATGCTTCCCACGAGTAATACTCCTAGGTACTTAATTTAGAAAGTTTCTGTATGATTTGCGCGAAATTCATCATGTCAACGCTCTCACGCAGCCAATCCGCTAGGCCGTCATCTGCCTCGTATTTGTACTTTTCTATCTCTGCCATTGCCTCATCTGCCCCGTCCATGTCATAGGCTTTGCAGGCTACCAGAAGCTTTGAGAGTACCTCGCTGTCCGGCTTGTCTTTTCTGGGCATCGGATTTTCGGCTTCAATTACCGATAACAAAACCTCTATGCCGGAAACTAATTTCCGTGCCGCTTCAAGGAATGCGGGATTATTTCTGTGTATATAATCCAAATCACCCGCCCTTGCCCCATTTTCGAGATCCATGGCTCTTTTGCCGATTTGCTCGGCAAAAATATCAAAGCTCGTTCCTTTGATGCTGTGAACAGCCCTCTCGTAATCCGTTAGCTTGGCTTCATTGATCGTTTCTATTGTATCGAGAATGGAACTGACATTTGTTGTGTATGAGTGCAGAACTTTCAGGTATGTTCTTTCATCGCCGTTATACCGTTCAAGACCTTTGGCTATATCCAAGCCTTCTACCTTTTTGTTGAGTATGCCCGTTCCGGCTTGGCTTAAATCTACGGCATATTTTGCAGCTACGCTTTTGGCTTCGTCAAACTCGCTGTGCAGGATATGCTCATTAATTTGGTCCAAAACAGACCTTGTCTTTTTTGAGCAATTTTTTATGCCGGCAAGCAAGGCCAAAGCCCCCTTTCTATCGTAATCATCGCACATATTCTGAATGGCTTGCAATTTGTTTTGTAAACCGCCTATATCCTCGTCTGCGCTGTCTTCTTCCTGTTTCGGTTTGAGTTTTTTCAGCAAGGTTTCCAACTTGTTCATAAAACTAGGGGTGGAAGCCATTATCATGTCTATGTTTCGGTCGCGGCCGGCTTGCTCCAATTTGCGTGCCGATTCGGAAAGCTTTAATTCGCCTATGTTGCCAAGGGAGCTTTTAATACCATGAACACCGATGGTGAACCTCTGCAAATCCTCCTTGCTTTCAAGCGGATTGGGCTTTTTGCAAAGCTCTTCCAGCACGGCAATAATTTTGAGCGCATCTCTGATAAAAGACTCTTGCAGTTGCGTAGTGGAGTAGCCATTTGTTTCCGCACTGTACTTTTGCTGGCGAGCGGCTTCTATAACCTCCGGAGGTTGTTTGTCTCGCACAAGTTTATTGAGCACGGAGTTCAGTTGGCGAATATCTATGGGCTTGGAAATGAAATCGTCAAAGCCGTTTTGCAGGAATGTATCCGCTTGCCCAACAACAGCATTGGCTGTCAGAGCGATAATCGGGTTTGTGTATCCTAAGCTGCGCAGATTTTTTGTTGTTTCTATGCCGTCCATCTCCGG
>LIUG01000080.1:15852-16776 GCA_001462245.1 Candidatus Fibrimonas termitidis
ATCCATGAACACAATGTCGTAAACTTTGCCGTTTTTGATTTTATCAATGGCCTCCGACCCGCTCATGGCGGTATCAATTTGAAGCCTATAAAGCTTCATAAGGCCTACGGCTACATAGAGATTTGTTTCAACATCGTCAACAATCAAAACGCTTCCATATGGCATCGGGTCTCGGACTATCTGCCCCCTTTTCCGGTGAGTCATGTAGTTCATGCGGAACAAACGCAGGTTTGCCACCATTTCTTTTCCGAGAATTTCTGCATCCACCGTTTTTTGCGGCAGGCTTACAGTGAACAATGTACCTTTATTCTGCTCGCTTTCGGCGTGGATTTCACCGCCCATTAGGTTTATCAAACGTTGCGTAATGGCGAGGCCTAGCCCCGTGCCTTCAACGGCTATGTTCTTCTCGCGATTGAAGCGCGAATATTCCTCAAACATCCTGACCAATTGTTCTTCGTTCATGCCGTGGCCGGAATCCCGCACGCCCAGCACAAGCGTTATGTCTTTACTGTTTTTTCCGAGTTCGTAGGCAACCGATAGAGTAACCTTGCCGGCATCCGTATATTTAAACGCATTGGAGAGCAGGTTGTTCAAAATCTGTTTGATGCGAATTTCATCGCCTATCAGTTTTGCCGGGATATTTTCATCTATTTCAAGTTCAAATTCAATGGGCTTGCTGTCCATGCGCATCATATTCAGATGCACGGAATCGTTTATCAGGCTTGCGAGTTTGTATTCGGTGGGTACTATATCCATCTTGCCGGCCTCTATTTTAGAGAAATCCAGAATGTCATTGATAATACCCAGCAGCAAATTGCATGAATTATATATTCTAGCCAGCCCGTTCTCAATATCTTTGGAAAGGTTTTCGTTTTGTATCAGGATTTCGGTTACGCCTAAAATGGCGTTCATGGGCGTGCGTAT
>LIUG01000080.1:16935-22650 GCA_001462245.1 Candidatus Fibrimonas termitidis
TGGCTCATATTGGCAAGGAAATTTGATTTCGCTTGGCTGGCGATTTTCGCCGCTTCAAGAGCGGACTCCAATTCCTGCTGGAGGTTGAACATTTCGCTTTCATCGTTTGTACTGCCTACAACACCTACAACATTGCCGTTATAGTCATATTGCAGCGTTGTATATGACCGGAACTTTCTGCCATCGATATCGCTTATCCATTCTTGCGGGCCGTCGCAAAGCGTTTTTTCAATATTATCGATAATATCCACATGCCTATTCTTCTGCCTGGCAACCGCAATATTTTTCCCTTCCAAAAATGCCTGTGTCACGCCAATATCCTTAAGACCTTGCCCGTTAAAGGTTGTGATTATCCCGTTGGTGTCCACGCTCCAGATAATGCCTCGGTAGTTCGCAATAACGGCGTTCATTACCGTGTTTCTCCGCTCAAGCTCTAGCTCCATCTCTTTGCGTTTTGTTATGTCGTGTGCTATGCCTAAAATCCCGACTATGGCATTGTTCAATAGGAGCGAAGTTCTTATCACCTCAAAAGTTCGTGTAATGCCGCTAGTGGGAAAGGTTATCGTTTCCTCTGTCATAATCTTTCGGTTTTCTCTGAGCAAAGCACGCTCTACTTCCAAAAGTTTCTTCGACAAATCGGCGGAAAACCCTAAAGCACCTTCGTAATTTTTCCCTATAATATAATCTTCGCCCAAACCCGTGTATTCTTCTGTGACCTTATTGCATTGCGTAAATTTCAAATCCAAATCCTTGCAGAATACAATATCGGGAATGGAATCAAATATTGCCTTCAGTTTGGCGGTTTGCATTCTAAGGTCATACGTCCGCCTCCCGACAATCGTTTCAAGCCGTTTGCTGGTACGGCGGCTTTTTGCAAAAAGAGTAGCAAAGAGAGCCAGCACGCACAGAGATAAAATAATAGAACCTATCAGCCACGGCCTCTGCGCCTGCACAAGTTTTCGGCGGTAATCATAAGTTCTGTGCCGCCATTGTTCCGATATTGTCTGGGTATCTATCAATTCAAGAGCCTTATCGATTATAGAACGCAAAATGACTTGGTTTTTATTAATCCCGAATGTGGATTTAAAACTGTTGTCAAAGATGATATTAGCTTTAAAATCCACAAGTTCCTGATAGTTTGTCAGATACAAGAGAGTGCTATAGGCATTCATCACCATATCCACCTCGCCGTTCAACAAGGCTTTAAAAGCTGCGTCCTGACCTTCGTAAACAATGGCATTGGGATGGTTCGGAAACCATTTGAAAAAGAAGCCGGTGTGCGCAGTACCTTTGCTAAGCCCGATTTTAACCGAATACACTCTGTTGATATTGATGCTGGGAAGGTCTATTCTGGATATGAGCACGGAACGCTCTGTCATAAAGGAATTGTTCGGCCATATAAAACGCCCTTCCCGTTCTATTGTTGGAATTAGCTCGGAAAGCATATGCACCTTTCCGGCTTCAAGCATATCTACCAACTCGTGAAAATCCGTATGTCTTTCGGTGACAACCGGAAATTCAAGCCCTGTAAGCGCTTTTATCTGTTTAAGCACGTCAAAACAAATTCCTTCCCATTCTTTGCGATGAACATTGTAAAAACTTATCGGATAATTGTCGTACTCAGCCGCAAACGGTACAAACGGTTTTTCCTTTATGAAGTCAAGTTCCTCTTCGGTAAGCCTGAGAAATAGTTTGTGTTTTAAATATTCCTGATAACCTTTATCGTATAATTCATTTAAATAATGGATATGATTGCTTTCCAACGCTTTTTGCATAACGGAGATAATCGGTGCGAGCTTTGGATTTTGCGTTGAGAGGGAAACAGGAGAATATATCAGCGGGAAAAAATCCGATACCTCAATATCTTCGTGAGAGTCCCAAAAGGCTTCCTGTACGTTTTCCGTGATAAGGATATCGGCTTTTCCGGTTTTTAAAAGTTCGTATGCTTCTTCATATTCTTGTATATATACAGGCTCAAAAGTTCCGCCGCTGTACAATGAAACTTCGGTTGCAATCGTGGTTTTTTCCTGAAGTATATATCGCGGCAAGCGTGTCTTGGCAATGTCCGAAACAGACTCGCTGCCTGCTATGTGATAAGATTTTAAGAAGCGTTGAGCTATGGCATCGGTCATAATATAAGTTTTCCGACGTTCATCGTTTGCGGTCAAATCGCCTGCAAAATCAATGCTTCCGTTTTCAAGCCCTTCGAGCAGGGTAAACCACGGATAAATTTTCGGAGTGAATTTAATTCCGAATAATTCCGAAAGCCATTCGCACACAAGGGCAGAATACCCTCTTATTTCCCCATTCGTATTGAGAAAAGCTTCCGTGCTTGACACCATTCCATAAGTAAAAGAAGCCCCTTGTTCCTTAAACGCCTCAATAGCCGCTATTTCTTCTTTGGTCACACCGGGAATATCTTTATACGAAGAGAACGAAATTGTATCGGCAGCAGAAAAAGCGATTGCAGGCAACAGCATGAAAAACAAGAGGAATTTTTTAGCTATCATGAGGGTAATATAGCATATTTTTTGGTTCACCGTTTCATAAATATTTCTTCCGTTAAATATCTATAATCTTGCATAATTTTGTTGTAGTACCTTGTGGGCAACGCTCTGCCTTTTCTCAGCTTTTCGTCAAGGGTTCCAATGCCTACATTATAGGCAATTAGGGCGTGTTGCAAGTTTTTGTATTTTGCTATTAAGCGAAGCAAATACGCTGTGCCAACCATAAGGTTTTTTTCCGGAATAAATAAATCTTCAGGGGAATTTATTTTCACTCCAACAGAGCTGGCTACTTCTCTAGCAGACTCATATTTTATTTGCATCAGTCCCAAAGCCCCTGAATGTATGCCGGAAGTATAAGCTCCTCTTGCATTTGGGTTTCCGCGGCTTTCATGCCGAATAACGGCTAAAATTAAAATTGGGTCTATTTTATAATCATTTGAAATTGCGAGTAATTTTCCCGCTAAAATATTTTTTTGGCTATCGGATAGTCTTTTGTGGCCTAAAATATCCAAACCCCTACTGATGCGGACATAAGCCAAAACCTTTGTTCCGAGTTCTTCAACATTGTGAAGTTTTGTTTGCGCAACTAATATTTCATTATTTAAGACTTTGATTTGCGCATTTTTGTTTTGCCACTTTGTGAATATGAAAACTACGAATATAACGGTCAAAATCCCAGCGAAAATCAAATGAAAAACGGAGAGGCGCATTGGGGGTAAGGTAGAAATTTCCTACATTCCAAAAATAGTGAACAAAGCTTCCCTAATTATAGCCGCAAGCCTCCTCGCAAGCAGGGTCTTGGGTGTTTTGCGTGAAATGCTGCTCGCAAAAATCGCTGGTGTCAATGAACAGAAGAATGCACTGGATTTAGCGTTTATGATTCCGGATATTTTAAATCACCTTATAGGTACCGGCTTCTTATCCATAGTTTTCATATCACTATTCACTACGCACTTGCTCAAACAGAATGAAAATGAGGGGTGGCGTTCATTCAGCAATATTTTCAATGTTTTAGGTTTATTTCTTTTAATTTTGGTAATTCCTGCATTTATTTTTATGCGTGAATTGATTTTGCTTTTAACCGTTGCACCGCCAAATGAAGAAATTTTGCAACTCGCAACATATTTCGGAAGAATAATTTTACCTGCACAGTTATTCTTTTTCGCAGGGAGTTTTTTAATTGCTGCGCAACAAGCGAGAAAACAATTTTTTATACCCTCGCTTACAGGCATAATTTACAATGCAAGCATAGTGTTTTTCGGATGGATTTTTAGAGAGAACGGAGTAGCAGGTTTTGCTCTGGGAGTTCCGGTAGGGGCATTCATAGGCTTTTTTGTTTTGCAAATAATAGGTTCTTATAGAGGCGGAGTTAAATATTTTCCGGTATTTAGCCCTGCGAATTCGGAGTTGATAAAAACATTAAAACTCTTATTGCCTATGATTTTGGGAGCAGGTTCAATGTTTGCCCTTGAGTTTGCAATCCGCAGTTTTGGTTCAATGTTTGGCAACCACGGAATTTCAAGTTTGAATTACAGTTATAGGCTTATGTACACACTGGTAGCGGTTTTTGGGTTCAGCGTTGGAGCTGCAAAATATCCGGACATGGTAAGGATGTTCAAAGAAAATAAAATAGCATCGCTAAAAGAAAAAGTATGGGGGGACTTAGCAAAAATCTTAGCTATTTTAATTCCAGCTATATGTGCTTTAACGGCTGTAAGTTTGCCTGCAGTGAGAATTCTATTTGAACGCGGAGCTTTCACTCAGGAAAATTCCATTCTTGTGAATAATTTGCTTTTATGTTATTTGCCGGCGAGTATAGGGCTTTGTGCTCAGGCTCTTTTGGTTAGGGCTTTTTATTCAATGGAAAAAATGTGGCTCCCGACTTTGATAAATACTTTGACTTTTGCGGCAAGTTTGTTTTTATACATCCCTGTTTCAAAAATTTCAGGCATATATTCTGTTCCCATTGTGAGTTTTATCTGCTCGTTTGTTCAGTTGGCAGTGCTTTTGGTGTTTTGGCAGGGTAAGGGCAGCAGGCTTTTTATTAGGGATTTTATTGCTGCTGTAGCGGCTCTGGCTGTTTTTGCTCCGTTAGGGCTTTATCTTTCAAAATACGCCTACAATTGGCTTTTAGGGGCAAATTTAGCCTATTTAATGCTTTATACTGCAATATTTTCTTTATTGTTTTTCTCTTTTTCTGTTGTTTTTCAAACTTTGCTCGGTTCTAAGTCTTCTTCTTATATTATATTTTTATTAAAGAAGAAAATGATAAAGAGCTGTGTTCATAACTCGTAAAAATTTGGAAAAGTCCTATAATGCACTGATTTTTATACAATTAAAGATAAATCTTTATTAACAAAGTTAGCTGAAAACTCGTTTTTTATTAACATTAAGTCCGAAAGTTCATTGAAATTTGCACTTTTTCCAAGCATATTAACACTTTTATTAACATTATTTTCTACTTTTCTCTTGCTTTTTTGGCAAAACTTTTCTAAATTACTGAAAAGTTGAGATTTAAGGCGATTTAGCTCAGTTGGTTAGAGCAACGGAATCATAATCCGCAGGTCCGGGGTTCAAGTCCCTGAATCGCCATGTTCAGTAAAAGTTTGGGCTTCATCTATTGTCAAGTCGTTCCAAAAGTTCTTCGTTACTCAGACCCTGCTTCAGAAGCTCCCTTATGTGGGAGCGTTCTTTCTTAGCACCTCTCTCATCGCCTATGGCAATGCCTTCCTTCTTGGCATAAGCCAAGGCTGCGGCATAGTCGCTCAGATACTTTTTTTCACGCTCGTATTGCATAAGTTCCTCTTCGCTCAAATTAGAAATTTTCGCAGACTCAAGGATGTCCTCAATGGCTTTATTCTTGCAACCATTCGGTTTCTCCTGCAACGTGCTTATCTTCTTGAAAAGGAAAACAAGCTGCTCAAAGGCATCCCGGCAATCATTCCAATTTTCTCTGACAAACCTGGGGAGCATCACGTAAACCATTTGCATCATATCGTAGCGAACTTCCGGGTGGACATTGAATGTCAAACACGGTGAACCGGCCGTTTGTGTTTTGTTATTACTTAGACGGAGAAAACGGGAAAAAAAATACGGAAAAGTGAAAAAAAGTTTGTTTTGATTACTTTGCAAACATATGTTGACGGTTTTGTGGGTAAGGGTAAGATGGGATATATGGTATGGGAAAACCTCAATTATTTGCAAAATT
>LIUG01000081.1:0-904 GCA_001462245.1 Candidatus Fibrimonas termitidis
GCTTGGTTTTTTCCTTTCCCCTTTTTCCCCTTAACTTTCCCCATCAACGCTTCAATAACATTAAATTCCAGTTTTTCAGTAATTTCTTTCCCAATATCCTTTCCAGCATTCTTTCCCGTGCCTTTATCTTGGCTTCTTTGCTTAAAAGCCATCTGCATTCTTACAACATCATTAATATTCATAACAACACCCCTTTCGGTTTATATATCGGCATATTATGGAAAAACTTTAGATATAGCGGCTTAATTTTTTCTACATTACAACTCCGAAAACAATCAGAGGGGAGACGAAAAAATTAAATTTCCCCTCTAACCCTCAAAATAGGAGAAAGGTACAATGAAGAAGAACAAGCATACTCAGGCAATCCCTGAAAATATACTTGCCCAAGCACAAGCGAAAATCGTAGAAGCGGCAACCTTGCTGCAACCCTACCTACTCGCCCTCACCCCAGCCGAAAAACAGGAACTCCCAAAAATGGGACCAAAAACCCTGAATTTCGTAGAAAAATCCCACCAAGCAGCACACGAAAACCCAACTCTCGTCCCGCAATACCTAGAAATGGACGCCTTTGATGTGGATTTCGCCGATGCCCACGGCCTCTGGACACTCTACAACCGCATCCGCCAACTGGAAGAAGGCGTAGCCGACACCCAAATGACCGCCGGCAGCGAAGCCTACCAATCCGCCCTCGTGTTCTACAACTCGGTCAAGGTAGCTGCTTCAAGTGGCGTAAACGGTGCAAAAGCGGTATATGAGGAATTGAAAAAACGTTTCCCTCGCCCCAAAAAACAACAAACAGGAAGTGAAGAATGAGGGCTTTTTAGCTTTTGAGCAGGGCTTTCTTGCTTTTAGGTAGAAATTTCTTGTTCTGAGGTGGAAATTTCTTGCTTTGGGGTAGAAATTT
>LIUG01000081.1:1096-4154 GCA_001462245.1 Candidatus Fibrimonas termitidis
TTTCTTGCTTTGGGGTAGAAATTTGTTGCTCTGAAGTGGAAATTTGTTGCTTTGGGGTAGAACTTCCTCGCTTTTATGGAGAAATGTATTCCATCGCCCCTTGAATTTTCTAGGGGCGTTTAAGTTTAAGAGCCTCCATCTGAAGCTACCTTCTACCAAATACACATAAAAGAACGGTAAAAGTTTTCTATATTACCTTTAATTTAACAAAGGAGGTCCCCAGAGGAAAAGGACTCGTTTCGTTCTCGCCACGCTCACAGCAATAATATTGTTGTCGTGCGGTTCCCTCGAAAATTCAAACTCCCCCTCGGAAGATGCGAATTTCTCACAATCCCCAGCCTTGAAAAAGGCTCTCACAGGCTTACAAGCTCTACCAAGTGATGAGGTGCAAGGTTCCTATGACCCTGGACAATCAGCACTTTCGACACGTGGAACAGGTTCAATGTGCGTGAATGGAGTTGGCTCAATGAAGGTGACAAATGTTCCGTATGGATATTATGCTTGGTCAACCGAAGCTTGTTTCGATTTTAGAACACTTGCAAATTTATATCTAGACCCAAAAAATACCGCTTATGAGTTCACTTGCTCTGTACCCACAAATGCTGTTGGTTCTTTTGGCATAACTCATGCTGAAATATCTTGCGGTAACTATTACATACAAGGAACTTGGTATGGCTATGGGGGAGTAATGAGTACAACCGCTTTTGCAGGTCTTGATGCTGATGAAATATGTTGTATATCATTTTATGGAAGGTGCAATGGAACTGGCACAGGAGGAGTTGGTTGCAGTTATGAGATGAAAAATTGCACTGGTTGTCAATGGTATACGTTTTAATATATGATAATAAGCCCATATTTAGCGATATGGGCTTTTTTTAGGCACAATTTTTGCATATACAATATTAAACACTTCAAAGCGAGGTTTTTATGAAAGTCAATTGGGGCATCGCGGACATTCAAAGCGTTTATGGTGCAGAAACAGCATCGCAAACCAGCAGTAAACCCTTCACAATCCCCATAGAAGAACTTATGGGCGAAAAAACAACACAAACGCAAAAAAACAAAAATGGTGCGGTTTCTGCTACGTTTTCTAGCACGATTTCAGGTACAGTTTCTCTTTACAAGAAATGCGATTATGACCCATTCAAAGATATGGCACAAACGGGCAGTGTTAATTTGCCTGATTATATGCAAACCAAAACTACGCCAACAAGAAGCGACGAGGAAATTCTAAAAGATATAGCGGAGTTGGCAAAAGAACACGCAAGAACAGGGCAATCCAGTACAGATGACGAAAGATATTTAAAGTTAATAAACGAATATGTATCTTCTGTTTCACCCGATAGAGAGAGTCTTTTAAAAAATGCTGTAACGGAAATACACGAAAGATTAAATCCGCAGGGTAATAGCGATTATAGCATGAATGCGGCATTTCAACAAATAGACTCGCAGAGAACGAAAGAAGAGAAAGAAAAGGAAGAAAAAGAACCGATAGATTATTTTCTTGAAGCACTTAAAAATAGAGGAAAAGGGAAAGGCAGTGGTGGAACAACAGACAGTGTAACAATAACAGAGAACGGTCCTTACCGTACAGTTGAAATTGACCACGGTGGCGGAATGATAACAGTTTTAAATTATGCCAATGGCGAATTTGCAAGCATGAATTTGAAAGGCAGTAATTACTTTGTTGGTGGCATTGACAATTCCAGTGGCGAAGTGAGAACCGCAGAATTTCACGGCGAAGACGGCGAATGGCTAATGTTCTTTGATGGTAACGATTTGTATCAACATTATACAAAAGCAGAAGATGAACGAAGGCTAGAAATGCTTGGTACATACAATGCTGCGTTTGATGTTGCTATTGGAAGGCATTTAGGAGCGATTAACCCTTCCGAAACATATAAAGAAGCCTACAACAGCACCTACGAAAGATTGACAAAAAGCACAGTCGCCTAACAAAATTTACTATATTAGAAACCATGGGCAAAGAATTAAACGCAGAAGCCGTTTTAGCTTCAATTATAGAACTGCGTGCTAGCATAGCAGAGCAGCGTGTCAGCATGGCAGAGCAGGGGAAACGTTCAGACGAGGAAACCGCCAAACTACGTGCCAGCATAGCAGAGCAAGGAGCCGAACTACGTGCCAGCATAGAGTTGACTAATTCGAGATTGGATAAAACTAATGAAAGATTGGATAAGGCTATTGAAAAATTAGTTGAAAACAATAATAAAATAGGTTCGTTGACGAATAAGCTAGGCGGTATCATTGAAAGCATAGTCATACCCCGCATAGTTGAAAAATTCAACGAAAAAGGCTTTGGCTTTGACTCCGTATCCTCCAATGTTGAATTTTTTAACGAAGATAAAACCGCCAACCTAGCAGAAGTGGATGCTCTGCTTGAAAACGGCAAATTTGTAATAGCCGTAGAAGCAAAAACAGAAATGACAGTTAGCGATGTCAATATTCATATAAAGCGATTGAATGTTCTACGCAAAATACCAAGGTTCAAGGGCAAAAAGATATACGGAGCGTTTTCCACGGCAGTAGCGAGAAAACGTCCGGTTAATTATGCTTTGGAGCAAGGTTTTTATGTTCTCCAGCAACCCGATGTAATGGCCGTGAAAATCCTTGATTTTCCGAAAGGTCATTCCGCAAAAGCGTGGTAAATCTGCACAGACACCCCAAAACAAAATCAAGCCGGACGAAGAAGTTTTTTTCTCACCGTCAAAATATTTTTATCGCCCTTGCGCTTATACTCCACCGAATCCATCATCTTTTTTACCATATAAACCCCCAAACCGCCAATATTCCGGTCTTCTGCTCTTGCGGTAATATCCGGGTCTTCTTTCTCCAAGGGGTTGTAGGGCTTCCCTCCATCTTCAAACTCAATGACAATTTCATCGTCCGCTGAAATTCGCATAATCACCATGCCTATTGCAGGTTCATACGCATAATGCGCAATGTTTACAAATATCTCTTCCGCCGCAATGGCTATCTGCCTCTGCAATTTCTCCTCGCAATTCACAACATTCAATTTCTCGGCTATAAAATCCAAAAC
>LIUG01000082.1:0-2306 GCA_001462245.1 Candidatus Fibrimonas termitidis
CAGAACATCAACTCCGGGAAAAAGCTCGGCGTATTTATCGCCCTCAAAGGTATGAATGGGGACAATGTGTTTCGGCTTGACCGCCTCTACCATGGATTTAAGGCCGGACAAATCGGCATGGCCGGAAGTATGAATATCCTTGATGGGCATACCCTTGCCGGAAATAAAACCGAGGAAATCCTTAGTTGTTCCTTGGTTTTTATAGTCATCCCGCATTGAATAGATAAAACAGCCGTCATCGTATTTATGCAGATACTGTTCCAAATCGTTTTGGACAGAAGGACGTACCATGATTACCAGCTTGCTTGCCATTTTATCAAGATCGTCTATCTCAATTTTGTGAGCCTTAAACGGATAATCAGTCTCCGCGTCCTTCCCAAGCTCTCTCATTTGATCAGTTAAATATTTTGGATAATAGACTTTTATTTGAGGGAAATTTTCTCTTGAAGGAAACGGAATATTATTACCAACCTTTTTGCTAATTGTTTTTAGTACATTCGCGGTGTAAAAATCAATCAGGAAAAACTTTTTACACTTTTCACAAGCATGGTATATCGTTTTCAGGCGGTCGATATTCTGACCGGAAACATAGACAAGGTTGATCCCTTTTGTTTGTTTCAAAGTTTTGACAAAATCCTCTTCAAGCTCGCTTTCAGTTGGAAATGGCTTATCGGTGCATCCAATGGTACTGCCTTCAAGAAACAGATAGTCAACGCTTTTCTTAAAATTGTCAACAAACAAGTCAAAATTAGCTTTTCCTCCATGCAGCCGGAAATCGCCTGCATAGAGCAGAGACTTTCCTTCTGCTTCCATAAGGAAGATATGCGAATCAAAAGCGGCGTTATCCATCAAATAGGGAGTGATCATAATGTCGCCTATTTTAAATTGCTTGTCATGTTTTATATGGTGTGCATTTGGGATAGTCCATTTATTGTCGGGGAAGGTATTTAGCAACTCTATCAATAGCCGCGTTGTAAAGCCAAGATACACCTTGCAGGAAGGATTGATGTGTTTCATAAGTTCATAGTGTTCCTGATGAGGATGGGAAATCAGTACGGCAGTATTTGAGCCGTCCTGGTATAAAGAGGGAATGTCCGGTAAAATCCCGCTCTGTATCAGTTCATCAACCAAACGGTTCTCCGTTTTTTCTGCGTCAAAGGGAGTCTTATCGGGATTAATCAGAGGAATTCCAGGATAAATGACGATACGGGTGGTGTCTGTCCATACCTCAACGTACGAACCGCCTATTTCATTTGTAGCACGATGGATTTTGAAGCGCATTGCTGCTTCCTTATCAAATCTGTCTATCTTTACTATACCCTAAATATATAAATATTGTCAAGGGTTTACATGAAAATATTTTTAAAGCAAAACGGCATTCCAACTCATTTTTTGATCAGAAAAATATCACATTTAGGACATTTATACATTTTTGGCGAATCAAACTGAAATATCTGATGACACCTTGGGCAGACATAAGTAAAAACAGCCGCCATCATGCGTATAAGTCTGGACATATTTACCTCCTTATTGTTAGTTTTGCTTTACAAAGTCAACTTCAGAACATTTTTGAATGCCGTTTTGCATTGAACTATCTTAGTTTGCCACCCTGTAGTGCCATTTCCCGGCATTCCGAAGTCGAATTTCAGAAAATTTACATCAAATACTCCCGAACCTCCGGTAAAAAAATCCCCAAACCCACCCTCGACACATTCAATAGATATATGGTAATACTTGACATGAGGAGTAATCTATTGTTAAATAACAAGGGGAAGAAGAAGGAGTCAACGAATGACACGAATGAACACGAATAAGGCAGGAGAAGACATTGGATATTTTGTATGCTATGACAGGATAATTGTAGAATTGAAGGCGTTATCATCCTTATCTTCTGAGCATAAAGCGCAAGTATTAAATTATCTAAAAGCGGCGAATTTTGAGCTTGGCCTTCTGATTAATTTTGGCGAAGGTAAGTTGAAATATGAACGCCTTATTAATAAGAATAGAGTCAACGAATGATTCGAATAGGCACAAAAAAAGAAAAAGATAGGTTTTGCGCTATTCGTATTATTCGTGCCATTCGTGCCATTCGTTGACAAATTCTTTGATCCAAACTACTTGACACCAACCCCCAAAAAATGCTCCAATATAAAAAACAAACTCAAGGAGCGGCAAATGAAAGAAGCATTAACCTACGCCAAATACAATCAGGCGGGAAACAAAACAATTTATGGCATATTAAACGCAATGTCCAATGAGGAGCGGGAAAAAGACCGAGGCAGCTATTACGGCAGCCTTTCCGGTCT
>LIUG01000082.1:2436-2785 GCA_001462245.1 Candidatus Fibrimonas termitidis
AGCCTTTCCGGTCTTCTGCGTCATTTACTGGGCGGGACCAAGTTTTTTCTGGATATGTTCAAAGGCGCACTTGCAGATGGCGGCTCTCTTGAGGCCGTTGCTGCTCTCAAGGCGATTTCCGCTACGGACAGCGTACCCGAACCCGCCAAAGGCGAATTGAGCGAAAGCCAGTGGAAGGAACTGGGCACAGCGCTGGAAGCCGTTGACGCTGCCTATGTCAATATGGCGCAGGCTCTAACCCAACCAGAGTTGACGCGCCCGGTAAAAATAAACTGGTACGGCGGCACTCCGGAATCAGTGCCGTTATCTTTTATGCTCAGTCAACTGGTGGTTCACAACACACATCACC
>LIUG01000082.1:2963-7749 GCA_001462245.1 Candidatus Fibrimonas termitidis
CGATTCGCTTAAAATTGACAACGATTATTCGGGGATAGGGGTGGAGTTTCTGTAGTTGGCGGGTCGCTTGATTTAATTGACAGCAGAAACATAAAGCGTGTATAATATCAGCTAATATCATTTTTTTGGAGGAAAGAAAGTGAAACAAGCAAAGAAAACAATGATCGGTATCCTTATGATACTGATGTTGGTACTGGGTTTTGCCGCTTGTAAGGGCAAAGAATCGGGCAAAATTGAACTGACGGTGCTCAACTATTTTGACATGACCGTTGCAAATGCTTCCGATGAAATCACCGTGATCTGGGATCAATTTG
This sequence comes from Candidatus Fibrimonas termitidis, assembly GCA_001462245.1. Taxonomy (GTDB): domain Bacteria; phylum Fibrobacterota; class Fibrobacteria; order Fibrobacterales; family Fibrobacteraceae; genus Fibrimonas; species Fibrimonas termitidis. The sequence goes on from LIUG01000082.1 coordinate 3,278, forward strand.
AAAAGGACAATCCGGATATCAAGCTTGTCCGGGAAGATCTTTTTAACGAACCGTTCCACAACAAAACGGAATCCTATGCCGCATCCGGGCAAATGCCTGATGTAATATACGCATGGCCTTCCGGACGATCCACCACCCTTCATTCCCAGCGTCTCTTAAAGGATCTGGGGCCGCTGGTACAGAAAGACAATCTTGCACCTCTGTATACCCCCGTGGCGCTGGATCCCTCACAGCAGGCTTCCGGGTATATGGGAATACTTCCCCAGAGCATGACCGCAACCAACGCGTTCTTTGTTAATCTGGAAGTGCTTAGGGACTGCGGACTGGAGCCCGCCAAGACATATACTGAATTGAAAGCTCAGGTTCCTATTCTTAAAGCAAAGGGATATGAGACGATCCTTATGGCGAACGAGGATACCTGGGTTATGCAGTCATGTCTGTTCTCATTGGTAGCGGGACGGTTCTGCGGCGAAGGATGGGAGCAAAAGATTCTTTCCGGACAGGCCAAGTTTACCGATCCGGATTTTGTGGCGGCTTTGAATTTTATCAAGACCCTGTACGATGACGGGATAATCAACAGAACCACCATTACAACCGGCTATGGCGATGTTGTAGGTTTGTTTGCTACCAACAAGGGCGCTTACTATATTGACGGCGACTGGCGGGTAGGGGCCTTTATTACCGACAAATCAACCGGACAGGCGTTGATTTCTCCGGACAAGCAGAAGGATATCAGGATCACCGTGTTCCCCGAAATTGACATTCCCGGTGTAAAGCTGAACAGGTCCAACTCGGTGGTGCTTGGCGTTGGCTGGGGCATGAGCGCTTCTATTCCCGCCGGCTCGGCCAAGGAAGAAGCGGCATGGAAGTTGATAAAGTGGCTTGTCGGCAAGGATGTTCTGGCGTGGCGGGTTCAAACCGGCGGCGTTCCTTCTCCTTCCCGGACAGACATTGATATGGGAAGCCTGAATCTGGAACCCATGCAGGTAGCGATTGCGAACCTTGGAAAGGAATATGACAAGGCTACGGTTGTTATCGACGGCGCGTTTGACGGGCCTGTGTATACCCCGCTCAACGACGGCCTGCAGGCAATCGGCATGGGAAGCCAGACTCCCCAGCAGGTAGCCGCCATTACCCAGGCTGCTTTTGACGCGTGGAAAGCAAGCCAGTAAAACAAAAAGTAAAATAACAATACAACGCCGATCCTGCAGTATATGCGGGGCCGGCGCTGTGTTGCTGTCCATGGAGGGGATATGACCTCGAAAACGGAAGAAAAGATTTCCTATATCGCGCTGATTACACCTGCTTTGCTTATTTATTTGGCGGTCATAGCCTTTCCAATTGTTTTTTCTATTCTGTTAAGCCTTACAAACTATAACGGTGGAAAAATTTTTGGGAATCCCAATATAAAATTCGTGGGGTTTGACAGTTATATATATATGCTTACCGAGCCAACCAGAAACTTTTATATGGCGCTGAAAAACAATATGCTTATTGTCGCCGTATCGGTGTTTGGTCAGATTCCGTTGGGCTTTATCCTTGCCTATATTCTTAATCAGAAAGTGGTAAAAGGCTCGAATTTTTTTCAAACAATGATATATTTGCCCAATGTTATTTCCCCGGTTATCATCGGCATACTTTTTAAAAGTTTTTATTATGGACAGAATTCTGTTTTTATGGAAATTATCCGGAAGTTTAAGCCCAACGCTGAATTTTCCATTCTAAGCCAGCCCATGATTCCGGTTTTGATAGTAATACTGTGGATGTACACGGGTTTTTATGTGATCATCTTTTTGGCAAACTTGCAGCGCATTGATTCGGCAATTATCGAAGCGGCCAGAATAGACGGGGCAAATGAACGGCAGATCCTTGCAAGAATAGTACTGCCCGCCCTTTCCGGGGTAATTGTTACCTGCGCCATTCTTGCCATATCCGGATCGTTAAAATCCTTTGATTTGATCTATGTTATGACCGGCGGCGGCCCGGCAAGTCAAACGCGGGTGCTTTCACTGTATATGTACTTTATGGCCTTTATGGGAGCGCCGAATTATCCGCTGGCCAACGCCATTTCCACGGTAATGGTGATTATTAGTTTTATATTGATAATTCTTACCAGAAGAGTGGAAAAGATCTTTGGCGGAAAGGAGTAGATCTATGGCTGCCCGTTTGGAAAACCGCAATGTTTCTTTTGTTGTAAAGTTTTGTATCTATGCGGTAATGCTGGCATTTACCGCTTTGGCGGTTTATCCGATCTTTTGGCTGATCATTCAATCTTTCAAAACCACCCAGGAATATCTTACCACCAGCAAGCTGGCCTTTCCCCGGAATTGGTTTACCGGCAACTATCCCTATTCCTGGCGGATGGGAAAGTTCGGCACACTGCTTATGAACAGCGTATTTTACAGCGTGACCACGGTGCTTGCCGTAGTAATCCTGTCGCTTATGGCGGGCTTTGCCTTTGCCAAGCTTAAATTTAGAATTACGCCATTGCTTCACGGGCTTTTTATTATTGGCATCCTTATTACCCTTCAATCAATTATGATTCCGCTTTTTCTGATGGTAAACGCCGCAAAACTTTACAATACCCGCCTGGGAGTTCTTATCCCCTACATTGGACTGGGACTTCCCATGGGAGTTTATTTATGTACGGAATTTGTAAAGAGCATTCCCAACGAGCTAATCGAATCGGGCCGGCTTGATGGCGCAGGATACATGCGTATTTTCAGCGGCATTGTCTTTCCCATGTGCGCCCCCGTAGCGGTAACGCTTGGAATCCTAACCTTTACCGGAACATGGAACGAATTCATACTGATCAACATTCTTACTTCCAGCGATGCAATAAAATCCATCCCGGTAGGAGTCGCCCGTTTTTCCGGCGCTCTTGCCTCCGACTACGGAAAACAATTTTCCGCCCTGGTTATCGGCCTGGTTCCCATTTTGATTTTCTACGCGATTTTTAGGAAGCAAATCACCAGGGGCGTCGCCGCCGGGGCGGTTAAGGGGTGAGTTTGGGAGTGCGGTAGAGAATAGAGATTACCTTTTATAAGTTCCGTTGAAAATCATATCAATAAGCCATAAACGGAATGACGGATTATCGGCGTATTGTTTATATAGTTCCATACTGTCAGTCATAAACGATTGCATAGCCCGCTCTGTAGCGTCTTTACCTTCATCTTTGGCAGTATCAAGGTCTGCATTTTTCATGGCATTTTGATATTTCTCGTCTTTTGAGACACTTTCTTGAACTTGTTTAATAGTCGCCATTACATTATCTTCGTCGTGCCAGTTGAGATTTCCCCAGCGTTTATGAAAATCGTCAAGGATATGGGACAGGTAATCCTTTTCCGGATCATTCACAAAACCTTCACCACCTGTGGTTATTGGAGGGATTTCATAATCCTTATTGTCAAGGGAAATGTCCATAGTTTCTTTTTTCTGTGCTCGATAACTTTCCAATTCTATGTACTTGAGTAGTTCTTTTGTATCGTCATCTTCTTTAGGAGCGGGTAATTTTGGCAACAGGAGAGTCAAAAAAATGGAACGTTTTTCCCAATCGGGCATACCATAAGAGAGAATTGCGCCAAGAAAATTATAAAGCCTGATAAAGTTTTTTGCGCTTGCTTTGAATTCAACTTGTCCGTCCTCATCGAGAGAATTGTAATTGGCAAGGCATACATCTAGGATAGGATCTATTTTTGTGCGAACAGCGGATTTGAGGAAAAAATCAACAACAATGTCTATATCTTTTTGTGTATAGACTTCGTGTTTATCCATATTGGCTATTAACTCATATAATTTATTACGATCAGTTTCATCGGACAAAAGAGTAGTTTTGTAATAAGGAGAAAAGGCTTTCTTTATGTCATCAGTTTTATTGGCAAAGTCAAGAACAAAGGTATCGGTTTTGTTTTTATAGGCGCGGTTCAGGCGTGAAAGAGTCTGAACTGCTTTAATGTCTGTAAGAATTTTATCAACATACATGGTATGTAAGAGCGGCTCATCATAGCCAGTCTGAAACTTGTCGGCGCATATTAGAAAACGGAAGGGTTCCTTTTTGAAATTTTCCTCAATTTTATTGCTTGGAAACCCGTTGAGCTCAGATTCAGATACCATGTCTTTCTTGTTAGTTGCGGCGTCTGTGTGTTCAGTGTCGCCGGTAAATGCGATTATCGCTTTATACGGACTTTTTCGTTTAGCAAGGCACTTGGAAATAGCATCAAAATATTCCACAGCTTTTTTGATGCTGCCCGTTACAACCATTGCACGAGCCTGATTATCAATACGAAAACGGACATTTTCGTAAAAGTGCTCCACTATTATGTTCGCTTTTTTTGCAATTGAGTTCGGATCAGCCTCTACATGTTTGCGAAGTCGTTTTTGTGCTTTGATCTTGTCAAACTTCGGATCAGCTTCAATAGTTTTTATCAAATGATAATAACTTTGATAAATGGTATAGCTTTTAAGAACATCAA
>LIUG01000082.1:7899-8027 GCA_001462245.1 Candidatus Fibrimonas termitidis
AGAACATCAAGGATAAAACCTTCCTCTTTGGCCTGTTTCATAGAATAATTATGGAAAGGCCGGTGCTTAACCTTTCCGTCTTCTGTATATGGTGTACCGAATAATTCCAGCGTTTTATTTTTTGGAGT
>LIUG01000082.1:8277-8497 GCA_001462245.1 Candidatus Fibrimonas termitidis
ATCATCGGAAAAAACAGTAGTGGACAAAACAGCGTTCATCTTGGCTGACATATTCCCGCTTTGACTGGAATGGGCTTCGTCTATGATTATGGCAAAACGGCGACCTTTATGATCCGTTTCCATATCGTCAAAAATAAAAGGGAATTTATGAATTGTTGTAACAATTATCTTTTTACCATCTTTTATGGCATCGCGTAAATCTTTGGAATGGTCAGCATGG
>LIUG01000083.1 GCA_001462245.1 Candidatus Fibrimonas termitidis
CTCAAACAGCGGCTTGCCAACCTCCCCGCCGCCCAAGAGGGGTATGTTGAGAAGCAGAGGAAGGCTTTGGGGTAAGCTCTCTTTGAAAGAGGAGCATCACACGGATGCCGTTATCTTTTCCCCTTCGACGGCGCTCTTGGTCTTGCTTTTGCCTGTGCTATGGGCTTTGCCCTTTGCGCTTTTTCCTTTGGTTTTACAACTGGTTTTTTTACCACTTTTTGGGTTGTTTTTTTGCCTGCCATACGTTTCTCCTCTTTCATTTTAACAGCCTTATATGAGGCTGCTGTTTGACGGGGTTTATGCCCGTGCGTTAAGTGTATCACACTTACAGGGAAGTTGGCAAGGGGGTATTTTTCTGGGTGTCCATAACCAGCGAGGGAGAGAGAGGGAGGAAGCTCCGATTAATTATCATTCGCAAGTATTTCAATCTCTGACATATTATCAATAATTTGATCTAACTCTTGCCAATTACGGACAACATTCTCCCAATTAACTTTTCGAAGCTCATCACTGACATCAGTCCAAATCTTCCAAAAATCAGGGTCATTAGACTGTGGTTGGTGTTCTTTGTTTAGGAAATTCATTTGAACCATAACAGGAAGTTCTGATGCCCATCCTAACAGTATCGCACGTTGAGATGGTAGCGAGGGAAGTTCCCGAAGCAAACCGCGTAAATTATCCGGGACGAGTTTGTTTACCAACTCCTGATCCCTATCATTACTGATTCTATGAAGTAAAAAAGTATTGCACTGAGAAAGAACAGTCGGAGACAACTCACTTGGGCGTTGTGATGAAAGAACTAATCCTAACCCAAATTTTCGTCCTTCTCGAGCAATCTTTTCAAAAACTTGTGTACACATGGAATAGGTCGTTGTTTCTTCGGTATCACTTGCGTATCGCCGAATAAAAGTGTGCGCTTCTTCCATTACTATTGCTGTTGGGAGCGTTTTTCCATCATTTAGATACCTGTATCTTTGTAATGCTTCAAGCGTCATCCGTGCGATTACAGCAGTTACAATATGAACGACCTCTGTCGGGATGAGTGACAAATCAATAACTGTAATGGCTCCGTCGATCGAATTAGTCGGGCAAATATAATCGCTTAGCCATTTTTCAAGAGTCAAATCCTCACTGCAAACTGTTATAGTCTTCATTCGAGAATCAGACAACAAGGTACGAATACGCATTAGCATAGTTTCCACATATTCAGTTGTTCCCATAAGTTCAGCATTTGCCTCTAGACTGCGCAAAAGATCATCGCCTGAAAATCTACGCGGAATATCAGCATTAATAGGAAGCACATCCTGGTCAGAACCTCCAAACGCAAAGTGTACAGCGGCAGCAAGTGATATCAACCCTGCGACAGTTTGAGCATCATAGAGATAAGTTGGATAAGGGTTCGCCACTGTTTTCTCGTTTACCGATATCATATCATCAAGTTTTTGTTTAAATGAAATCAAAGCATCTCTTTCAATATCAGAAAAAGAGACATCCTCAACAATCCCACTTTGCCATGCCAATAACCCATCATAAAACCCCTTTCTTCTTCCAAAATTTTTCTGCCCAGCCGCCCATGGGTCACCGTTTGATTGTACAATTCTTAGTATGGCAATCAAGGTACGTATATATCTTCTCATATTATTACTTGGTGTCTTTGTCCCCACGTCAAGCTGTCCATCTCTGACAGTTCGTAATGCTTGAATGAGCGTTGGACGCTGCGCTCTACTGCTCGCTTGTGTAAAAGCACACCATTCGGCAGTGTTCCAAAACCATAAAGGGACTTGCAACTGTTGAATATTCTTCTCTGTATTGGACTCTACCGCAAACAACCGAACATTATCCATATCTTTGAACGCTTGTGAATATTCACCATTAGGATCAAGAATAATGAAACGAGAGTTTACTTTACGTGACTGACCACAGCCAGGACAAGTATTTTCCCGTTTCGCCGATTCTAATGACCACCGTATAACGCCAGCAACAGAACAAGATTTTCCACTTCCTGTATTCCCTAATATTGCAAAATGGCGGCCAAACAATCTGTCAGGGTCAATGGATACTTCGGCATTCCCTGCAAGAGGACTTGTGCCAATCTTTACTCTGCGGTTATCACCAGATTCCACGATCGCCTTCAACTGTTCCTGCGATGGTAACAAAACAGGATCGCCAACAGTGGGAAATATCTCAACGCCACGAGAGAAAGAGTAAATTGAGCTTTTGTTACTTTTTTCTTCTTTAAGAACGCCAAGCGGATTGAGATTCATCTTACGCAACGGAAATGGTAAATCAATCACTCCAAAGTCCTGCATACCTTTCCGTTTTGGGTATTGTGAACGCTCTATTGTAATCCATTCAATTTGCGCAACAAGAAATCCACTATCACTTGGAAGAAGAACATAACTGTTGATTCGTGGGAATGGACGTGGCGTTCCCGTATTTAGCGCAACATCATTTGGCGCTTCAATATCCAAGAGTACCTTAATCTCATCGGGAGATACAGAGTCAACACTACCTATCCGGAGTGAATCAGCATACGCAAGTGGAGTTATCATAATGCTATTTCACCTCCGCTAGTTACATTATTATTATGCACATCACGCAAGGAAAAACGCTGTTTTAACAACTCACTCATTCTAATTGAAGCGCGATCAATTGAGGGTTTTGGCAAGAAGTAATCTACGAGTGTTTTTATTTCGGCCAATCCTTCGCCTATTATCAGGCTCATTTGTACTGGCCGACCGAATTCTTTACATTTTTCCATAATGCGTCCATCCACATCGTCGTATGAAATGACTACAAGGTGTGTAGATGGTATCGTAAGCATATCTCGAATAATACGATTTATGTGTTCGTCACCGAACCCATATCCATATGTAACAAGAGTGCTGTTTGGACGACAAAGAGCTGCAGCAAAGTCACGAAATAATTCGACATAAGGGTACTCTGTAGTTTCCCTGTCTTTAGCTGCGTTCGGATAAATCATTATCTTTCTGGCATCAGAGCCCTCAAGACCGGGAGCATTGAGATAATTCACCAAATCCTTTGAACCAAAAGGTAAACCCATTCGCCTGATATCTGTGCCTGTATTAATCCAATCAATAGAACCATGTAATTTCGTAAATCGGGCAACACCTTCAAGATAGCGTGGTTCGCCTCTTATGCCAGGTGGATTATAGTGCATATCAATATCAAGCCTTGAAGAACGAAAAATAGGTGTTAATGAGCCAACAAATCTATCAAGTAAATGTAATCCTGCAAGTTCTGCGCCCGATTCAATTATTCGATCATAATTGGTCGTGAAAATATTTAAACGCTCTCGAGTACCTGTCCGACTTGCAAAGCTCATTAGAAAGTTAACAAGATAAGAAAACGATTCCTCGCATTGAATTTTGTCTGCAAGAACAATACTGTTTTCACTGCTACATATGCTTTCTGCAAAGTTATGCATTATTTCTTCTAGATTATTATATAACTCATCGTATGCCGCTTTTTTGTCCTTACGATTTTTATCAGTAGAATTATAACCGAGAATTTCGAGCCCTCGTAATAATTCATTGATTACCCTGATGTAATCCTCAATATTCGCCTTGCCTCGATCATTTTTTGCAGCAATAATTTTTGCACTATTATTTACTTCATCAGTATAGACGTTTTTTAGCTCAGGTTTCCCCATAGCATTGGTAAACGAATTCGTTGATAATTGCTGAACCGCTATAGAAAGTCCTGTTCCTGTAAGAAGTGATAAATGTTCCGATTGAAATAGTGATGTGAGCCATGGCTCTATACCTTTACGCAGATCTGATAATGTGATCTCTTTATGTTCATTCGTAAAGAGCCAAGATGGGGATAGAGAGTTCTCGCATATAGAAAATTTGACTTCTTCTTCGGCAAGCTGTTCAAGCTCAATAGGTTTATTATCATTCTGGATTTTTAGTATATTTATTTTCTTATCCATGGCTCAACACCTCCAATTCCTTCATAGAAAATTAACATTCGGCAGATGGTTTAACTTTACCATTACTGGTCAAGCGCTCAAAAGCTGTGGTATATTCCTTTACACGATGTGTTTTATTAAAGAAAGGAAACCCCCAAATATGGTATGTGTTATCATCTACAAAGGTTTTTTTGGGGATGCCTCGCTTTTCGATTTGCAAAAGGAAGTCTTCTTTCCATTTGTCCCCTTCAATCAAATGGTCGCCTTTGGGCTCTACAAATATCTGGTACTGGTCGTAGCCTGACGAATGTTTTTTGCGAAGGAACAACAGGTAATCAGGTTCAAAGCGTTCACCACCATCGAATGAATACAATACAAGCTGCCTCTCATTCCGTACAAGAAAAACTTTTTCATATTGTTTCTTTAGGTCATTGACAAAAGTGGAAAAGTATTTTACAAAGGCTTTTTCTTCACTTGTTCCGTAGTTATCGTTGAAAACATACCATTCTTTGTCGCTCAAGTCAATCTTAAGATCGGGCGAAACCGTAGATGCATTTTGCGATATGCCGATACCTTCTCCTTGCGGATCAGTGATGTACATAGTTTTATTTTCAAAGACTTCATTAAATTTTGCGTCTGTGAATTCGTAAGTTCCTTTGTATATGGTTTTAGTTATCGATATTTCATTTCCTATTGTTGAGAGGACATCAAAACAAGCATCAAAAAGGATAGGGGCTGTTAGTGTTTTTTCATTACTTTCGATAATCATTTTTATATCGCCAAGATATGAGCCATTAAAAATAAAGTCTTTGATTGATGTGATATTGGGAAAATAGGATTGCAAAGTATGAAACTTGAAAGTGTCAATTCTACGCAAGGCACGGTGAATGATTGAAAAATTTTTGGAAGCTATATCTTTTATCGTAGTACGGCAGGTATGAATTTCTGCTTTCGTATTGCTAATGATATCGGACATCATGGTATCAATGGTAGTCTTACCTGTATGAACTGTAACGTAATATTCTTTGCTACGGATAGAGGGAAGTAATTCATTAATACTTTTGCGGCTTTTTTCTTCACGTTTATTACGGAAAACCAGAGCGGATTTATAAAAATCGTCTTCTTTGAAATTATCTTTGAAGGTATATTGTATTTTGGTCTGATTGTCCGGCATTATTCCGCTGGCTATCAATGCCTTATTTAATTCATCTATATAGCGGCTATCGTATTGGCAATGGTAATATAATTCCTCGCAAATGCGTAAAGGATTGTCTAAGTCATTATCGTATTTTCTTTGGTATTTTTCTTGTTCTTCATCAATATTGAATGGATAGTACCTTGCCCCGCGCCCGATTAACTGTGCTTCCGCAATGGTTGCAGAACCGGGCTTGCCGTTTTTGGCATCCCTTGTTTCATAGAGTCGTACAATGTCAAAGAGATTAAGGACATCCCACCCTTCATCCAGTTTTTTTACTTCAAATATTGCCCTATATGGGTTGTTTGCATCTTCAAGCGAATTCAAAAGTAACTGCCATTCGGTTGCTTCTTTTTCATCATTTACAGAAATGCAGCGGGCCGGGCCGAATTCTTCCCGCAGTTCCTGTGCCAGTTTGTCGTAGTCTATGCCTTTGGATTGGAAATAGTTGTTCATTTGTTTTATTTCATCGATAGGAGAAGAAGAGATAATTTTCTTTAAGGAGCTGCCTTTAAGCGTCCGTAACATTTCTGGGAAAACTTCTGCATATTGCTTGCTTTCGGCTATAGTTTTTGACTTAAAAAGGACTACTGGTTTTACATTCAAACGATTATCTTGAAATATTTTTAGGCGATACTGGCTAAGCAAGAGGGCTTGTAATATGCGTTCTTCATAGTTTATATCCGCACGAATAGCCTTGACTTGTTTTGAATATTTTTCTTCACAAAATTTTCGCAGGTCATAATCAAAAATAATTTTATTTTCATAATTGGAAAGAATAAATTGATTTTTTAAATCGCAGGTTGCGGTAAATTCCAGCAATACATTATTATTATTCGCATTAAAAATACGCCGTACTGTATATTCCCAGCTTTTGCTGTCTTCATCGTCTAAATCGGTTTTACCCTTGCGTGTATCCACGTTAAGGTGATGGGCCTCGTCAGAGATAAGTACAGTTTTTTGTTCAATAAAATCATCTATTGAAGGGGCGTTTTCTTTAACAAAAAACATATCCGAGTGCAATTTTTGAATGGTAGTAAAGCAAATATTGATAACGCCTGTGCTTGCGTTCTGAAAGTTATCCACTTCTCTGATTGGAATATGTTCACCATCAATAATTATTTCTGGAGCAAAAAGATATTTTGCGGATGTTTGGTTTAAAAAATTATCTTTCGTCTTTTGAATAATATTATCAAGATGGACAAAAAATAGGAAATTACGATAACCTCTGTGGTAGAGATACATTATCAAACCTGCCATTATCAAGGTTTTGCCGCTCCCTGTAGCCATGTGGAATAAAACCTGAGTGGGGTTAGAGCGCAAGCGATCGTTTTCAAAATAATTGATAAAATTACAAAATGCTTTATTCTGATATGGGCGTAATTCAAATAGCGGATTAAGATTGCAAAACACACAATCGGGAACGCTATCATCAAAAGAACCGGCTTCACGTAATGCATCTAATTTTTCAAATAAAAACATTACTTGCCCTCTGTCTTGTAAAAACTTTTTGTGAATGCTTTATCTGCCTGACTTATAGCGTAATCTTTATCGTCCATATCGTAAAGGTTTACATACAGCATATTTTTATCCAATAACTCCAGTATGAATCGTTTTTTATCGGCAAGAGACAAGTCGGTAAAATCATCGATTGCATCTGCAATGTCAGCTGGAAAAATCTTGTGGCTAATAAAACCTGTTGCAAGCACTTCGTTAAGCAGGACTATAGCTTCTTTGTCAGTTTTTGTAACGTTTGCTTTGTCTATAAAATGCTGGTTGCATTTTGCAAGTTCGCAGTAGATAAAAGAACCGCCGTCTTTCCAGTTTACGTCTGTTGAAATGCCTCCTTGTTCACCTTGTATTACCTTATTTATCCTATCAACTGGAAGTGTTTCAATGTAATCCATTTGTTCAATGCCTATATACCTTCTGCCCATCTTGTGGGCTACAGCAGCAGTAGTACCAGAACCGAGGTGAAAATCAAGTATTATATCTCCTTCCTGTGAGGTTACGTCAAGAATTGCTTTAATCAGGTTTTCTGGTTTTGCATAACCAAATTCTTCTCGTCCAAACAAATCATCAATTTCCTTGTTTCCATCTTTATTTTTTGCAGTGGCAAACAAAGTCTGTAAAAAATCTTGTATTTGAAAATCGGAAATTACTGCTGATAATTTTCCTGCACTGTCATCTTCGCTCTTAAACTTTCGCATATAGGGTTTGCTAATATCAAGGAAATCATAGTCCCCAGGAAATACAATTGCTCCAGTTTTATAGTACTGAGGAAAAGTATCTTCGGTTATTGCCCATGTGCGCTTTTCACTTGCTGGATATTTATCCCCTGTTTTAGGATTAATCATTGTAAAGAATGAATTTGGTCTTTCAGTTGCAGTACGTTGGGAAGTGGCATCAGCTAACCTCCACGGTTTGCCAGGAAAATCTTTTGTTTCATAGTATTTTCGCTCAATATTTCTTCCTAGAGGAGCATTGCTATCATCAACATTGGTATAACAAAGCAACCAGTCAAAATCTTGAGATAGATTAAAAGGAACATCAGACTTCCCATTCCGAGTTCGACGAGGGAGTGTACCAATGAAGTGGTCTTTACCGAATATATCATCTGCCATAACTTTTAAATAGTGCATTCCATCTTCGCTAATACTTATCCAGATAGATCCACCTTTTGTAAGTAACTTTTTGGAAATCTCAAGACGATTTTTCATAAATACCAACCAAGTTGATAAGCTAAAATTGGAATTATATTTAAAAGAGTCAGCTTCTTTATTTTTATTGAAATAATACGGCGGATCAATATAGATACACTTAATTTTTCCTTCATATCGCTTCAACAACGATGAAATAGCCAGTAAATTATTGCCTTTGATTATCAAGTTATCATCATCTTTGAAGGTTATACCGTCTTCAACGCCATTAGCCGTATATCGTTTTGCTCCGACCAGCACCTTTGGATACAAAAGGCGATCTACATCATCTGGGGCAAGAGTAACATTGTAGAAAACTTCATCACGTTTTTGGTCTTCTTTTGTCTGACCGCCTTCGAGGATGCAATCCTTGTAGGGAAAGGACAAGACTACATCGTTTGAGGCGGATAAAAGCTCGCCCTCATTGTTGGAAAGCCCGATACGGTTTTTGAAGCGTGTGAAACTATCCGGCAGGAACTGGTGATTGTTAACTACCCAGCCGAAAGCAATTTTGTCAAAAACGAGTACGCCGTCCACCTCGGTGAAAAAACGGTCTTTAGTTTCATTGTTGGAAAGGAGCAGTTTTATGAGGGCTGCGTCCATATTGACCGCTGATTCGTAGACTTTGTTGCGTAACAAGGTTTCGCCTTCTTTCGAGAAGAAACGCTTGTCTTTCTTTAGAACTGCCTCCAAAATATGGAAAAAATTTGCCATTTTCCGAGTACTCCTTGTGGTCTTATTGTACTATATGAGGTGTTTTTTGTGAAGTGGTAGATAACCATTTTTTCAGTTTCGGCCTTCTTTCCCTTTGAGAAATAGACACCTCATGGGGTAGGTATCTTTAGGCTGTTGCATTGGCCAGATTATAGGCACAAAAAACCCGTTCCTTGCGGGGCCGGATTGTGGCAGAGGAGGCTATTCCGGACTTTAGTCCGCAGCCGCCTCCCCAAGTGGCGTTATAAATATACCATGCTATCAATGGTTTGTCAAACGTTTTTTAACCAAAATTTTCCCAAAGGATTAAAGCAAAGCGCATCTTTATGCCCTATATAGTGGGGGATTTATAAGAGGCCCACCAAGCCCTATTGTCGTGCCAGTGGAACGACAATCTCCCTGTCTTGGAATTGTGCCACGAGATGCATCATCCGGCGAAGGATTTTTCCTCGAAATTTCGTCCAAAAAGTGTAGACACTGTCTACACTTTTTCTGTCTACCCGCTTTCCGTTTGTTTGCCGTAGTGGTTTGTATCGTAATTTTTGTCATCGGTGGCAGTTATTAAGTATTCCTTAATAACTAAATCAAGCTCTTCCTTCAACCTGAACTATTAAGGATTTCTTAATAGTTGAATCGGAACTCCAAACTGTCCAATATTTTCGGACAGTTGCTGAGCCCAATTGACGTGACAGTGCAACGACAATCTTCCGTTCTGGGGATTTCACCAGCCTCTCGCCTACCGCACAAAATTAGTCCTTATTCGCTCGATTTCATGGGAAGGATCTTTGTTGCCAAAAGCCGCCTCGCCGATGGCCCCAAATAAAAAAACCGGCCCTTACGGAGCCGGGTTGTGGCAGAGGAGGCTATTCCGGACTTTAGTCCGCTGCCGCCTCCCCAAGCGGCAACACGATGTTTTTATCCGATTGACATCAACTCCTCAACCAAATAAA
>LIUG01000084.1 GCA_001462245.1 Candidatus Fibrimonas termitidis
GAAGAAGATCTGAAAAGGGAAATACTAATCATGCGCCCCGAAGACCTTGATATGACAGTATCTTAATTTATGGAGTTTTTATGAGCGGTTTAATGCAATGTGCGTCATGCAAAGAAAATATTGACGACGATTCCCGTTTTTGCGACCAGTGCGGGGTGCAGATATTTGTCTGTTCATTATGCGGACGTCCCGGAATGGGAAAGCGCTGTATTTTTGATGGTAAAGAATTGATTCCCGCTGGAACCAAACCGTCCTCACAGACCGAACATTTGCAGGGCCCGCAGGTCGATCCGCAGAAACAACAATCTGCGCCGCCTCAGTCGCTACCGCAAGCGCCGCCTCCTCTGCAAGCGCAGCCTCCAGCAGCCTCCGGTGAAAAAATTAAACTTTCATCGGCAAGTCTTGGCATTACAATCGAGGCTTCACACGGCGATATACTTGGCCGGTCAAAGGGACCTTTCGCCGGTACACTGGGGCGTTTTTCGCATATATCGGGTACGCACTGCAAAGTGCTTAAAACAGCCGTCGGCTGGAGCATAGAAGACATGGGGTCAACAAACGGCACATTCTACAATAACAGCCGCCTTGCCCCGAACAGCCCGGTCCCCGTGCAAAGCGGTTTCAGCGTAAAGTTAGCGGACATTGATCTGCTGATAACCTACGCTAGCGCGGACAGCGGCGCAACGGTAAGAATAGGATGATACTTTTGTCTGTCGACGCGGTTTGTGATGTTGGCTGCAAGAAGCCCAACAACGAGGACATGATTCTTATACAGGATGAAATGTTCCGCGACGGCAAAAGACAGGCAAAATTTGACACAAACGAGCGGGTAATAATCGCCGTAGCGGACGGTATCGGCGGCCTTGATAAGGGGGAAGTTGCCAGCGAACGGGTGCTTACGGCGCTTCGGAATATCCTTTCTGGGATTCCGGACGATTTAAGCGCTGAAGAATTACGCGAGGTTCTTAACACATACGCGACAGAAACGCACAATTCCATGCCCAAAGACATGGGAAGCACGCTTGCCGGGCTTTTTTTCTATCAGGGGAAATTGTACCGTTACCATGCGGGCGATTCCAGAATTTACCGCAAGCGGCGGGGAGAATTGACCCGCCTTACGGTAGATCACTCGCTGCGTGAATCCGGCGGCCAAAAGGACGCGCCTTCAAATATAATCACAAATTCGCTGGGCGGGGGTTCTTCGGCGTTTATAGAATTTGCGGAAGTTGAGTTTCCGTTTTTCGATAACGATATATACCTTCTGTCCTCCGACGGTATGCACGATCTTGTTCAGCAGAATGAAATCCTTGCCACGTTGGAAAAGCCAAAAGCGGCAGAAAAGCTGACAGGGCTTGCAAAAAAACGCGGAGGCAAGGATAATATATCAGTAATAACCATAGCCATAAAGGAGGCCGATTATGGTCAGGTACACGTGTAAAATATGCAAGCATGAGTTTCATGCGGGTTTTTTTAATATTCCCTATTGCCCAAAATGCTGGAGTAAATTTTCACAGATAACAGAAATAGTAAAAGGGACTTTTAGGATACTGATCCCGCTGGTTGTCGTGCTTGTAATAATGCGTTGTGCCTCGCCTGTGACATACGGGAAAATATCCAGCGTTACGACTGCCGCGCTGGACTCTACTACGCTTTACACGTATTCCAAAGACGCCTATCTGGAAAGTATTGTCCATGGCCGGCAGGAACAGCGATTTTATACGATCTCAATGGAGACGCCGTATTATTCATCGATCCTTTCCAAGCCAAAACTTAAAGATGCTGAACCTTTAGGCGTGTTGCCTGAAGATGTAGTCGTAGAATTGCGCAGTGCAGTCAGAAGAGGGGAAGACGTTTGGATACCCGCGTTTTTCTACATAAAGGATAAGCCCCAACAGGCATTCGCGCTTTTTCCCAGAGAGTGGGAAGAAAATGTAAGTGCCTATGACAGGGACGCAAAGGTCGCGGAAATTAAGAGCGACTATGAAAAAGTTGTAAGAGAGAACTTTGAGCTTATGGAAGTTGAACCGAAAGATGAAAAAGAGTATAAGGAAAAATACAACGACTATTTTAAAGTCGTGGATGTCGGCGAGAAAACTTCTTTTTACGCGCCTAGAACGGATAAATCCCGGATTGACGCTATTTACTCATATTACCTGAGTACAAACAGTATTAACATGGTAATATTGCAGACGGACAAAGAATGGGAACGCCCGGAACTTGTTGTTACTAAAACGGAGGTCGAAGAATGAGCACGGAAAGAATAGATACCAACGAGGGAACTGTAATAATCAGAGATAATTCAACTCAAGTGATAAATGATATCACATCCACCCAGACGATTGATGGTGCAGATGCGTCGGGTTTTGGTATGGGGCAGCAAAAACAGGCCATGCAGGGTGACATTTCGGGCGAAAAAAAAACAGGGTCGCGTTTTGAAAACGGGAAAGAAATTGTTCTGAGGGAGAAAACTTATATCATCGAATATACGATAAGCGGGGAGGGTGCTAGCGGGGAGGCCGTTATATATAAAATCAACGCTGACGGTAGGCCGCTTGTTTTGAAACACTACCTGCCTGGAAAAGCACTTCCTGAGACTGTAATGGCCAAGATCAAAGATAATCCCAGAGACAGGATTGTAAGGTTGTATGATTTTGGCAGACATGACGAACAGGATTTTGAAATTATGGAATATGCCGAAGGCGGTACTCTTGATGAGTATCTTAGTAAGAACGGTCACGGTCCCATTCGGGATCCCGATGCATTAAGAAATATTGTGAGGCAGCTAACCGAAGGTCTCCAGCAGCTTCACGAAGAATTGCGCATTATCTATCAGGACCTGAAACCCAAAAATATTTATTTCAGAGATAAAGAGCAAACATCAATTATTCTTGCCGATTTTGGCATATCAAGCGTTATGATGTCAGATAAAGATGAGGCAGAAGTGACAGCAAATGTCACACCGGCATACGCAGCTCCAGAGCTTGCACGTAAAGGAAAAGACACACAGGTAAACATAGGCCCGCCTGTGGACTATTTTGCCCTTGGAATAACAATGCTGCATATTTGGCTTGGAGAAGAACCGTTTTCCAATATAAAATCAAGCAAACGTGACAGTATGATAATGAACGAAGAGGTTGAGCTTCCAACGGATATGCCAGGCGATTATAAAGCACTTATACAGGGACTCGTAAAACTATCACCTAAACAACGTTGGGGGAAACAACATATACAAAAATGGTTATCGGGAGAATCTCTTGATGTTGGAACTCAGAAAGAAACCAAAACCATCACGTATACATCGCAAATATTCAGCGAAAACGCGAACTATGCTTCCCCTGCGGAACTTGCTGAACTCATGGACAAGGATCATGACAGAGGGATAGCTTATCTTGACAATGGTACGGTAACATCATGGATTGAAAATGCCGGAGATAATTATCTTTCTTATAAAATAAAAAGCATCGTATCCACTTATGTGGAAAATAAAGAAGCCGGACTGTATTTAGCGATATACACGCTGGATCCGGACAGACCGTTTATAAGTCAGGGTGGCAAGAGCTGTTCCAATACAGTGGAAATAGCGGATGCGATAATGAGCGAATCCCAGTTCTATATGGAAGAACTGAAAAAGAAAGATGCTCGTCTTTATCTTTATTTTGAAGCTGTAGAAGGTACAAAGGGTAAGGGCGTGGCAGAAGAGTTATGCAAAAATTTTGAAATATATTCCCCAAAACGCGCATTGACCCTTGTTTATCTGAAATTCCAGAAGGATACTGGTCAAAGCATAAATATCGGTGCAAAAACATATCAAAGTCCCGAAGAAATCGCCGAGGAGACCGACCCAGGACAGATCAGCCTGATAAAACAGGCAGTGCAGGAGGAAGATTCACTCTTTCTTGTGTGGCTGTCCGACTATTACGGTGAGTTCTTTGATTCGACAAACGCTTTTGGCGATATGCCGTCAGCGGATAAATTTTTTCTTCTTGGTAAATTTTCGTTCCTTTCATATAAAGAACTTTCTAAAAATTGGGAAGACAATGCGCTTAATGATTTGCTAAAGTTAATCACTAACAACCCCGGGCGTTTTGACCTTTTTGAAGTATACGCGCAGCAGGAACTTCCATTCAACGGACAAATACATGATTCTGATTGGCGACCAACTGTGTTAACCTATCTGGCGGCGTTTTTCAAGGATATAGTATCCGATACCAATACAGGACTGGATTTGGTTCGGTTTTTGCATAAACACGGTTCTGAAATTAACGAATGTTCAGGCGATGGCTCTCTTCCCCTTACTACTGCCATTAATAAAAGGAATGTCCCTCTGGTTTCACTATTGTTGGAATTGGGAGCCAGTCCTGATAATATGGGTAGAGAATGCCCTCCCATATTGTGGGCTCTTTTTCAGAACGAAGACAATGAAGATGAATCTGTCAGAATTGAAATAGCAAATTTGCTTTTGGATCACAAGGCAAATGTTAACGTTTCACATAACGATTGTACCCCCCTGTGTTTAACAGTATTGTATTTTGATTGTCCCGAAAAAATTGCTTTTATTCGTCGCTTACTAGATGCCGGAGCGGTTGTTAACGTATCAGATAGTGAAGGATTTACTCCGTTAAGAAATGCTGTCACTAAACATGTAAAAGCTTCTGGCGATGACGATAAAAAAAATGCTCTGGAAGTGATGGAGTTATTGTTAAAGAAAGGAGCGAAAACAGAAGTTCTTAGTAACGAAGGTTATTGGTCGCCTCTTATGCGGGCTGCCGATGCGAATGATGTTGACGCGGTGAATCTGCTGTTAAGATACGGTGCAAAAAAGGAGCTTGCCGACGCAGATGGTAACATTGCCTTTGTATATGCAAAATGCAAAAAAAATGATGACATTGCAAGGCTTCTTGATCCTGGCATGACGTTAAAGAGAAAAGGGATGTTGATTTCTGCCGGAAAAACAGCGCTTTCGGTTCTGGCTATAGCCTGGGTATTCCTGACAATGGATGTTTTGGCAAGGGTACTGTCGTCGTTTCATTTTAATTATCCTGTGCAGTTGGGCGCTTCGTTACTGTTTTCGCATCTTCTTATGGCGTATGTTTTTGTCATTATATTTGGCGTACGTGATTATCTTGAAAGGCTCAAAGGTACGTTTAACTTTGTAAAGAGCGGCTTGCTTTACATAATAGGCATACCTATTGTCTTCCCCCTTGTTATAGCGTTCTTGCAATGGCTGACAAAGAAGTTGCCGGAAGGTGTGTCAGCGGCGCTTTCATTACCGGCTGATCTTTTAACGCGTCCGTCTTCGGGTTTTGCAATGCTTTTGCTCTACCTTGTGTTTTTGGCATTGCCGATGGCGGCTATAGTGGTTTATTCCAAAGTTACCTGGCAATTCGATAAGGTAATACGAAATTACCGGAGGTTTTCATAATTTGTGTATAAAGAGGACATTTTGAAACCAACCAAAATCATTGATGCCAAATTAAACGGACGTTATGACGCGCGCTTTACGCTCGAATTTGCCGAAGACGAACAAGGCAACGAGTACGGCACACTTACCGTTCCCTATGTAAAATGGATTTCGCTTGATGAACCCGCTGTATGGGAACATGTTCATAAAATCTCCGGTGAACTATTACAATGCATAGAAAAACAATATTTTGACAATAATGTTGTTGCTATTCCTGTAAAGGGCTATCCGATTATTGTTGAAATAGGAGATGTTATTCATAAAATTGTTCCTGCAGAAATATACAATCAAATGATTTGCGGAACATATATAATTGCCGATGACGCAGACAAATCCATATATGGCAATCTGCCGGCAAAAACAAATACCAAATGCACATGCGTCAGAAACCGGAAAAATGCCGTATCTTTGTGAGTACAGAGAACATTGGCTTTTTCATATACAAACGTAAGGAGTGTTTTATGAACAAGAAACTGTGGATTATCGCTTTAATCCTCGTGGTGGCAACAACGGCCTTTGCCCAGACCGAGGCGGACTTTAAGGTCGAGCTGACAGAAGACGGCGAAGGCATCGTCATCATCGGGTATACGGGAAAAGTAGCGGCAATACGTATTCCTGCTACAATCCAAGGTATTCCGGTACGGGAGATAGGCCGGGCTGCTTTTTATCGGAATACCATTATTACCAGCGTTGTTATTCCTCAAGGGGTAACAAAGATAGGTGTAGCAAGTTCAGATTGGGAGGGTATGTGTGCATTCTCCGAGTGTCCAAAGCTTGTTTCAGTAACCATACCCGAAGGCGTCACGGAAATAGGCGAAAATGCGTTCGCCTACAGTCCATTGAGTTCAATTAAACTGCCTGAAAGTCTGAAACGCCTTGGTACAAGTGCATTAGCCAGCACCAACATAAGTTCGATTACAATTCCGGGAGATTTGGAAAGCATAGGAACAGCGATAGTTTCTGAATGTAAAAACCTTAAAACGGTAACCTTACCGGAAAACCTCAAATTTATTCCCACAAATATGTTTAGGGGTTGTACCGCGTTTACCACCATTGTATTACGCGATTCAGTTTACTTAATACAAGATGGCGCTTTTGACTCGAGTGGACTTACTACTATTAAGTTACCGGCTTCAATTCAAAAAATAGGTAGTAGAGCCTTTGCGGATTGTAAGGCACTTACCACTGTTACCATCCCAGATTCGGTAGAAAGGATAGAGTTTGGTGAAGATTGGAGCTTTGATGGTAGTAGTGGTGCATTTTCCGGTTCCAGCAAACTTCCTTTGGCAACTCAGGCGGCCCTGAAAAAGCGAGGCTATACGGGGAAATTTTAGGGGAAACCTTAGAAAGTAACTGTACTGGCGCATAACAGAGTTCTAACCGTTATGCGCCTGCCCTGCCTTAATTACGCCCCCCTACCCCCTAACAGCTCCCGCAGTAAGTCCCTTGATAAACTGCTTGCTCATAATCAGGTACAGGGC
>LIUG01000085.1:0-125 GCA_001462245.1 Candidatus Fibrimonas termitidis
AATTATATATGTTATAAGCCTGAAACGGCTTGCAAAACACCAAAATTGCTTCAAAATTACTTATCAGAAGGTTCTGATACCCAATTTTCAGTTCAAAAACCACAAACCAAAGGAGGTTCACCATG
>LIUG01000085.1:293-6083 GCA_001462245.1 Candidatus Fibrimonas termitidis
AAACGTTTTCTATTCACGGCAGGCATTGCACTTGCCACGGCATTCACCCATTCATGCTCGTCTGACGATAACGGTGACCATCCGTCATCGCCTAGCGGTGGTGGCTCAAATTTATCCGATTTGCCAACGCAGGTGTATCTTGTAGAGATTGAAGATGATGTACTACTCAATAAAAAAGAATACGAAGGCAATGGCAATGTAATTATGCTTCTTGACAAGTATGCAGGTCGTAGTTGCCACAACGGTGAATGTGAATGCGAAAGCTATGACGGCGTTGTATCCCCTTGTAGATATGAGGATATGTACGATACTTTGCAAGCAGGAAATATTCAAAATGGGCAAATAGTATTGGATTTGCCGGAAAAAATAGATAACAAGTATTTGCGCGGCTATTATCAGTCTTGCAATGTTAAATATGAACCTTCTTGCGAACTCAATGTTGTTCCACCAAATCTCATGCTTGGAGGAATTATTGATAAAGTTGAAGTTACTATTCCTAATACTATTCCCGGCAGAAACTATTGCTATCTTGGTTCTAATCTGACAAAGTTGGGAGAAAGGACGGGATTTGCATGGTTTATGTACGCTTCGGTATCTGGAAAAATTACCGGAACGACGACATATTATTCTTCAACAGGAAATTACAACATGAATCTCTCACAAGGCTGGAACCTTATTTATGTTTATTTTGGTAGTAATAAGAATATCGAATATTGGGTCACTGGCCTTCCAACTGGTAGCACACTGGAATGGTGGCTTGATTGCGATGATTAAAAGCTAGCAAAACTACAATCACGTTAGAAAACGTCGGGTAGAAATGACCTACGCAATTTTCTATTTTTCTCGTATGAGCAAAAATCAATCAATCGCTACTTGGGCGGCTTTTGTTTTAACCGCAATGCAAAGCAAATATAGGCTTTTTGGCGATGCTTTTGCTAAAATCATTAAAGAATACAAAGTAATTCCCTTTCTCATAAATAATTATGAACTTTTGCATTACTACGATAACGATTATGTAACAGACGATTTAGCAAAATATATAACAGAGCAAGGTGGGAGTTTGAATGCAGCTGACAGATGATTTGGAAAATCTTCGATATGTTTTTGAAGGAATAATCGGCTAATCAATATTTTTCTACATTCTCCTTAGAGGTTTATATGCAAAGTGGAAATCCGGGATTTTTTGCGGGTAAGCTGGACGAGCTTGTGAGCTGGGGCCGCCTGCATTCCTTGTGGCCCTTTCCCTATGGAACGGCTTGTTGCGCTATTGAATTCATGTCCACCGAATCCGCCCGCTACGACCTTTCACGCATAGGTTCCGAATTTGTGCGCTTCACCCCAAGGCAAGCGGATGTTTTGGCGGTTTCCGGAACAATAACATTTAAGCAAGCACCCATATTAAAACAGATTTACGAACAGATGATGGAACCCAAATGGGTAATCTCAATGGGAGCTTGTGCCTGCTCCGGTGGCTTTTACGACTGCTACTGCACAGTCCCCGGCATAGACCGCATTATTCCGGTTGATATCTACATAGGAGGCTGCCCGAGCCGCCCCGAAGCATTTTTCGACGCAATGCTGGAATTGCAGGAAAAAATCAAGAACCTGTCTTATATGGAAGACAGAAAAAAGAAATTGCAGGAGCAATGGGAAAATATTAAAGAATGGGGACTAAACATCAGGAATTGGAAAAATGAATGATTTAATTCCGGAATTGGCGGAAAAATTCGGCGCAATGGCAGATGAACGTGCCATTGATAAATGCGCAATTATAGCAACTGATAAGTTAATTGAAGCGGTTTCTTTCTTAAAAGAAACTCATGCCTTTGATGTTTTGATAGATATTGCAGGCGTGGATTATCTGGGAATGGAAAATCACAAGGGCAAGCGTTTTGCCGCTATATATTGCCTGAAAAGCACAAAAAATATGGTTCGCTTGCGCCTAAAAGCAGAGGTTGATGAAGGCGAAAAAATCCCAACTCTAAGCCAAATTTACCCAATTGCGGATTGGCAGGAGCGTGAAGTTTGGGACCAGTTCGGGATTGTATTCGAAGGCCACCATAATTTGAAAAGACTTTTGAACCATGCGGAATTTGAAGGGCATCCATTGCGTAAAGATTACCCCGCCAAAAAGCGGCAATGGCTCTCCGAAAACGACCAAATGCTAGATCAGCTTGAGAAACGTTTAGAACATTTAGGATACAAAGTTGTATGAAAGCAGCAATACTGACAAACGAATTTCCGCCGAATATTTACGGCGGCGCAGGAATACATGTGGATTTCCTTACAAGGGAACTTAAAAACCTGTGCGATATTTCCGTGCATTGCTTTGCAGATGCGCCCTCTCGCCCTTTTGCCGAGCCTGAGGACTCAAAATTCAAAAAAATTCTTGAGCCTTTGGACGTCAATTTGCAATGGATTCCCGCTATGCGCGGCATAGACATTGTGCATTGCCACACTTGGTATTCTCATTTTGCGGGAGTGCTGGCGAGCCGCCTGTACCAAGTTCCGCTTGTGCTCACAACGCATTCTTTGGAGCCTCACCGCCCGTGGAAAGCCGAACAGCTTGGCAAAGGCGGTTATGCTATGAGCTGCTGGATTGAACGCAACGCATATCAAAACGCAGATGGAATAATAGCCGTAAGCGAAAAAATGAAGCGCAATGTTGTAAGCCTTTACGGGGTTGATGAAAACAAGGTGAGGGTTATTTACAACGGCATAGACCCGGAATTTTACTGCCCGACTTTTGACGAAGCTGTTTTGCAAAAATACGGCATAGACCCGCAAACCCCTTTTGTGCTTTTTGTGGGCAGAATAACAAGGCAAAAAGGCATTTCTCAGCTTATACAGGCAACTGCGCAGATAAACGAAAACGCCCAAATTGTGCTTTGCGCCGGTGCGCCGGACACTCCCGAAATTGCGGAGGAATGCAAAAATTTGATTGCAAACGCCAAGGAAAAGCGAAGCGGCATTATTTGGATTCAAGAGATGCTGCCGCACACGGAGCTAAGGGTGCTATACAGCCACGCCGCCGTATTTGCAACCCCATCGCTTTACGAGCCTTTTGGCATAATAAACTTAGAGGCAATGGCATGTGGAACTCCTGTTGTTGGCAGCAACGTCGGCGGAATCCCGGAAATAATAGTTGAAGGCGAAACCGGTTTTCTGATCCCATTAGATCACAAATCAGAAACGGACTTCTCTCCTCAAAATCCGGAAAAATTCCAAAGCTGCCTTGCGGAAAAATTAAATCTGCTGCTGACAAATTCGGAACTCTCCAAAAAAATGGGAGAGGCCTCTCGAAAGCGGGCGCAGTCCGTGTTCAGTTGGAAAAGCATCGCCAAACAAACCGTGGATTTTTTTACTTTTTTGCTCGATAAATTCCAAAAATCATAATATGAAAACCCGACATTTCCCCTTGGTTGTCTTTGCAATAATATCACTTGCATTTTCGGCCTATTTATATGCTGCCCCTCTGGAATATGGCGGCAAAACATATAAAACAGTAAAAATCGGCACGCAAACTTGGATGGCAGAGAATTTGAACTACGAAGCAGAAGGCAGCAAATGCTACGACAATAATCCTAGTAACTGCGCAAAATACGGTCGCTTATACAATTGGCAAACGGCAATTAAGGTATGCCCAAAAGGCTGGTCTTTGCCGAGCAATGCGGACTGGGATAAATTGTTTCGCTTTGTAGATGGTGATAAGGGTTCCCAAAAACCTTACGATAGCCCCATAGCGGGCAAATATCTTAAAGCGACTGCAGATTGGAGTTTTAAGGGCAATGGCACAGACGATTACGGTTTTTCGGCTTTGCCGGGCGGTAGCTGCAATTCAGGCGGCAACTACAGCCTTATCGGCTATACCGGTCGCTGGTGGACTGCCAATATGGGGAATAGCGGCAATGCTTACTATCGTGTTATGAGCTACAGCAATGATCGTACTTATTGGTATAGTGTATTCAAATCTTTCTTGTTTTCTGTTCGTTGCATCCAAAACTAAGCGCAGTCCCAAAAATGCCATCCCATATCCGAAAAGCCTGCGAGATGCTCGAAAAGCATGGCGAGCTTATTCGCATAAAAGAGCCGGTATCGCCGAATTTGGATATACCCGCTATTGCACGCAGGGCTTTTGCAAATGGTGAGCCTGCGATTTTTTTTGAAAAGGTGGAAGGAAGCCCATTTCCTGCTGTGTGCAATTTGTTCGGGAGCGAAAAAAGAGCGGAATTGTTGCTAAAAGGCAATTTGAATTTCAGTTTAAAAAATGCAAGCCGGCTTTTGCACTCATTGCCTCAGCGTTCTTTAACCAAACCCGTTATGCACAGTGAAATTTCCCTTTCCGACTTGCCTCAAATCAAATGCTGGCCCAAAGACGGAGGTGCTTTTTTAACCTTGCCCCAGGTTCTCACTATAAAATCCGGCAAAAAATCTTGGCTGCATTCAAATTTGGGGATGTACAGGGTGCAAATAAGCGGCGGCGATTACATTCAAAATGAGGAATGCGGGTTGCATTATCAAATTCATAGAGGCATTGGAATTCATCATCAAGCGGCTCTTGCTAGGGGTGAAAAATTGAAGGTGAGCATTTTTATAGGAGGGCCGCTTGGGAATACGCTTGCAGCTATTATGCCGCTCCCAAACGGAATTCCGGAGCTTGTTTTTGCCGGAATGTTTTCCAAAAGAGCCTTTCGCTATGCGTGGCACAAGGGCTGGTTTATTTCTACGGATGCGGATTTTTGCATTTTGGGCGAAATTCAAAACGACTTAAAACCCGAAGGCCCTTTTGGCGACCATTTGGGTTATTACTCCGGGCAGCATCCTTTTCCTTATTTAAAAGTGCACAAGGTTTTTGCGAGGAAAGATGCGGTGTTTCCGTTTACCGTTGTTGGACGGCCTCCGCAAGAAGACACGATTTTTGGGAATTTAATTCACAAGATCACAGCCCCTTTCATTCCGCGAATGCTTCCGGGGGTGCATGAGGTTAATGCGGTGGATGCGGCTGGGGTTCATCCTTTGCTTTTGGCTTTGGGCAGCGAGCGATATTTGCCCTATGAAAAACGGGAGCCTTTGGAATTGCTGACTCAAAGCAATGCAATTCTGGGTTTTGGGCAACTTTCCCTTGCAAAATACTTATTTATTGCGGCAAAAGAGGATAATCCGAATTTATCGGTGCGAAATGTGCCGGAATTTTTTGAACATATTTTGTGCAGAATAAATCTTGAACGGGACGTTCATATCCATAAAAACACAAGCATAGACACTTTGGATTATTCGGGCACAAGTTTAAATCACGGTTCAAAGGCGGTATTTGCAGCGGCAGGCGAACCCTGCAGGGAACTCGGCTTTGCATCGCCCGTGAAGGGCATTTTGGTTGTTCAAGAGGAAAAATTTGAAAACATGGAAAATGCGGAAAAATTCCCCTTGGTGGTGCTGTGCGATGATGCCGAATGGACGGGCAGAAATTTGGAGAATTTGCTTTGGGTTGCATTTACCCGCTCAAACCCAGCCAGCGACATTTCAATTCACGGCTCTCAACTTGTGATAGACGCCCGCAAAAAACTACACCATGCGGAAGAATTGAGTTCATAGCGAAATTGTTAATAACTTGTTAATAACTTGTTAATAAAACATTAATAAGTTCACCCCTGCGGGGCCAGCTCTTGACAGGCACGGAAATTTTTCTATATTACCATACAATGGTTTATATTGGCAAAGATATGGCTGACCTTCGGGTACGGGCTTCGGCACGGATGACAAATGTAGAGACAGATAATTATCCGTCTCTAC
>LIUG01000086.1:0-2353 GCA_001462245.1 Candidatus Fibrimonas termitidis
ATTTCCAAAAACTTGTTGTAGCCCCGCTTGTTGATTTTATCCTTCGTGATTGAGCCTTTTCTGTAATCCTTCTCAAGCCGCCGTATTCCTTTCTCGCGGTTGTGGGCATCCTTTTTTGCCCGCTTCTCGGAATAGCCTACAATCAGTCTGCATTTCTCCGATTTCTGGTATTCGTAAAACGCGCCGCTGACTTTGTTTTGCGATAAAATCCAATCCGCAATCAGTCTGCTCTCGCTTTTTATTCTCGCCCCGAGTATGTATTTGTATCCCTTCTCTTCCAACAGAGCAATGTTGTCGCTGTTCATCAAGCCCGAATCCGCCACGACAACGAAATCGGACAGGCTGAATCTGGCAACGAAGTCTTCTATCGCAGGCAGCATCGTATGCCCTTCGTATTTATTGCCTTCATGGATGGAATACGCCAGCGGGTAGCCGCCTTCGCTGACAAGCAAGCCTAGAACAACCTGGGGATGGGAGTGCTTCCCGTCTTTGGAGAAGCCGGTCTTGCGGAAATCATCGGCAAGGTCCGTCTCGAAATAAAGAGTGGTCACATCATAGAACACAAGCTCTATCCTGCCGCCGAGAATTTTGCTGGTATGCCCGACGCTGATTTGCTGTATCGCTTCCTTTTGCGTGCTGTTCAATTTGTCCAGGTAGCGATAAATTTTGTGAAGCAGCACATCTTCATCAAAATGAGATTTTAGATAATCAACCGTGCCGGTCTTGCTTGACGGCTGGCAAAGGCGGGCGACTGCCAAGTGCTTCAGTATCTCATCATCGATTGCGTCAAAGCCGCAAAGCCGGAACGCCTCGTTAAGGATAAGCTGGGTGCCGTTGAGAAGTATGTTCTCTATATTGTTCAGAAGATGCTCCACAACTTGCTTTTCTTCTCGCCGGCGCTCGGATTCGGCAAACATGTCAACATTGCCGCAACGCGCGTCTATCCACTTCTTCCCTTGGATATAAAAGGCTTCCAATTCATCCGTGTCGGAGCTGCTGCCGATTGTTTTGAGAACTTTGTATCTGCCGCCGCTTTTGTCGATGACTTGGACGCTGGTCACTCCGCTCGGATTTCTCTTCTTGCGCACAAACATAGCGGTAATATAGCACTTTTTGGGGCTTTGGACACCCAAAAACGAAACGCAAAATTCGTAACTGGCTGATATGTAATAACTTACGAAATCAATGGAAAAAAAGTGTCAAAGTCAGGATATAAAAAAACACCCCCGTTTGATGGAACGGGGGCGTTTTTTTTAAACAACCAATTTATTTAAGCATTATTTTGCCGGAATAGCTGAGAGATGGAACACGAACCATGTAAACTCCGGTTGGGAGGTTGCTCAGGTTCATTTTGCTGCCGGGAGCGTAAACTTGGCTGTGAACAACTGCGCCCTGCAAGTTGACAATCTGAACAGGAACAGCTTCCTTGACAGTCATGGAAAGCATTTTGCCGGATAGGTTTAAATTCAAGTTTGCGTTTACAACTACGTTGTTGGAAATAATAGGAGTTCCACCGCAATTGCTATTTGCTCTGCCCAGTTCGTATAAAGAAAAATCAGAAATCTTAGTGGTACCACCTCCGTTTTTTAAACGGATTTTGAGAGACACAGCCGATCCAGTTGCAGTTGTTATGGCTTGTACACCTGTACCGGTCCCCCATCCATCCTTATCAAATGCACTCCAAGCAAAAACCTTGGTTGTTCTGTTAGCAGAAACCGGAAGTTCTACGTACCAGGTATCATATCCGTATTGTGATTCATTCCATCCAAGCTCCATCTGAAGAGCTTCGCCCGTCAAAGAATAGGTTATGCAATACCCTCCGAAATTCTCTATGCTTGTCCCAGATTCATTACCCATGTGATTAAAGCCTATACCCGATATTGTAGGTGCCTCAGCTTCTCCCGGTCCTGCGGTAAATTTAATCTCAAGGGCACTCCCTGGTAATAAGGAAGAACCATCTTCCGGGTCGGTTATGCTAACTCCCTCACCAAAATTTGTATAACTATTCCCCAGCTTGACCTGTGTAGTTGTTGCCGGGCCGTCAGTATAGCCGAACCACCAACCGCCTGTTGTTGTGTAGCATTGACTATCTACAGGGTCAGGATCATCTGCCCAACATTGAACGACTTGAGGGACTTGTACTTGAAGGGAAGGGAACAGATCAGTATCAACCCCCCACAAATCACCGGCAGCCGAAGCGAAACCACAGGCGCATAGTGCTGCTAAAACAATTTTTTTCATAAAAGACTCCACTTTAAGGTTTTACAAAGTAAATATACAATAAAAAAGTATAATATGGACAAAAAAAATACATTTTAGTGTTTTTTTTGTGATTTTGGGGTGATTTTGGGGT
>LIUG01000086.1:2468-7748 GCA_001462245.1 Candidatus Fibrimonas termitidis
TGATTTTGGGGTGATTTTGGGGTGGATGGGGGCAGGGTGAACCTGGGCAAGGCACCCCATACCCTATCTTACCTTTACCCACAAGTATCCAACTCT
This sequence comes from Candidatus Fibrimonas termitidis, assembly GCA_001462245.1. Taxonomy (GTDB): domain Bacteria; phylum Fibrobacterota; class Fibrobacteria; order Fibrobacterales; family Fibrobacteraceae; genus Fibrimonas; species Fibrimonas termitidis. Next base: position 2,565 of record LIUG01000086.1, read on the forward strand.
TCAATCTCCTTTTCCGACAGACCGGTAATTTCAGCAATCAAGGCAGTATTGAGGCCTTTGGCCTTCATTCGCTTCGCCGTCCGCAAAACGCCAATGTCAACCTCCGAGCCATGCTCAGTTAAATCTACCCCAACCCTTTGCTTCGCCTCGGGTAAGGGAACACCGCTTTCCAAGAGGGAAACAAACACAATAAAATCGCGATTAAATAGGGTTGGATGAAGAAAGACCCTCCTGCGTTTTTTTTGTTACTGCTGTGTCTAAATTTACCAAAGCTATAAGCTCAAGTTACGGAAAAGTGGTATTAGTGTTTCGCAATTTTCTTTTAAATTCATCATATTCAGCGACTTGATTAATTCTTCAGTTTTGTAACGTCCTTTTATATTAAGTATTTTATACGCTAAACCGACCAGCAAGGAAAAAGTGATTTTCCTCAATGTATCCTCCAAACTATCATTGCTTACCTTGCGAATGTGCACTTTGCTGATTCTTATCCCTTTTTCATCAACAATATCTATCGGGAGTTCGTTCCAATTTGCAACAGCCTCAAAGAAAAAAGCTAATGCGCAATAATTCCGATTGCTTTCGTGCATCCTATTTGTCTTTTTATACCTTTCCAATATAGAATAATATCTGGCTTCCATATCGGTAAAATATTCATCTTTTAGTTTAATAGTCTTACCAGAGTTACTTCCGTTTTTTTTATTTTCGTTTTCTACTAATTGCTTAAATTTTTCAAGCATTTCTTTGAATGATAGCATACTTTTTTACCTATATAACTTCAAAAATTTTTCTTCGGAATTACACTCAATCAAGTAAAATATATTTGCAAGCAAAAGAGAAGATAGCTTTCCCTGTTTATGTGCAAGAATAAACTCTTTTATAGTATATTTTTTATATTCTCTCAATTTTGTCATTATTCCACTGATCTCCAAATATTCACAGTATTTTTCATCTTTTTCTTTAGCTGTGATTATAAAAGACTCTAAAATAGCCATGGATATATTGAAGGCAAGGTTATGTGCGAACAGAAATTTATTGTCTTTCCTCTTAATTTTTCTAAAGTCATGGAAATTCCTCTCTGCCGCAGCCTCAACAAAAGCCAAATAGAATATGGCAGATATTTTATGCCTATCTATTTTCGTTTTTTTATTTACCATATAATCGTTATGAAACCTATGCCTTTCTTTTTCATATTTTTCGTAAACCAAATCACAAAAGGCCGACTCTGCTTCAAAATCTGCCTTCATATCAGTATATGCAATCCCTGCTCTCCTGCTTGCATAAATAAGACATGGATGCAATATATTTTCTATAATTGCATTGAAAGTTTTTCTTAGCATAAACTAAATATAGTGTTTATAACGATGCAGCGCAAATTCTACATTCTCGATTGGGAATTCGTGATTTTCCAACTTGGACATTTTTTGAATATCCCTTATATGCCTAGGTGCCATTTTGCTAAAATCATTAGGCAAAGCTTCAAGCAATTTTGCAGTAAATGATTGTTCCATAGATAAATTCTCCAATTTGTATAAATATAATAAATTTTTAGGAGTTTAGCAAGGGCAAAATTGTGTTTTTTGAAAAAAAACAAAAAATACGGTGTTTTTACAATATTTTTTACAAATGAAAACCCCGCTATGCCTAGATATGCCTTATATTTTCCGTACTGAGGGAAATATTTTCTGAATTTTGCAAACTTTGCAAACATATGTTGACGGTTTTCCCATACCCCGAACCCTATACCCCATACCCAAACAAATTTGTCCAATTGTCAGAACCACAATACCCACGATATCCAACTATTAAGCCACCCTCCAATCCACAATATTTAGGGATTTTCCAGTTTTACAAAATCTTAACACAATCTTAACGGTTTTATAACAGAAAATCAATATAAAATTTCAATATTTGTAGTTTGAGAATATGAAAATAGGTATATTGACTAGCGGCGGTGATTGCGCAGGGCTTAATGCGGTTATGCGCGGGTTTGGGAAGGCTATAGCAAACATAAACCCGGAAGTTGAGATTTATGGGATTACCGGCGGGTATGCCGGGCTTATAAATCGAGAATATAGGCAAATGAAGCTGGGGGAATTTTCCGGCATTCTCAATTTGGGCGGTACAATTTTAGGCACCTCGCGCCAGCCCTATAAAAAATTGATACAGGTTGAAGAAAACAGCAAAGTTGCTCAAATGAAGGAAAATTACCGCAAAATGGACTTGGATGTTCTGGTGGTTTTAGGCGGCAGAGGCACACATAAAACCGCTGCGCTTTTGTCCGGCGAGGGGCTTAACGTTATTGCCGTGCCCAAAACCATAGACAACGATATTTGGGGAACGGATTTCACCTTTGGGTTTCACTCGGCGGTGAATGTTGCAACCGAGTGCTTAGATAGGCTTAAGACTACCGCTGCAAGCCACGGGCGAGTTATGGTAATGGAGATAATGGGCAATAAGGCCGGGTGGCTCACGCTTTACGCAGGTATCGGCGGCGGTGCGGATATTATTCTTATTCCGGAAATACCATACGATATTGATAACGTTATAAAATGCGCAAATTGCTGCGTAACCAAAAAACAAGGATATTGCATTATAGCGGTTGCGGAAGGCGCTATGGACAAAGATGAGGCGGTTTTGCCCAAAAAGGAGCGTATGCAAAAACGTGCCGAGCGCAATGAAATAACGGTGTCTAATAGAATTGCAAAAACAATATCGGAAAAATTAAATGTTGAAACCCGTGTTGTTGTTCCGGGGCATATTCAGCGAGGCGGCAGCCCAAGTCCATATGATAGGGTTATTTGCACGCAAATGGGCGCATATGCGGCAAAACTTGCCGGTGAAAAACGCTTTGGTGTAACCGTGGCTTTGAACGGCGAAAAAATGGTTGCCAATAATCTTGCCGATGTTGCCGGAAAAACGAATTTTGTTCCACCAAAACACGAACTGGTTCGAGCAGCAAAAGATATAGGTACTTCCTTTGGAGATTAAACGGAGATAAAATGAATAAATTTATAAGAAAAACATTTATAAATCGTGAATATTCTTGGCTTCAATTCAACGAGCGTGTGTTGGAAGAAGCGTATTCCCAAAACAACCCGCTCTTGGAAAAATGCAAATTTCTTTCCATTTTCACCAGCAATCTGGATGAATTTTTTATGGTGCGAGTGGGCAGTTTGTTCAACGAATTGCTCGTTAATCCACAGGCAAAGGAAAACAAAACAGGACTCACCCCCGGCGAACAACTGGACGGCATTTATAAATACACAAAAAAACTTTATGATATGAGGGCGAAAACCGCCAAAAAAATTTTTGCAGAACTCAAAAAAGAAGGGATAACTATTGAGAATGCAAGGCTGAAAAACAAAAAGGCCGGAAAGCGGTTTGAAAACTATTTTCAAAAAACGATGCTGCCTTTGCTCAATCCTATTGTTATAGATAGCAAACATCCATTGATACATCTCAGCAACTTAAGAATGTGTGTTATTCTTCATTTGGAACACGGTGGAAAAAATTTCTTTGGGATACTTCCTGTGCCTAACAAATGCGATAGACTGATTATTGACCAAGACGAATCCGGCGTTAAAATGATGACCTCCGAGGATTTGACTTATTATTTTGCGAACAAGGTTTTTTCCAAATACAAGGTGTTGAGCAAGGCTATAGTCAGATTAACGCGCAACGCAGATGTGAACACCGAAGTGTATTCCGTTGACTATGAATTGGAGTATGATTTTTCCAAGTTGCTAAAACGCAAAGTTGATTCCCGCACAAATCTCCCGTCTGTGAGGCTGGAATTCAGCAGCGCAAATAAAATAATTGAGAATTTTTTGTGCAAGAACCTGAACATCAATTCTAACCAATGCTTTACCATTCAGCATTTTTTTGATTATAAATTTTTATTCTCAATAGATAAATATTTACCGCAAGACAAAGTGGCCAAGTTGAAATATCCGCCGCTTCAAAGCAGGGCACTTCCTCTGGCAAAAGCCAAATCCGTGATGAGCAGTGTACTCGCTCGCGATTTATTTTTGTTCTACCCTTTTGACAGCATGGATACGCTTTTGGATTTATTGGATAATGCAAGTGTTAACCCTCGTGTTGCCGGCATAAAAATCACAATTTACCGTTTGGACAAACAATCCAGAATTGTAGAAGCCTTGCGCCGTGCCAGCCGAAACGGAAAGGATGTCACTGCCATTATAGAACTTGCAGCGCGTTTTGATGAGGAGAACAACCTTCATGTTGCGGAAATACTTAAAGAGGCCGGTTGCACGGTGGTTTACGGTGTTGGCAATTACAAGGTTCATTCAAAGATAATGCTGATAGTTTTGCAGGAAGGCGAAAATATCTCTTACATTACGCATCTCGGTACAGGGAATTATAGCGAAAGCACATCCAAGCAATATACGGATTTTAACCTGATAACGGCAAATCACGAAATAGGCTCGGATGCGGCGGATTTTTTCCGCAATCTTTCCATGGGCGATGTTCACTTTAACTATGCCAAGCTTTTTGTTTCTCCGGAGACGCTGAAAGAGGGGCTTTTGCAAAAGATAAGGGAGCAAACCACTTTGGCAAAAAAGGGCAAGCCCGCAAAAATCGTGTGCAAAATGAACAGCCTTACCGATGTGGATTTTATAGAGGAATTTATTCGTGCGTCAATTGCCGGTGTGGAAATACAGTTGATAGTCAGGGGAATTTGCTGCCTTTTGCCGGGCGTTCCGGGCAAAACCGAGAACATAACGGTTAAGAGCATAATAGGGCGTTTTTTGGAGCACAGCCGCATTTACAGCTTTGGCGCAGAGAACCCCGAAATGTATATTTCCAGCGCAGACTTAATGACCCGCAACACGGAAAAACGTGTGGAAATAGCCACACCTATAATTGACGAAAAAATCCGCAGCAAACTCAGCAAAATTCTAGAGGTGATTATCGCAGACAACGAAAAAGCGAGCTATTTGACCGCTGAGGGAAAGTACATAAGAAAGCAGGAGCCGGGGCAATCCAGCCAGCAGTTTTTTATTGAGAATGCGGTTTAAACCCCGATACCCCCGATTTATGGGATTTTCCCCAAAATTTTTTCTATATTACCCCCAATGACCCCTTTTCGCAAAATAACGCCCCCCGCTAGAGCCTCATACGTGAGCTTTACGGCACGTTACGCTCAGGGGTCGAAAAACC
>LIUG01000087.1:0-7172 GCA_001462245.1 Candidatus Fibrimonas termitidis
TCGCTTCCCTTTTTTCACCAAAACCGGCGAAACGCTAAGAGTTAATTTCACTACATTCATACGTAATATATAATATAGAAAGTTCCGTATCTAACCACTAGCCACTAGCCTTGCCCAGGGCAAGAATGGCATTTTCTACATTACCCCTATGGCTAAAGTTAAACTAACGAAGAATGCGTTAAAGGCAGAACGCGATGCCCTGAAAAGATTTCAGCGTTATTTGCCCACTTTGCAGTTGAAAAAACAACAGCTTCAAATGGAAATCAGGGGCTTGCAGTTAAGGGTTGAGGCCAAAAGAAAAGAAGAAGAAGCCCTCATAGCCGATATGGAAAACTGGATAAAGCTATTTGCCGAACCTGTTGAATGGAGCAAATACATCAAAGCTGCCAAGATTAACGTTGGCGAAGGAAATATTGCCGGCGTAGCAATTCCGGTGTTTGAGGGTGTGGTTTTTGAACGCCATATTCCCGACTTGTTTGAAACCCCGGTGTGGATTGATGCGGGTATTCGTGCTTTTGAACAACTGATTTCCTTAAGGCTGGAGCGGAGGGTTATAGAAGAACAATTCCGCCTTTTGAGCGAAGAACTCCGCACCACCAACCAAAGGGTAAATTTGTTTGAAAAGGTAAAAATCCCGGAAGCAAAAGAAAATATTCGCGTAATTCGCATTTTCTTGGGCGACCAACAAACAGCCGGCGTAGCAAGGTCTAAGATTGCGAAGAATAAAACGGTGGCAAAGAACGCTTTGGAAGCAGCGTAGCTTTTTAAGCATTTTATTTTCTAAATTCTTGTCAAAAGATTTTTTGACGGAGACAAAATATGTCCAAGTTATTTATTGAAGACCTTGATATGCAGGGTAAACGAGTTTTTATTCGGGTGGATTTTAATGTTCCGCAAGATAAAACTACAGGAGAAATCACTAACGCAAAACGCATAGAAGCCGCGCTGCCAACAATACGCTATGCCTTGGATAAAGGCGCTTCCGTTGTTTTGGCCTCGCATCTCGGCAGGCCGGACGGCAAAGCTGTTGCGAAATACAGTTTAAAACCTGTTGCGGAAAAATTGCAGGAATTGCTCGGCAAACCGGTTAAGTTCCTCAGCGGTTGCGTTGGAGCAGAAGTTGAAAAGGAATGCGCCGCTGCAAAACCCGGCGATGTTATTCTGCTTGAAAACCTGCGTTTTCACTTAGAAGAAGAAGGCAAAGCTAAGATTAAAAAAGAAGACGGCACGGAAGAAAAAATCAAAGCGGATCCGGCCAAAGTAAAGGAATTCAGAGCTTCATTGGCAAAACTGGCTGATGTTTACGTAAACGATGCCTTTGGCACCGCTCATCGCGCTCACTCCTCTATGCTCGGCGAAGGCTACGCCCAAAGGGCCAGCGGCTACCTGATGAAAAAAGAACTTGACGCATTTTCCGCCGTGCTCGATAACCCCAAGCGTCCGCTCCTTGCCATTTTAGGTGGCGCAAAAGTTGCGGACAAAATTCAATTGATAAACAACCTGCTGGACAAAGCCGATAAAATCATAATCGGCGGCGGCATGGCTTTTACATTTAAGAAAGTTATAAACAACCTTGCAATAGGGGCTTCCCTCTATGATGAAGAAGGTGCGAAAATAGTTCCCGAGTTAATTGAAAAAGCCAAAAAGAACGGCAAAGAAATTATCTTGCCTGTTGATTATATTATTGCGGATAAATTTGCCGCAGACGCTGCCACTAAAGCCGCAGACGATACCACCGGCATTCCGGATGGATGGATGGGTTTGGATGTGGGTGCAAAATCAACGGAAATTTTTGTAAAAGCCATTCTCGATTCCAAAACCATTGTTTGGAACGGACCGGCCGGCGTATTTGAATTTGAGGCTTTTGAAAAAGCTACAAAAGCCATGGCAGATGCTATTATTAAAGCCACGCAGAGCGGCGCAATCACGGTAATAGGCGGCGGCGATACGGCAACTGCGGCAAAAAAATACGGCGCAGATAAAAAAGTCACGCACACTTCTACGGGTGGAGGGGCATCGTTGGAATTTCTGGAGGGCAAAGAGCTTCCGGGGGTAGCAGCCTTGTCGGAGAAATCATGCTAAAGAAAGAAGACCGAATTTTAGTTCGCACTTCGCTAACGGAATACAGAAATCTTTTGTTCAAGTCTTTTAAAGGCACGGAAGAGGAGAAAGCGCAAATAGCGAGGGTAAATCGTTTATTGCAAAATTGGAAAGCAACTTAAAGGGAATTTTATGCAGAGAAATAACACCGCGAAACGCGGAATTTTGGTTAGCGCAACGCCTTACGACACTCGGATAGCGGTTTTGGACGATGGAATTCTTTCGGACTTGCTGGTGGAAAATAGTACTTCCAATCGAACTCTGGGCAATATATATAAGGGAGTTGTGCAGAGGGTTGTGCCTGCGCTTCAGGCGGCCTTTGTGGAAATAGGCATGGAAAAAGCCGGGTTTTTGCATATAAACGATGCAATAGACCGTGATATACTTTTACGCAAGGAATATGGCGAAGAGGTTTCTTCTGCCGCTGTTATTCCGGGCATTGAAAAGGTGCTGAAAGCCGGCGATGAAGTAATGGTGCAGGTGATTAAGGAGCCGATAAATACAAAGGGCGCAAGGCTCACGATGCACTTGAGTTTTGCGGAGCGTTTTTTGGTTTGCATGCCGAACTCAAATTTCATAGGCATATCAAAAAAAGAGAGAGACTTTGGAAAACGCAAAATTTTCAAGCAACTGATTTACAGGCACAAAGCCCGTGATGTAGGCTATATCGTTAGAACTCAAGCCCTGCTTGAATCCGAAAACGAAATAGTGAAGCAAATGCGGAAACTTGAGGAAAAATGGGAAATAACAAAGAATAATTTCAGGGAATTCCCATCTGAAAGCTGCATTTATCAGGAGTCGAATTCGGTAGAACAGTCCATAAGAGAATACTTTAATGAGTACACGGAATTTGTTTATGTGGACGATGAGAATGAATACAATAACATTCGCGAATATTTGGGCAGCGCAAACCCTGAAAACCTGCAAAAAATAAAATTGTGGAAGGGGAGCGAGAGCCTTTTTGAATCCTTTGGGGTAGAAGATGATTACGAAAAAACCCTCTCAACTAAGGTTTATTTGCCACGTGGCGCATACTTGATTATTGAGCAAACAGAAGCCTTGATGTCTATAGACGTGAATACGGGTTCCAGAATACAGGGCAATAATCAGGGCAGGGTATTCTTGGAAACGAATTTGGATGCGGCTAGGGAAATTGCAAAACAGCTTCGTCTGCGTGATGTTGGCGGTTTGGTGATAATCGACTTTATAGACATGGAGTCCGATGAGGACAATAACGCCGTTATAGATGAGTTTAGAAAAGCCACTCGCTTTGATAGAACGCCGCTGAATTTTTCCGCAATTTCGCAGTTCGGTTTGATGGAAGTGAGCCGAAAAAGGGTTCGTGCCAATTTGGCAAGCGAAAAGCACAGCAATTGCCCAATGTGCGGAGGTTCCGGCATTGTGTTCAGCGAAGAAGCCACGCTTTCTCTGATAGACCGTTATCTCGCACGCATTGCCAGAAAAAGCAAAATGAAAAATGTTCAATTGATTGTTGCAACGTCGTTGGCCAAACTCTTGAGCGATGACTATGGTCGTATGTTCCACTATTTGGAGCACAAACACTCTCTGAACATCGAATTGATGGAAGCCGAAGACTATGTTTCCCACCAGTTCTCTTTCTTTAATCCGGACACGGGTGAGGATATAACGGAGAAGTTTGCTTTTTATAGCTAACAATATTACTTGGATTAGCGGGTGGGCTAGTGATATTTCCATTTGGGAAGATGAGATTTGTGAGCGTTTTCCCGGTTATAGCCATCGCTTTGTGGGTTATTCGGATTTGATTTCTTCTGAGGAATTTGTTGTTCCAAAATCTGAGATTGTGGTTGGGTGGAGCATGGGGACTCTTGTGCTTTTGAGAAATTTGCATAAAAAACCAAAAGAGCAAAAATGGATTTTAGTTTGCCCAATTGCGGATTTTTGCGCTGCCGGCTGTTGGCCGCATAAAGCTGTGAGCGCAACAACTCCAAAGATTTTTTCCGCTTTAATGGGCAAAATTTCGGAAATTGAAAAGGAAAAATGGCTGGAAAATGCTATGCGTTATTCTCCTAAGCAATTAGCTCTAGGGCTTGATTATTTGGCGCAAAACAAAGCGGATTTAACCATGCCATGCCAAAATGTTGAACTCCTCTTTGGCAAACAGGACAAAATTGTGCCTTTAGCGCAAAAAGAGCTGTTTTTATCCGGATCCGGATGGCGCATCCATATTTTCGAAAACCTCGGGCATTGGCTGCCGGATTATATACGCACCGCTCCTTGGTCTGCGCTTGTGGCAAGCGAAGCGTAAATTTTTAGCGCCTTGCTGATTTCTCTTTTCCTTGAAACCGGTTGCCACGCCCGTGCGCTTTTTTCCATCTCTTTGCGGCGAGTTTCCAATTCCTCGTCCGTTACTCCGATATTAATTGTTCTATCCGAAATGTTTATCTCTATAATATCGCCGTTTTTTACCAAAGCGATATTGCCTTTGCTTGCCGCCTCGGGGCTTACGTGGCCAATGGAAAGCCCGCTTGTTCCGCCGCTAAATCTTCCGTCTGTTATTAGGGCGCATTCCTTGCCAAGCCCCATGCTCTTTAGGTAACTGGTGGGGTAGAGCATTTCCTGCATTCCGGGGCCGCCCTTTGGGCCTTCGTAGCGGATTACCACAACATCGCCTTTTTTGACTTTGCGTTTTAAAATTCCGTCTGCCGCTTCTTCTTGGCTTTCAAACACAACGGCAGGGCCGGTGAATGTCCATATTGAGCTATCAACTCCGGCGGTTTTCACAACGCAACCACTGGGCGCAAGATTTCCGTAAAGGACAGCCAAGCCGCCATCTGTGCTGTATGCGTTAGCAGCATTTCTTATTGTGCCTTTTTCCCTATCTAAATCAAGGCTCTCGTATTTTTCGCTTTGGCTGTAAGCCTCCAAGTTGAATTTGCCGCCCGGTGCGGCTAAAAAGCGTTCTTTTGCTTCTTCGCTCGCAGTGCTTTGTGATATGTCCCATTCAAGATAGCGTTTTAGATTTTCATTTTTGTTCAGCAAACCCATATTATTCAGTTCGCCCATAATGGCAGGAATTCCGCCCGCTCTGTGCACATCTTCTATGTGAATATGGCTAACGCTGGGCGCAACTTTGCAAAGGCATGGTGTTGTGCGAGAAAGCTCGTTTATGTGCTTCATCGTGAAATCTACGCCGGCTTCGTGGGCAACAGCGAGTATGTGCAAAATGGTATTTGTCGAGCCGCCCATAGCGATGTCTAGCCGCATGGCATTTTCAAGGGCTTTTTTTGTAGCGATGCTTTTAGGCAAAACGGAATAATCGTTTTTGTTGTAATATTTATCGCAAAATTCCACTGCAAGTTTTGCGGCCTGCTCAAATAATTTTTTGCGTTCAGTGTGGGTAGCAACCAGAGTTCCGTTTCCGGGCAGCGACATTCCAAGGGCCTCGGTAAGGCAGTTCATGGAATTTGCCGTGAACATTCCTGAGCAGCTTCCGCAGCTCGGGCAGGCTGCGTTTTCAATAAGTTGCAAATCCTCATCGGAAACATCGGGGTTTGCGGCGGCAATCATTGTGTCTATCAAATCTAAGTGAACTTCTTTTCCATTAGAAAGAGTTGCTTTGCCCGCTTCCATAGGCCCGCCGCTTACAAACACGGCAGGAATATTGAGCCGCATGGCTGCCATCAGCATACCCGGCGTAACCTTATCGCAGTTGCTTATGCACACAAGGGCATCTGCGCAATGGGCGTTTGCCATATATTCAACGGAGTCTGCAATCAGGTCGCGGCTGGGCAAGCTGTAGAGCATTCCGCTGTGCCCCATAGCTATGCCATCATCTATGGCAATGGTGTTGAATTCTTTTGGCACCCCGCCCGCTTTGCGGATTTCCTCTGCTATCAATCTTCCAACGGGCTGCAAGTGCACATGTCCCGGCACAAATTCAGTAAAGCTGTTTACAACGGCTATTACGGGTTTGCCCAGTTCGTTTTCTTTGGTTCCTGTTGCACGCCAAAGCGCACGTGCCCCGGCCATATTGCGGCCTTCTATTGTGGTTAATGAGCGTAGTTTCATTGGGGAGAAGGTAGAAAATGCAATATTTCTAACTTCTTTGCGTGAACCCCTTTTCTCTTTTTGCTGCTGCGCTTTGGCGATTGGGTTATTTTATAGATTCAAAAACGCGGCTCGCTCCGAAAAAAAATACGAACTTCATTACCCCGCTTTTGGGCATTGGAAGTTTGCTTGCAGGCGGGGCAGGCAAAACACCATATACGGCATTTTTGGCACAGCGGCTTAAATTGCGGGGACTTAGCGTTGCTATTCTGTGCAAAAATACCGGTGATGAAAATTTATGGTTCGCAAAAAAAGGGTTTGAGGTCTTTACGGGGAACCGTTTTGAACTTTGCAAAAAGCTGGACGGTAAATTTAATGTTTTAATCAGCGACGACGGTTTGGAAGATAGCCGCCTTAGCCATGCTTTTTGGGTTTGTTTGACATGGGGTGAGAGAGCGGAGAGCTTGCGAGACATAATTCCCCACGGGAATTGCCGAAGCTTGTGGAAGGACCATCCGGAAATCGCTTGCATAAAAAAATGCGCGATGGAGTGGGAGAGCACGGCAAAAGCTGCGGATATTATTTTTTCAATGGGATTGCCTGCAAATGCAAACGGTGAAATTTTGCCGAAAAATTCTGAAATAGCCGCCATAGCAGGCATAGCACGTTCTCAAAGGTTTTTTTTCGGTTTGCAAAGAAATTATCATATAGCAAAAAAAATAGACTGCCCCGACCATTTTAATGTTCAAAAAAAAGTGGAATATGCATTGAAACTCGATTTGCCCGTTGTGATAACGGAAAAAAATGCGGTTCGTTTGCCGGAGCGGTTGATTGAGAATAAAATGTTGTTCGTGTGCGGGGTTGAAGTGAATAGCAGGGATTACTATATTTTTAAGTCGGATGAATAAGAATATCATATATTCGATTAAATCGCCTTACCGCCAGAGTTTGGATATCGTGGGATATACCTTTGGTTCCGGTGAACGCTCGTGCTGCATTGTAGGTGCCCTTCGCGGCAATGAAATACAGCAAATGGCAATCTG
>LIUG01000087.1:7313-21891 GCA_001462245.1 Candidatus Fibrimonas termitidis
GCAAATGGCAATCTGCGCCCAACTTGTTGACACACTCAAACACTTGGAAGAAAAAGGAAACATAACCGAAAACAAAAGCATAATGGTTATACCATGCGCAAATTATTATTCCATGAATATCGGAAAACGCTTCTGGACAATGGACAATACCGATATCAACCGCATGTTCCCCGGATATGAATCAGGCGAAACAACCCAGCGCATAGCAGATGGACTTTTCAAAACGATAAAAGAGTATCCGCTAGGAGTGCAAATGGCGAGCTTTTACCAGGAGGGTGAATTCCTTCCGCACGTTAAGGTAATGGATGCCGCCACCGGAAAAGAAAACGCCTACGAATCCCTTTCGGATTTTGGCTTGCCTTATGGCCTTATAAGAAAACCTTCCCCCTATGATACCGTAACGCTCAATTACAACTGGCAGTTGTGGGGCTGCCAGGCTTTTTCGCTGTTTGCGACATACACTGCGCACATCGGGCGGCAATCAACCCAAATCGCCGTAAATGCCGCTTTGCGTTTTCTCATAGCCAATGGAATGCTCAAATGGAGCCTGCACCCGGGTTCGCACACCCGCATACTAAACGAAGAGTCTATACGGCGCATAAGCACAGGCACAGGCCATGCCGGAATACTCAAAAAATATGTTTCGGTTGGAGATGAAGTTAAAGAAGGCGATTTGCTCAGCGAAATAATCCACCCTCTTGAGGGGAATACTATAGATAGAATAACCTCCCCGGTTGACGGAACGGTGTTTTTTTCATATAGCAAGCAGCTCGTTATGGAGCATACCGATATATTTAATATTGTAAAAGTTGATTAACGTTCTTACTATATTACGTCTTCCAACGTTCTCCCCGGGGCTTGTTTAGTGAAAAAAGACACCACATTGTATTTTATCGTAGGCTTGGTTATTGTTGTTGCCTTGATAATTCTGGTTTTTGGTATGTTCTTTTTAAACGATAAAGACCCACGTGAAACCTATTTGACCTATTATTTGCGCTTTAGCCAGGTTAGCACCCTAGCCCAAGATGACCCTGTTAAGGTAAATGGCGTTAAATTGGGCAAGGTAAATAGCATTGTTTTACATAAAAACGGCGTTCTTGTGCAAATTTCCCTGAGAAACGATGTCAAAATTCCAATTGATTCCGAAATCAGGGTGCAAAACATAGGGCTTTTGGGCGAAAGGCAAATCGGGATGCTTTTGGGGGATTCCTCCCGAATGTTTTCCGTAAGCGATACTATAATAGGCCAGTTTGATGCCGGCATAGCAGAGGTTATGGGCATGGCAGGCGAGGTTTTGGATAGCGCAAAAATAATAATGAATATAGCGCACAATTTGCTCGATTCCACCATAGCTACACAGGACTTCAGGGACAGATTCCACCGTATTCTGGCAAAAGCCGAAGGTTTGGAAGACCAAGCCAGCGGTTTAATCCAAAGAGCAGACCCTGCACTGCAAGGTAGTTTAGCCGGTTTATCCGATGCCACAAAAAAGCTAAATGCCATTCTAGACGAAAACAGAAATCCCTTGAAAAATCTTGTAGCAGATGCCAATGGCCTGCTCGGTCAAACTAATGCGTTGGTAATAGGAGCAGACACGGCGGTGAAAAGAGTTTTGGTTTTAACCGAAAAACTTGAGTCAAAAAACAACACGCTTGGCATATTATTGAATGATCGTAAATTGCATGATGATTTATCAACAACTATCCATTCTGCGGACAGCCTTTTCCGATTGATTATCAGGGATGGCTTGGACGTAAACATTGATTTCTTTTAAGGTTAAATAATGATAAGTTGCAAACTGACAGTACAAAATTCGCTTGGCATTCATGTAAGGCCTGCCGGGCATATAGTCAATATCGCAAGCTCTGCGCATAGCACTGTTGAGCTTGTATATTCCGGCCAAAGGGTAAATGCAAAATCCATTTTGAATTTGATGATGCTGGTGATTGAACCCGGCTCGGAAGTTGAATTTATAATAAACGGTTCGGATGAGAAAAAAATCGCGGACGAATTAACGGAGTTGTTCAATAACAAGTTTTATGAAGATGCCTCATAATGTCAAGCAAAGAAAAATGTTCGTTGGGAAAGCTGCTTCCCCCGGCTATGTTATAGCAAAAACAAAGCTGATTGTTCGCCAGAGATTCACGGTTTCTCCTTTCAAAATTCCAAAAGAAAGCGCGGCAAACCAGATTGAGTTTTTTCGCAGAGGGGTTGCGCAGGTAAAAAGAGAAATTTTAAATCTGCGGGACTTAACCATTCAAATGGCGGGCAGAGAGGAAGCGCAAATTTTTGACTCTCATCTGATGATTTTGCAAGATCCCTCATTGATCGATAGCGTTATTTCCCTGATAAGAGATGAGCAATGGAATGCCAGTTATGCGTTTCATCTTTTTATGCAAAAGCTGATAGAGAATTTTGAAAACAGCAAAGGAATTTTCAAAGAGCGTGCGCTGGACCTCAAGGATATTTACAACCGCATGCTTTTGCATTTGAACAGCGGCGAAAATAATTTTGTGCTGCAGGAAGAAATTGAGGAAGAAGGCGTTGTGCTTGCGGGATTTTCCATTGGCCCAAATATGCTCATGAACTTTAACAAAGGAAAAGTACTTGGGCTTGCCATAGATTCCGGCAGCGCAACAAGCCATGTATCAATACTGGCACGCTCCATGCAGATACCGGCAGTGCTGGGTCTTGGAAATTTATCCGAATTGATAAATACGGGCGATTTGCTTATACTCGACGGAACCAATGGAATAGTTATAATAGATCCGGATGAAAATGATATAAGCAAGTACAAGAAGCAAATAGAAGTTTTTCAAAACCAAAAATTGGAACTTTTCACCATGAGGGACCTAGAACCTATAACCATGGATGGGAAGTATATAAGGCTGAGCGCAAATATAGAGAGATACGAAGAAGCGGGAGAAATAACCTCTTTCGGAGCAACGGGGGTCGGGCTTTACCGCTCGGAATTCCTTTATTTTGGGCGAGATTCCTTGCCTACAAGGAGCGAGCAGGCAGAGGCCTACCGCAAGGTCTCCCACCAGTTAGACCCATTGCCGGTTACCATAAGGACTCTTGATGCCGGAGGCGATAAAATGCTCTCCTCGGTAAATATGGAATCTGAATCCAATCCCTTTATGGGCTGGCGTTCCATAAGGCTTTGCTTGGATCGCAAAGATATTTTCAGAGAACAGTTGAAGGCCCTTATAGAAGCCGGAGATAGAGGTAACCTGAAGGTGATGTTCCCGATGATTTCCAGCGTGAGCGAAATAGAGAAAGCGAAGGAAATTTACAACGATTGCTGCACGGAATTAAAAGCCGAGGGAATTCCCATTCCCAAAATAGAGTTAGGGGCGATGATTGAGATACCCTCCGCCGTAATGATTATAGAGGAAATTGCAAAAAGGGTTGATTTTTTGAGCATAGGCACAAACGATTTGATTCAATTTACGCTGGCTGTGGATAGGTCTAACGGAAAAATTGCCTCTATGTACGAACCGCATCATCCGGCGATTTTGAGGTCTATAAAGATGGTAGTTGACGCTGCGCACAAAGAAGGCATTTCTGTGAGCGTGTGCGGCGAGATGGCTGCAGACCCCCTTAGCACTTTATTATTGCTCGGGCTTGGAGTGGATGAATTTTCCATGGTATCTTGGTGCATTATGGAGTGCAAAAAAATAATACGCTCCGTAAATTACGATGAAGCGAGAGCTATCTCAGCCGAGGCCCTGAAATTTTCCGATACGGACAGCATAAACAATTTTTTACGCAAAAAGTATTCTCAAAAAATAAGGAACCTTGGAATTTCAAGTTTCGTAACCACCCAGGAATTTTCCAGCAGCGACCGTGCCCTTGTACGGGTGGATGGGCAGATTGAGAGAGTTGGTTCGTAGTTGCGGCATTTTCTATATTAAACTCCAGTTTAAGAGAGGAATTTAACATGTTTGGATTGTTTTCCTGCGATATTGGCATAGATTTAGGCACCGCTAACACGTTGGTTCATGTGGCGGGCAAAGGCATTGTTATTAACGAGCCTACCGTTGTTGCGGTGGATAGGAAAAGTGAAAGGGTCACTTATATAGGCGCAGAAGCCAAAAAAATGCTGGGACGCACCCCGGATGAAATTGTTGCCGTGCGCCCGATGAAAGACGGTGTTATTGCTGATTACCATCTGGTGGAAGCCTTGCTTCAATACTTTATAAGCCGAGTTCAAAGATACCCGCTGTTCCTAGTCAAGCCTAGGGTTGTGGTAGGCGTTCCGTCCGGAATAACAGAGGTAGAGAAAAGAGCGGTTTTAGACGCTACAAGGGCCGCCGGAGCTAGGGAAGTTCATTTGGTTGCCGAGCCTATGGCCACGGCTATTGGTATGCAAATTCCCGTTGCGGAACCCTCCGGGCATATGGTTATAGATTGCGGCGGCGGAACTTCGGAAGTTGCGGTGATTTCGCTTGGCGGCTTGGTTTGCAAATCTTCCGTGCGTGTTGGCGGAGATAAGATGGATAATGCCGTTGTAAGTTATTTGCGGCGCACCCACGGGCTTTTGATAGGCGAGTCTATGGCAGAAGATGTTAAAAAGAAAATCGGTTCCGCATACCCGCTGGAAAAGGAATTGGAAATGGAAGTCAAGGGTAGGGACTTGGCAGCCGGCATTCCGCGCACAATAGTTGTGAAAAGCGAGGAAATCAGAGATGCCTTGAGCGAATCGGTTCTGCAAATTGTTGAAGCGGTTAAAAAGGCTTTGGAGAGCTGCCCGCCGGAGCTATCTGCGGATATTTTGGACAAAGGCATAATAATGGCCGGGGGTACAAGCCAGCTGATGGGTTTGGATGCGAGGCTCCGCCATGAAACCGGGCTGCCTGTGAGCGTTATAGACGATGCTCCTTTATGCGTGTGCAAAGGCACTGCCAGAATTTTGGAAAATTTGGATTATTATCGAAATTGTAAAGTTCTTATGGCATCTTCTGTGTAATGAAGTTATTTCAGCATATAATTAGAATATGCAAATGGGCACGCGGATCTGTTGTGTTTGCGTTGCTCGTAGCTCTTTCTCTATATATGCAGTTCATACAGGTCAAGCACAAGCAGAACGTTGTAGATCTTCTTTTTTCAAGTGTTTTTTATTTGCCGCAGTCTGCGATTTCATCCGTTAGGCAATTCGGCAATCTCAGCAGAGAGAATACTTTTTTGAAAAAAGAAAATGCAAAGCTAAAACTGGAAGTTGATTTAACAAAGGAATATGTTATTGAAAACGAGCGGCTTAAGAAACTTCTGCTTTTTGAATCTCACTGGGACTATCCTATTTTCTTAGCGCAGATAATAGGGCATAATCCGGGACCGTACATGACAACGGTTGTGGTGAACAGCGGAGCGTCGGATTCCATTTTTTACGGAATGCCGGTATTCACTACTAATGGCTTGGTGGGCAAGGTTTCCAAAGTGTTTCCGAGGCATTCAATGGTACAGCTCCTCTCAGATCCGAATTCAAGAACCTCTGTAATATCGCAACGCTCCAGAGCAATGGGAACTATGTTTTCAAGAGACAACGGAGAGATGCAGGTTCAGGTTTCCAGCTATGCGGATTTGGTCACCGGCGATACGCTTGTGACCTCCGGGTTTGGCGGAATCTATCCAAAGGGCATTCCGGTTGGTGTTGTGAACAAAGGGGAAAAAGACAACTCGGAAATCTTGAGTTACAGAGGTGTTGAATTACTGCAGCAAGTAGAGTCTTTAGAGGAGGTTTTTATAATTCGCAAGAATATGGATTGGATTGTGTGGGACGGAGAATAATATGCTTAAATTAATCTTCTATTCGTTTTTGTTTTTTGTGGCGGCTATTTTGCAAACGCTTATTGTTCCGCATATTGAAATAATGAATGCGCAGCCGTCTTTTCTTTTGATTTTAACGATTATTACCGCACTCAGGCAGGGTTCTCTTGCCGGTTGCTTTATGGGCTTTATGTCGGGTTTGCTTTGCGATGTTTATGCGCCGGTTGAGTGGCTGGGCGCTTTTTCGCTTGCTTATTGCACAGTTGGCTTTGCCGTGGGGCAAATTGAAGAGAGTTTTATAAATTTAAATTTATTTCCGAAAATAATTGTTCTGGCTTTAGCCGACTTTTTAAAAGATGCAATATATTTCTTTTCCATAGGGAGAACAACTGTTGATATTTCCGGTGCCATAGTTTCCATTTCCGTTCCCAATGCAATCTATACGGTTATTTTGGGAGCTATTTGTTTTTATTTTTTCTCGCCTAAAACCGAGAGGAAAATAGAGATGTATAAACCGGGGTTATAATGCTTTCCCATTCACAGCAACAGGAAGACATTAGACAGGAAATGAATTTTAAAACACTTGTCTTTGTGTTTGCAATTGCAATATTCTTTTTGATTTTAATTTTAAGGCTTTTGCAGTTGCAACATTTTGAATATGAAAAGAACATGAAAAGAGCCGAGGAAAACCGTATTCGCAAGATTGATATAAAAGCGAATAGAGGGTATATTCTGGATCGCAATGGAGTGGTTTTGGTTCGCAACAGGCCTTCTTACCAAATATCGCTTTTGTACAACCAGTTGAAAACCAAAGAAGCCAGAGATTCTGTTTTCAATAGACTTTTAAGAATAACCAACAGCGACGGAAAA
Organism: Candidatus Fibrimonas termitidis; assembly: GCA_001462245.1. Classification (GTDB taxonomy): domain Bacteria; phylum Fibrobacterota; class Fibrobacteria; order Fibrobacterales; family Fibrobacteraceae; genus Fibrimonas; species Fibrimonas termitidis. Next base: position 13,953 of record LIUG01000087.1, read on the forward strand.
CGTTTGCTGGATTCTGCATCGCTTGCCTTTTCCTTTGAAAGAGGCCGGTGGCAAAAATTCAAATTCCAAAGACTTATAGAAGATGCCGCTCCGGAAATTGTCGCGATTTTCGAGGAACGCGGAGAAGAATTGCCCGGCATTGAAATTCTGGTTGAATCGCGCAGAGATTACCCCTTTGGTTCGCAGGGTGCGCATATATTCGGTTATACAAGCGAGATATCCGAACAAGAATTGGAACTCCCGGAAAACTCCCACTACGTTATGGGAGACCGCATAGGCAAAAAGGGATTGGAACTGAGCTATGAAAAGGAATTCAGAGGCGAAAACGGATCTAGGTATATAGAGGTCAATGCACTAGGGCGCGAAATGGGGTCTGTGGCTGGAATGCCGTTCATTAAACCCATTTCCGGCAATATCATTGTAACCACAATAGACTGGCGCTTGCAGCAGGTAGCCGAAACTGCAATTCCGGAGGGATTAAAAGGGGCCATTGTTGTACTCAATCCCCAAAACGGCGAAATTTACGCAATGGTGAGCCGTCCGCCGCTGGACCCGAATATATTCTCTTTGGAAAAAAGGGAACTTCATAAAGCATGGGCTTCTGTTGCTTTGGATACTGCAAAACCGCTTACAAATCGTGCCATAAGCGGACTGTACCCACCGGCTTCCGTTTTTAAAGTGATTACCTCAGCGGCAGGCTTGGAAGATAATGTTATCACGGAACATACCAAGTACAAAACCTGTTTGGGAGGATTTCGTTTTGGAAACAGATATGCAAAATGCTGGCGGGGGGGCGGGCACGGAGTATTGAATGTGATTGGAGCGTTAAGGGAATCTTGCGATGTATTTTTTTATCAGGCCGGGTTGGATATAGGAAGCAGGAGAATCGGCGAAATGGGTAGGCGTTTTGGCCTTGGTTCTGCGCTGGGCATAGACATACCCGGCGAACGTTCCGGGCTTTTAATCGATTCCGCATCTTATGAAAGATGGTTTGCAAAAAAGGGCTGGAAATGGAGCCACGGTGAAATTTTAAATATCGCAATAGGGCAGGGTGCGCTTTTAGTCACTCCTTTGCAGCAAACGGCTATGATAGGTGCGTTGGCCAGTGGTCAAGGTTTGTACAAACCTCATTTTTTAAAAGAGGTGAGAAGTCCGGAAGGAGAATTGATTAAGAAAAACGAGCCGGAAAAAATAGGCGATGGAAATATTTCGCTGCGTACTAGAGGAATTATACTGAAGGGGCTGGATGAGGTTGTAAATTCTCCGCGCGGCACGGGGCGGCGCGCCATTGTACCCGGTGTTAAGGTCGGCGGCAAAACCGGCAGCGCAGAAAATCCGCATGGAGACAAAACGCACGCATGGTTTGCCGCCGTAGCGCCTATTGAGGATCCGGAAATCGCTGTGGGCGTGGTTTTGGAAAACGCAGGCGGAGGCGGAGCTATGGCTGCTCCTATAGCACAAAAAGTTTTACACGCATATTTTTATCCGGATTCTGTGAAAATTTTGAAAACGGAGGGAACAGAGTGAAAAGATTGGATTGGCTTTTCATGACCTCGCTTATCCTCCTTATAGGAATAGGGATTGTGCTTGTGTATTCCGCAACCAGCAATAGCGGTTTGATATGGTACAAAACGGAATGGTTTAAACAGATAATACACTTTGCAATAGGTTCTTTAATGGCGGTTGTCATAGTTTTGATGCCCGCCAAATCTTGGAAAAATATCGCATGGATTGCTTACTTTCTTTCCATCATAACTCTGCTTATGGTTATGAATTCCGGGCATATTTCAAAGGGAGCCGGTCGCTGGCTAGACATCGCTGGGTTTAGACTTCAGCCATCGGAATTTGCAAAAATCACCTATTTGCTGATAAGTTCTCTTTGGCTTTCAAAAAACAGGGTTAGCATTATGCGGCCAAAGACCCTGATTGTTCCGGGATTGTTATTCATAGTTCCGTTTTCACTGGTTCTTAAGCAGCCGAATTTGAGCACGGCTTTGGTTTTTACCGCCATGACGCTTGTGCATCTTTATTGGGCCGGATTCAGGCTTGTTGATTTATTTTTATTTGTCAGTCCTGTTGCTAGCGTTATACTTTCTTCGGTTTCCACCCTTTACTGGAATTTATTGATTATATGCGTATTCTTTATTTCCATAAAATTTAAATTTCCGCTGTGGATTATAATTTTGGTAATGACTTTTGACATAGGTTCGGGTTATGTTAGCCAAATGGTTTGGAACTCCATGGAAGATCATCAACGAAGCCGCATTTTAACATTTATAGATCCCATGCGCGATCCGAAAGGCGAGGGTTATCAAGTTATACAATCTCAAGTGGCCATAGGGAGCGGCGGTATGTTCGGCAAGGGTTTTGGCGAGGGTTCGCAAACTAACCTCGCATTTTTGCCGGAAGAGCACACGGATTTTATATTCAGCGTTTTAGGCGAGCAGTTTGGCTTTGTCGGAACATTTGTGGTTTTGATATTGTTTTTCATTTTGCTTTGGCGAGGTATAATGATATGCAGGCTGCATCCGGACAATTTTGTGAATTTGGTGGTTGCGGGCGCATGTTCAATTTTATTTTTCCACGTATTTGTAAATGTAGCTATGACTATTGGCTTTATGCCGGTCACCGGACTGCCTTTGCCGTTTTTATCTTACGGCGGTTCCTTTGTTATAACGTGCATGATTTTGGTAGGCTTATTGTTGAATATGCGATTGAAAGGAAAGGATATTTAGTTTTTGCGTATAAACCAATACATATCGCAATGCGCAGTAGCCAGCAGGCGCAAAGCCGAGGCCTTGATTTTAGAAGGCAAGGTTTCCGTCAACGGCATTGTAGTTAAAGAGCTTTCAACACAAATCAAAGAAACGGATATTATGGAAATAGAAGGGAAAAAAATTTCCCCCGCAAAACAACATACCACAATAGCCTTTCATAAGCCACCCGGCGTGATATGCACCGCGACAGACCCCCAAGGAAGAAGAACCATATACGACTGCTTGCCAAGCGGCTTTTCCAACTTAAAATACATAGGCAGGCTGGATTTGCAGAGCCGAGGCTTGGTTTTGCTCTCCGATAACGGCGAACTCGTTTACAGATTAACCCACCCGAAATACCAAATAGAGCGAAGCTACCTAGTTTGGACAAGCCGCAGTCTTTCTCGCCGTGCCATGGAAAGTCTTTTGAATGGCATAGATATAGGAGATGGCGAGATAGGCAAAGTAAAGGATATTTTTTTGGATGATGGCTTTGTAGAATTGGTGCTAACAGAGGGCAAAAACAGGGAAATCCGCAAAATGCTCCACGCTTTGCACTACCACATAGAGGATTTGAAGCGAGTCAGTTTTGCAAATATTACTTTAGGTGATTTAGCCGTAGGGGATTATAGGGAGATTGCGGGAGATGAGTTGAAAGAATTGATGTTGAACGTAAATTTACTACATTCTACACCGCTATGAAAAATACTCTCACCGAACTGGCAAAAACCTTGAATGCAAATTTGGGTTTAGAATCTTCCGTCGCTTACCGGGTTCTCTCAGATCGCGGCAAAAAAATCTACTTCCCGCACAAAGGGATTTTGGGGCAAAGCGCCGAGGCAAAAGCCGCTGAAATCAACGCCACAATAGGGACGGCGTTTGAAAATGACGGTGCGCCGCTTATGCTGCCCGTTGTTAAAAAATCCCTTACACTGCCGGAAAAAACCATTCAAACATCGTTCCTGTACCAGCCGAGTTTCGGCAAAGCGCCGCTTCGCAAAAAATGGGGCGAAAAATTGTTGCAGAAAAATCCGAATTTAGCAGGCGTTAAATTCAGCGAACCTGTGGTAACAGCAGCCCTTACCCATGCGCTCTCCATATCCGCAAGCCTGTTCCTAGACCCCGGCGATGACATTATAATCCCCGATTTATACTGGGACAATTACGATTTGATTTTTAGCGAGAGCTACGGCGCAAATATCAAAACTTTCAATACCTTTGCAAACGGAAATTTTGACACAGCCGCTCTTGCCAAAGCCCTTGAATCCAAAGGCAGCAAAAAGCTTGTGCTTTTGAATTTCCCCAACAACCCCACCGGCTACACGGTAAAGGAAAACGAAGCAAAGGAAATTTGCGAAATTCTCATAGCTTGTGCCGAAAAGGGAAACGATGTTGCGGCAATCTTAGATGATGCCTATTTCGGTTTGATTTATGAACAGGGCATATATAGAGAATCTCTGTTCGGGCTTTTGGCAAATGCTCACAAAAACCTGCTCGCCGTAAAATTAGACGGTCCCACAAAGGAGGATTATGTTTGGGGGTTCAGAGTTGGCTTCATCACTTTTGCATTCAAGGATGCAAGCGATGTTCAGCTCAAAGCTCTGGAAGACAAAGCCGCCGGCATGGTTCGCGCCACCATATCCAATGTCGCAAGCCTTTCTCAAGAAATTTTGCTGGAAGCGTACAACTGCGAAAGCTACGAAAGAGAAAAGCAGGAAAAATTTGAAACCTTAAAAGCCCGCTACGAAAAAATAAAAGAGGTCTTGGCAGCACACCCCGAATACAGCGAATCCTTCACCGCTATGCCTTTTAACAGCGGCTATTTTATGTGTGTTAAAGTAAACGGCGCAGAACCTGAAGCGGTTCGCCAGGAGTGTTTGAAAAACCACAATCTTGGAGTGATAGTCCTTTCCGGCCTTATTCGCATAGCATTCTCCTCCGTGCCACTGAATAAAATAGAAGAACTTTTTGAAAGACTGCACAAGGCGGTGAAAGCGGTGAAGCGGTAAGCCAAGCGTTTTCTATATTTTTGCTATGTTTTCACCGATATCTGCGCTAATTGGCAGTGTTTTAGCTTTTTTTAGCTTTTCCTTTGCGCAGGAAAACAATTTCACTAGCCCGGATTATTTTGAGGATGTTTACAGCGAAACCGCAATTGATACGATAAAAAAAACTGCCACCGAGGAAGAAGAGACGGCAAAGGAAGCCGCCGAGGAAGAAGCTGCCGTAAAGGAGATTGCTGAAGAAGCAGCGGCGAAGGAAGCTGCTGAGGAAGAGGCGGCGAAGAAGGCCGCTGAGGAAGAGGCAGCGAAGAGAGCCGCTGAAGGAGAAGCTGCAAAGAAGGCCGCCGAAGCTGCGGCAGCAGCAAAAAAAGCCGCCGAGGAAGCTGCGGCAAAAAAAGCCGAATTCAGTGTAGAAATGGTATTTGTTAAAGGGGGCTTTTTTACAATGGGTTGCACCTCCGAGCAACGGGCTGATTGCAATGATGATGAAAGGCCTATTCAAAATGTAAATCTCAGTGACTATTATATAAGCAAGTACCCTGTAACGCAAAGACTGTGGAAAAAAGTAATGGGTACAAACCCATCTTATTTTTCCGGACCGGAATTGCCTGTTGAATCGGTTAGCTGGAACGAAGTTCAGATGTTCATTAAGGAACTAAATGCCATTACCGGCAAAAAATACAGTTTGCCTACGGAGGCAGAATGGGAATATGCAGCCCGAGGCGGAATAAAGAGCAGAAGCCAAAAATATTCGGGAAATAACGACCTTGACAAAGTAGCTTGGTATGGCGACAACAGTGAACAGAGAACGCGCGACGTAGGTACCAAGCAAGCCAATGAGTTGGGCATATATGATATGAACGGCAATGTATGGGAATGGGTTCAGGATTGGAAAGAAAGTTACAGTTCCTCCAAAAAATTAAAAACCAATCCTACGGGCCCTAGTTCCGGTGTTAGCCGTGCGTATAGAGGTTGCAGTTGGCAAGACATAGCTTTATTTTGCAGAGTTTCCAGGCGCGGTGGCTCCAACCCGGACTACGGCAGTTCATTTATAGGATTTCGTTTAGTGTTAACCCAGTAGGTAATTATGTTTATAACAGCTTGTTTTTTTATATTTGCAGCGGTTTGCGCAGCTAGTGCTTTTGCCCTGTTGATTTCAAAGCACCCTATAAACGGAGCAATGGCTTTAGTGCTCAATATGCTTTCGCTTGCGGGTATTTACGCCCTTGCTCACAGCACATTTTTAGGCGTTTTGCAGATTCTGGTTTATGCAGGCGCAGTTATGATGCTGATAGTGTTTGTGATTATGGTGCTCAACGGAGCAAAGGAAACGAGGCTCCCAAGAATGGATAAGCTGGGCATATGTTCGGTTTTAGCTGTTTTGACCGGAGCTTTGCTCTTAATAAATGCTATTTGCAGTTTGGATTTGCAGGAAAATATTGCTGCTGTAAACGGAAGCGTTGCCACAGTTTCCGAACATTTATTTGATACCAGTTCCGGAGACGGCATTCTCGCTAACGTAAGCGGTGGTTATTTTATTCTTTTTGAACTCACCGGTTTTATTTTGCTTTCTGCAATGGTAAGCGCGGTGCTTTTGGCAAAGAGAAAAAATGAACAAAGATAAAATCACAGGCATTGCGACAATTGCCATAGCATTGCTGTTTGTTGTATATGTAGCCTTTGCAATGTGGTTAAGCGAAAAAAGAGCACGCAATACCGTATTGGTGCAATTTCATGAAATGGGCTCCTTGCAAAATGAGGATGTTGTTGTAATAAGAGGTCTTAAGGTAGGCAATGTTGCTTCTATCAAAAGGGCTAACGAAAAAGCGCTGGTTGAAATAGATCTTGATGAGCCTCGCATTTTTCGCAGAGATACCAAATTTAGGAATATTAGCCCAAATATTATGGGTAATCGTTTTATTGTTATAGAGCCGGGCAGAGAAGGTGAGTTTGCGCCTGAGGATTATGTTTTTGACGGAGAATTTGAGGCCGGCATGGCGGAAGTATTGGCTTTGAGCGATGTAGCAAAGCAACAGGTTGCCGCCCTTATGGAATTTGTCCGCCTTTTGCAAACCGGAGATGAAAATAATTCCTCTTTGCAAACGAAAGTTGAGAATATTATAAAAGAATGCGAAGATTTGACGGTTGCTTTGTCGGAAGCGTTGAATTCCGTTGAGAGGCAGGTCATTGGCGCTTTAGACAGGGTTGGCGGCTATGCGGGGCAAATATCGGATGCGAGCATTAAAATAAACAGCTCTTTGGACACCATAAGGGTTCAAGCGCAAGACGGCATAATCGCGGTGGAAAAAATAGTATTAAATATTAACACTTCCATAGCAAAATTAAACGATATTTTAGTTCAGTTTGAAAATAATCCCGTTACCGTAGCTCTTTTGGATAAAAAAGACATAATAAACGATATAGACAGTTTGCGTTCTGCGCTTCAGGCATTTGTGAGCAACATTGATAGGCAAGGCATAGTAATTTACGATGAAAACGGTAAAAGAAAAAGCATGGTCACTTTTAAAAATATTCATCTTTTCAGAGAGACGGCTAGGAGCAAGGCAAAAAAGCGTGCTGAGATGGAAGGGAAGTAGTCAAACATCAGACATTTTTTGCTCCTTTGAATATCAATTTGTCCATAATGCTTTGGTTTTTGAATACATATTGATCATACAATTTTCCGGCTTGCAATTGTTTTAAAGTTTCCTGTTCGTTGTAAATTCCGTTTTCAAAAGCGATTATCGTTTTATAAGCATCATCATCTGCCAAGGGACCTATAATCAAATCAAAATTTCCCTCAATGGGTTTTGATTTTCTGTTATTCACAACAAAATGCAACCAGTCGGCATTAGGGGCTTTAAATTGTAAAATCGAATATTCTTCAATTTCATTTTCATTAAATTCGTATATATTGACTATAGCAATATTGCCCCGTAATTTAACAGTCATATTAGCAAAGTCGGCAGCCTGTTTATAATCATTAGTCGTATAAAATCCTGTTCCAAAGTAGGTAGGGTGGTTTGGCGGCAAGAGCAATGGTTTTTCTATTTGCAAATTACTTCCATGGTATAGCAGCATGGGAAGAAAGTAGAAATTAAAAACCTTACCCTCTATCTTTTCACCTTACTCATTATAGCTCACTTTTCCATTATCATCAATAGATAATATTTTTTCTTT
>LIUG01000088.1 GCA_001462245.1 Candidatus Fibrimonas termitidis
AAGGAATCGCGGGATAACGACAGCACTTCGGTTGCGGCACTCAGCTATTACTACCAAGCCGCCTCGTTTGACCCAAGCTTGCTTGAAGCAGTTAACCGCTCTTCGGTGATGTCTGCCAATATTTCCGGCGCGAACCTTGGGGAGAACATTCGCAACGACATTGTGTGGCGCAGGGGTTGGGTGGAACGCCTCAAAGAAACAGAGGAAACTTTCCACAAAATAATCAGCAACGCCAACCCACCATACACATTGTTTTATTCAACCGGCATTGAAACGAAAAACATAGACTACAAAACAGAAACCGCAAACCTCAGCACTCCTATAAACTTGACCGCCAACGGGGAATGGTTCAGTGCTATGAAGCAGGCTCTTAGGGCGGCTCAAGCGGTATTGGATGGCTTGAACGCAACCAATAGAAAAAGCGACTGGGAATTAGCGAATTGGCCGGGGCGGGGTCTGTCAAACGCCAACCCATTTTCTTCGTCAAAGCAATACGATATTTCCGTTGAGTTTGAGCTTGTAAACCAAGATGGCAAAGTTATTGGCAAGGAAACAGCCAGACTTAGGCCGTCTTTCAGCATTGGCAGCGGCTACAACGGCCAATTTGGTGTTAATTTTACCGAAAATACCAGCAGCACCTTGAATTTCAACTCAGTCAAGGCAGACGACATCACCGACAACCTGACCATTCGCCCCGCCTCGGTAAACGGCGCATCGCCGGAAGCCGCAGGATTCTCAATAACCGCTATATCGGCTAAAAAGCGGGCACAAGACCTCGTTTTTAGAATAGAGAATGGCGTTGTGATGGGATTTAGCCAATCGCTTTCGGACAGCGAAAAAGCGCAACATAAAAACCTTGTCATCCCAAGCAAAACGTGGGACCAGCCAGTTACTGCTATCGGAGCCAGGGCATTTGAGAACTGCGGACTCACCAGCGTGACAATCCCCAACACCGTTACTTCTATTGGGGAAAGAGCATTTGTGGGAAATCGATTGACAAAAGTGACAATTCCCAACAGTGTACGCTCTATCGAGGCTAGTGCATTTGAAAATAACGGACTCACCAGCGTGACAATTCCCAACGCTGTCACTTCTATTGGGGAAAGAGCATTTGCGGAGAACAAACTGACCAGCGTAACAATTTCCAACAGCGTACGTACTATAGGGGATAAGGCATTTGCTTACAGTTTTAAAGGTCGTAATCAAAGTCTATTTGACAAACCTGAAGAATTTAATAAAATCACCGAAATAACCATCGGTGAAAAAGTCGAAATTATTGATAACAGTAAAAGATACGAAAGCAGTACAGATAAATACTTTAATAGATTTTGGCAAGTTTACAGAATGAATGGGGGCAAGGCAGGAACCTACATTTATGGATCCTTTGGCTGGAAAAAGCAGTGATAATATTTCAGTACAATCAACTAATACGATGGTATTCCCAGTTGGAATAGGACTTTTGGTGAAGGAAGAGTAAATATCTATGCAAGGCTAGCCTTGCACTTTGATTGGGTATAAACTCACTGTTATTGCCTAGCTGCCATAGCAAGCACTTCCCCAACAAAAACATTATAAGGTTTGCTCGCTTTAACCGCCTTCTGTTTAAGCCCGTCAATAATACGAACCGGCAACTTAAAAGAGCAAATTTTAAAATCCTCTTGCGAGGTTTCCGGCTTAACAAGATGCAGTTTAGACTTGGCAACTTTTATACCCATTTCTTTAAGCTCCTTTTCCGTAAAAGAAACTTTCAGCCCGGCTCTCAACGAACCTTTTATAAAAGATGCTATTGACTTCATAGCTTCGGTCATGGTCTTTTTACAACTCCCAATCCATTATCTATTTTTGAAATGATATCCAATAACTTTTCATCAGCAATTTTATTTTTTGCCGCCCATTTTTTGAATCTCTTGGTTTCATAGACTTGCATCATATAGAATATACAAATCCACCACTGCCAACACACGCTTTGGAGAGTGGAATAATTGATAAGGTCAGTTTTGTAAATTACCCCCCAAGGCAATGCAAAAGAAAGACATGGAGGTAAACACGCAATGACAGATAGCTTGCTGCTTATAAGCGCCTCGGAAAAAGGGGATGTTGAGACTGTAAAATCAATATTGAAAAAGGATATTTATATCCATGCGCAGGATAAGGATGGCAGGTGCGCCCTTGTGGCTGCCGCTTACGGGAATCATCTCGAAATTGTTGATTTACTGATTGCTGCCGGTGCGGACGTCAATATGAAAGACGATACCTTGCAGAGCGCTTATTTGATTTCTACTTCCGATGGATTTATAGAATTGCTGAGGAAAACCCTTAAAGCCGGAGCGGACGTACGCAGCACGGACAGCTACAACGGAACCGGACTGATTCGGGCCGCAGACCGTGGGCATGTTGAAATTATAAAAGAACTGTTGAAGACAGATATCCGCGTCAATCATATCAACAAGATAGGATGGACCGCATTGCATGAAGCAATCATATTGGGTGACGGAGGAGAACGGCATACGGAAGTCGTGCGTTTGTTAACCGGTGCCGGCGCAGACGTTAACTTACCGGATAAAGAAGGTATCACTCCGCTGAAACACGCTAAAAACAGAAATTTTACGGACATTATTGAAATACTGGAAAATTCCCTCTGTTCCTAATTATGCCCTGTTCCATCAAGCAGTAGCAATGTCAATGAAAATTTCTTGTCATCCTCGTCTGTTAATGGCGAAGATGGAATATCTTCCAGTTCTGATATCAATGGCGATGGTAGCAGTTCTGATGTTGGCAGTAGCAGTAGCTCCGATGTCAACAGTGATAGTAGCAGTTCCGATGCTAACGGCGATAGTAGTAGTTCTGATATCGGTGGCAATAGCAGTAGTTCCGATGTTAACAGCGATAGCAGCAGTTCTAGTGAGGAAGTATCTGTATGGCTTATCTCAAAACTGAAAGGATATATCGTTAGTGACGCCATTAGTATGAACTACACATATACATATACATACACATCATATATAGATAATAAACATTATGAGCAGCGATATAACTATACTTCAAACTCTGATGGTATATTTGGCTCTGGGCAGGCTTCAGGCACAGGCAGCACTTACAGAAATGGGAACACATTACAGGATGCTAGAATAATAGATACAGATATTACAACAACATCGCAAACTGTATACGATGAAGAAAGCGGACTTATGCTGTCATACACTACTAATTCAACCCAAACTATTAATGGAGAACCATATAATAGCAGTATTGAACTCAATTCCACGATTATATTGTTAAGCACGGAAGGCGATGTCAAGACATACAAGCGTTATCAAACAAATACTGGAGGAACAGGTGCGTATAACGAGTATAAAGTACAAAACGGCGTTACGCTGGAAGAGAAGTCATACACAGCCGAAGGTGCATTATCTTGTACCTATATTTATACACTCCCAGGTGATGCTACTATCAGAGCAAAAATTCCGACATTTAGGATATACAGTAAAACCTGTGAAGCAAGTCCGGAAGAAAACAGGTACCAAATTTGTGAGGTAGTGTCAGACTCTGCAACAAAATTGACAATTCGCGAGACAACTTACAACACAGCAACAGGGGCATTAACAGAACAATTTGAACGAACTTATGTAAAACATTGAAAATGCTTCTTTCCTAAAATGAAAGTGTCAAAGAAAGTGTTTAAATACTCACAACTGATACGCTGCCCGTGAGCGCAGCTCAACCCAAGATGCTCAAACCGAACCTGCTAAACCTTGTATTCCCACAGGTTTGGCAGAACTAGACCAACACCATCTTCTTAATCTCAGCCGGCTTATAACCTTGCTCCACAAGCTTTAGCACCTCAAGAGCACCAAGTTTTTTGCCACGCTTCTCACCACGTTTTTCACCACGCTTCTCAATCTCTTTGTGGTGAGTTTTTATTTTATCCATCAGGGTCATATTCACCTCCTTGAATTCTTTGTAACGGTCGTAAAGCTCATAATGCATTCTTGATAATTCATGAACTAAAAGCAATACGTCTTCTTGGCTGATTAATTTCTCTTTGCTATGCCTTTCCAATATGCGGTCTATATCAGATATTAAAGCATTCATTTCATTTGCCATCTCTTTCCGCCTCTCCGAATTGACATTCCTCTTTTTCAGTTCTTTACGAAATTTCAAAAGATAAAAAGGCAGCAGCAAATCCAAACGCCTCTTCTCAAACTCCGAAACTGGGTTCTCTAAAACTTTGAATGTCGGGATTTCATAGCTGAATTCCCCTTTTGGGTATTTTATCTTCAAAGTCACAATATCCGGCGTCTTGTTTTTATTCTCAAAATAAATTATTCTCGGCTCCGGCAATTCAAGATGTATCACGGAACCGTCTTTGGAAATAGCTTTGTTGTTTTTGGCAAGTGCAAAGGCATACTGAAAAGCCCGCAAGGCTATTTCCAAATCGTCTGATATTTGTGCTTCTATTAAATAGCAATCGTCGTTTATTGACAGCGGTATATCGGAAACGATTTTTCCGAGCTTGCCTTTTTGCTCGCTCACGCTTTCGGTCGGCAAAAACACCACTTTGCTGTTAGGTTTGTAGTTTTTATCAAAAAGCCCATTCATAAAATGCACCACCGCAGGGGTGCTCGCCTCTTTTAGAATATACTTGAACATCAAGTCAAATAACTGTGCGGTTTGGTTTGCCATAGCGGTAATGTAGAAAAAAATGTGAGACGTAATGTTGCACTGGCACACCGTTAATGGCGGGAATGCTCACAACTGTGACGCTGCCCGTGAGCGGCAACCCAACTCAAGGATGCTCAAACAAAAGCTAGATACGCCCATAAGTATTATTCCTTTATTTATCGCAATTTAAGCAAGGAAGCAATTATGGCTTTAGCGAAGAGTTTGGTATTTTAATTTCCAGTTTTGTAAATCACCACCCAATGTAATGCAAAAAAAGACATGGAGGTAAACACGCAATGACAGATAGCTTGCTGCTTATAAGCGCCTCGGAAAAAGGATATTTATATCCATGCGCAGGATAAGGATGGTGATGCTGGAAAATTTTGGACATACTCCCCTTTTCCCTTAAACACAATAACCGCAAACTTAACATCATCCCTACTCACAAACCTAGGATCTTTGCGGTACTTCTCAATTTGAATCTCCGCCTCATCGCATTTCGTCTTTATCTCCGCTTCCGTTGCCTCGGTTTTGGCATACTTTACCTCAAAAACATATTCATATTTTAT
>LIUG01000089.1:0-21084 GCA_001462245.1 Candidatus Fibrimonas termitidis
AATTTTATTGCGTGATTTGGTAGCCGAAGGAATGCTTATTTCTGTTGGCAAAAATCGTAATAGGGCGTATAAAAAACACGTGTGACATAGCGAATTTCTTTTTACTCTGCAATTTTCTATATTTCCCTCTATGAAAAAATTTTTGCTACTATTGTTTCTAGTCTTTATATCAGCGAATTTTGCCTTTGGGCAAGCGGCAAAGAAAAAAACCGCTCCTGCACCCAAGGCGGCAACTAAGGAACAGCCTAAACCAACCGGCACTGTTCCTAAACTTGAAGCCAAGGAACCTTCCTTCATAGGCTTCACCGGCAGTTTTGTGAACTTTGGAAAAATCACCGGAAACAACCGTGATTTCAGCATGAAGGTTGAATACAGGCCCTGGTTCTTTGAGGTTAGCGGAAAAGCAAATGCAAGCCACAATACCCCGGATTTAGGCGAAGATGTGATTGTGGTTATAGCATATTACCCCGCACCCGGAAAAACGGCGGATGGCGTAAATTACCAAGCCGGGCTTTTTGACCTTATGATATATTTGGACGATGAACCTATTAAAATCTCGGATTTGAATTTTACTATGATAGGCAAAGCCACTGAAGGTTCCACCGTTCTTGAACAGGCTAAAACTTGGAATTTTCAGCCGGGCCGGGTATTCAAAACTTCAAAATACGAAGCTCCAATAATCAAAGCCCAAGCCGCCGCATTTGACAAAGCCGATATTGCAAGGGAAGAAGCCGTTGCAAGAAAAAGAGAAGCGGATTCTATTGCCAAAGAGAAAAAACGGGTTGCGGATTCTATTGCCAAAGAGGAAAAGCGAGTTGCGGATTCTATTGCCAAAGAGAAAAAACGAGTTGCGGATTCCATTGCCAAGGAGAAAAAACGAGTCGCGGATTCCATTGAAAAAGTGGAAAAACGGAAAAAAGATTCCATTGCCGCACGTAAAAAATTTGTAAGGGATTCTATAGAAGAGGTAGAGCAAGCCAAGAGAGAGGCTGAACAAGCCCGGAAAGAAGCGGAGATGGCTAAGAAAAAAGAAGCGGAACGAGCTAGGAAAGAAGCGGAAATGGCTAAGAAAAAAGAAGCGGAACAAGCCCGGAAAGAAGCAGAGATGGCTAAGAAAAAAGAAGCCGCTGCCGCTAAAAAGAAGAAAAAAGTTGTTGAAGAAGACGACTTTGATGATGATGATGAACCGCCGCCGCCAAAAAAGAAAAGGAAAAAGAAACCTGTAGTTGAAGAAGAAGAACCACCAGTGAAAAAGAAAGCTCCGCCCAAAAAGAAAAGCAAATTTGAAGTTGTGGATGAAGACGAAGAGGAGGAACCCCCTCCGAGAAAGAAAAAGAGAAGAAATTGATTATTTAAAGAAAAGAGCCTTTGCGGCGGCAAACATCTCGTCTTTTTCTTCCGGGTTTCTGCACTCAGCGTAAATGCGAACCTTTGGTTCGGTTCCGCTGGGGCGAACAAGCATCCAAGAGTCGTCGTCAAAAATTATTTTAACGCCGTCTATGGTAAGCAATTCACGCACAACCTTGCTTTTTTTGCCGATGGCAATTTTTGAACCCGGCTGCGCAGACTTTGCTATTTCCGCAACTCGCTCCAAAAGCGGCTGGCCAACCAAGGATTTATCCACCTCAAAGCCAAAACGCTCAGGATAAAGGCGGCCGTATTCCGCATATAAAAGGTCTAGGTATTCGCCTAAATTTTTGCCTGTTACCGCCATTATCTCCAAAGCAATCAAAAGCCCGAACATGGCATCTTTTTCCAAAGTGTTGTTAAGGCCCGTTATACCATCTGATTCTTCAAAAGCTATAAGCGCCTTGGGATTTGCGCTTCTCTTTAGCCAAGGGCGAAAGTTTTTGAAACCAACAGGCGTTTCCATAACCGCGATGCCCAGCTTTGCTGCGATTATATTTGCGAAATTTGAAGTGGCAACGGATTTTGCCAAAACGCCTTCTTCTTTGCGCCATGTAACCATGTAGTGAAAGGCTATTGCTCCAAAACTGTTCATGTCTATTTCACGGGTGCCATCGTAAAAACGAATGCGGTCTCCGTCCGGGTCAAAAATAGCTCCGAGTTTAAAGCGGCTTTTGCTCGCATCTAAAACCTGTTTTATTCCGGCTAGGTTTTTGGAAGAGGGTTCCGGCGCAACGCCGCCAAATAAAGGATCTGTTTCGGTTCTCAGACTGATAAGGCATTGCGGGTTGTTCAGCATCGCAGCAGGCCTGCCCCTTGTTGAGCCGTGAACATGGTCGCAAACCAAGTCTATGCTTTCTTTTGAGAGCAAGGATAAAATTCTGCCGTATTTTATTGTCCCCTGTTTTTCGGAAAAATTCTTATATATTTTAACGGGGTCTATAACCTCCCAGTTTATGTCACCTAGGTTTTCCCAAACGTGCGCCTCCATTAAGGCGTTTGAATTTTGGGTTATTTTATCGGTGATTTCTGGACCTGCCGGACCTCCGTCTGCCGGGTTGAATTTTATGCCGTTGTAGTTGCTCGGGTTATGAGAAGGCGTTATGTTCACGGAGCAAGCCGCACCCAGTGACTCTATTGCCGCACTGAATTCCGGAGTTGGCATTTCCCCGCCGTAATAAACTTTTATGCCGGCCTTTATGAATTGATCTGCCACAACTTCGCAAAACTCCTTGCCGAGCAAGCGATTATCGTGGCCAATTACCAAGCCTTTTGTTTGCAGTTCTTCAAAAGAGCTTACACCCAAGGCTTCAAACACGGCGGCATCCGCTTCTTTGTAAACCTGCAAAATCGCCTTTGCAACCACTTGAATATTTTTGAGCGTAAATTCCGCGCCTATCTCGCCTCGCCAACCGCTAGTGCCAAAGCCAACTGCGGCGGCTTTTGTTGAAGTTATAGCAACTTGTTTAACTTGCTCAACAAGTTGGCTATCACGTGCAAGATTAAAGTCTGAGGATTGGATTTGCTTCCAAATTTTAGAAATGTTGATAGCTGGCATAGATGGGAATCTAGAAAATATATCAATCAACGGAACCTATCACCGGACTTGGGATCAAAGGCATCACGAATCCCTTCGCCTATAAACGAGGCCAGCATAAGGGTTATAAAAAGCGCGGCTATTGTGAAAACCGCAATCCAAGGGGCATAAAGATTTGTAAGGCCTTGCGAAAGCAAATCTCCCCAAGACGGAGTTGGAGGTTGCAAGCCAAAGCCAAGAAAATCAAGAGATGTAAGCCCCGAAATGCCACCGATTAGGGAAAACGGAAAGAGCGTGATAACGGGAGTCAAGGCATTTGGCAAAATTTCTTTGAAAAAAATTCTTTTATGGCTAAGGCCAAGCACTGCGGCTGCCTTAACAAATTGCATGTTCTTTATTTTGAAAAATTCCGCCCTCATATAATAGCTAAGGCCAATCCAACTGAACGCCGCCATAATCACAGCCAAAAGCCAAAAGCCTTGACCGTAAATGCTGCCGAGCAAAATAACCACGTATAAAAAAGGCAGCGCAGCCCAGATTTCAATAAGTCTTTGAAAAATAATATCCGTTTTGCCGCCCAAATACCCTTGAACCCCGCCTATTACAATGCCTAAAAAAGTTCCGATTAAAGAGAGCAAAATGCTAAAGCTCATGCAAATTCTAAAACCGTGGATTAATCTGGAGAAAACATCTCTGCCGTGGGCATCTGTCCCCAGCCAGTGCTGGGCAGAAGGCGAGTATGGAGGCGAACCGCTTGCCGTTAATTGCGATTTTACCGGGCTCCAGGGAATGGGCGGAAACAAGGCAAAAACATCAACGGAATTTTGCCGTGCATACTCAACCAGTTCCTTGTAATCCGGCTCGGTCGCATAATTGCCGTAAAATTCGTTCTGCGGGTAATGAAAAAGCGCAGGGCAATAGAATTTGCCGTTATATTTCAAAAACAGAGGTTTATCGTTCACCAGCCAAGGGCTTGTGAGCGAAAGCAGATATGCAGCTGCCAAAATCACAAAAGAAAACCATGCGAGCCTATTTCGCCTGAACTTTGCGAGCCTTTGCTTGGTGAGTTCTGTCACGGAAGAATAAATTTAGAAATTTCTTTACTATATTTCACAAGACTTGCGCCTGTAGCTCAGTTGGATAGAGCGTCGGCCTCCGAAGCCGAAGGTCGCGCGTTCGAATCGCGCCAGACGCATTAGATTATCAACATCCCGTCTCCGTAGCTAAAGAGTTTCATTGAGTTTTCAACTGCGAATTTATAGGCGTTTAATGTGTTTTCTCTGCCGTAAAATGCGGATACCAATAAAATTAGGGTGGATTTTGGCCAGTGGAAATTTGTGAGCAAAGCGTCCGTTGCTTTGAATTTAATCCCGGGGTAGATGAAAATATCCGTTATGCCCTTGGCTGCTTTTACAAAACCGGTTTCATTTGCGACCGTTTCCAAAACCCTTGCGCTTGTTGTGCCTATGCAAATTATTCTGCCGCCATTCTTTTTGCATTTGTTTATCGCATTTGCCGCAACTTCCGTAAGTTCGTATTCTTCGCTGTGCATTTTATGTTTGCGAAAATCTTCGCTTTCCTTTATGTTTTCAAATGTGCCGGGACCAACATGCAGAGTTGTTTCCGCAAAATGCACTCCTCTGTTTTTTAGTTCATTTACCATGCTCTCACTAAAATGCAAGCTTGCCGTTGGAGCAGCTACGGCTCCGGAATATTTTGCGAATACAGTTTGGTAATCGTTTTTATCGTCTGTGTTATCATTTCTGTTTATATATGGCGGTAATGGAATATGCCCGTTTTCCGCTAAAAAGGAATTGAACTCCGCATTTGAAATGGAGAAATTTATTGTACGTGTTTTGGAGTTATCTGAGTTTGCAAATCCTTCGCTTTTGCATTTTACTTTTGAGATAAAAATTTCCTTTCCCTTTTCAAATGCCTTGCCTGGTTTAACCCACGCTTCCCATCTGGCGGAGTTGTCTGCGGCGGGTTCCAGTTGTTTTATTAAAAGAATTTCCGCTTTGCCGCCATGTATTGTTTTTCCAAGGAGCCTAGCGGGGATAACCTGTGTATTGTTTACAACTATGCAGTCCCCAGGCTTAAATAAATCTATTATTTTACTGCTCTCCAAAATTTGCAGAGAGCCACCGTTTTTAGGGCAATGCAGAATTTTTGTTTTTCCCTTGCCTGCGGTTTTTTGCGCAATGAGTTCGCTTGGAAAATCAAAATCGTAATCATGTAAATTATAGCTCATATTTTCGCCCTCACCCTAAACCTCGCTTCCAAATATACCCCAAGCGAATCCTGAACACCAATGCGATGCTCGCCGCTGCCAATAGTTACCGCCATTTTATGCTCGCCTTTTGTGCTGCCCAAAAACGCTCCGTCTAAAAACCATTGCAGTTCGGCATCTCTCTGCTTGTGGGCGGCAATAGCGATAAAACCCATAGTATTCAAGGCATCGCCGCCGGGCAAAAAAAGCCTCGCTCCGTTTTCGGGATATATAATAGAAAATTGAATTTCCTCTTTTTTAGCCGAGCAATGCGGATTGCGCAAGGTTTCCGCATCGGGTTCCCTGCCGCTTTTCCTAAGCTCGCTCCTTACCGCCGGCGTGTAATATTCTTTAACTATGCGCAAAGTATCTTCCGTATTCCAGCACAAACTGCAAACCTCAAAACCTGTGCTTTTGGAAATTATTATTTCTCTGTGAAACGAGCAAGTTTGATTTTGCCTTCTGTTTATCGGAAGTTTAATATTTTTTTTATGGGGGCAAATATCTTTTGCCTTGTAGCCGCTGAGTTTGCAAATTTCAACATCTTCAAAATCCGCATCGGGCGGCAACCCTCTCCACAATTCTTTTTTGCTATCGCTCAGATCATTGAACAGAGAAAACAAAAGAGGAGCCGCCGTAGAACTGCCGCTTAAATTCGCCACAGAACCACCTGCGAAATTTCCCGCCCAAACCCCGATAGTCCATTGCTCATTAACCCCTATAGCCCAAGCATCTCTTGAACCGTAGCTCGTGCCGGTTTTCCAAGCAACCGGAATTACGCTATGGTCTTTAACCGATAAAATTTCCCTGATATGATAAGCCGTAATTTTCTGCAATAGCTGTTCGTTTTTTTGCGAAACACTGTCTTCAATCCAAATTAATTCCGTTCGTTTGCCATCGTTCATAAGCATGGAATAAAGCGGAACGAGTTCCTGTAAAGAAGCCTCGCCGCCACCCAAAATCAGAGAAAGCCCGTAATCTTCCGGTGAGCGAAACAAGCCGCCAAGCCCTGCATTTTTCAGCCAAAAATGAAAATCCTCAACCCCGTAATCAGATAAAATTTTAACCGCAGGAACATTTAGAGAACGAACAAGGGCATCCTTCAAAGGCAAAATTCCGCTAAAAGTTTTGTCCGTGTTTTGGGGATAAAATCCTCTATACCATGTAGGGATATCTTCAACCAAACTCTCCGGCGTGTATGGGCCTCGCTCTATTGCGAGAGCGTATAAAAAAGGTTTCAAAATGCTCCCCGTGCTGCGGTGCGCCCTCACTCCGTCTATCATTCCTTTGGAAAGCGTATCGTAATATTCGAGCGAACCGAGATAGCCCCTGATTTTTCCCGTTTTTTCCGCTACTAAAACGGAGATATTTATATTTGAATATTCTCTTATTCTTTGCCCATAATTTTTTACAATTCGTTCCAAGCGTTCCTGAATTCTTCCGTCTATTGTTCCATGCAAAATCGTTTTATTTGGAAACAGAGAGAGAACCGCCTCTGCGTAGTGTGGAGTTTTGAACCTCCAGTTTGCATTTATTTTCGGCAACGGTTCCTGCAGGGAGGAGTTTAGAGTTTCCGTATTTATATAGCCGGATTTTGCCAGTGATTTGAGCAGGTTATTTCTTCGCTCCAAAAGTTTTTCCCTTTCTTTTTCCAAATTCAATGCGGATGGGCGGTTAGGGAGCAAAGCAAGAAGAACTGCTTCTGCCCAAGTGATTTCCTCCAAGCCATGCCCAAAGAACCTCCAGCACGCCGTTTCTGCTCCAACCACGTTCCCGCCCATTGGAACGATACTCGCATATTCTGCGAAAATTTCATCTTTGCTTTTCCAAAGTTCCATTCTAAGAGCGGCATGGGCTTCTTTGAATTTTGCAAAAAAAGTTCGCTCACTCGGATTTCTCAGCCTTGCGATTTGCATGGTTATGGTGCTGGCTCCGCTTTCAATTCGCCCGGTTTGCAAATTCTGCTTTACCGCTCTGAGCACAGCAATGGGGTCTATTCCAAAATGCCAATTAAATCTTTTATCTTCAAAATGCAAAACCGCCGTCTTGTATTTTTCTGAAATTTTCTCGCTTTTTGGAAATTTGTATTGTTCGTTTTTATTCAGCCAAACTCTTAGCAATTCTCCTTGGCTATCGAACAAAATTTTGCTGTAATCGCTGCTACCCGAAGGAGGGAATAATAATGAAAAAATAAATAATGAAAATAAGGTTAAAAAAAAATATATTTTGCCATGAATGGAAAATAGAAAAAAACATCAAGGCAAACCGAACAAATCCAAACCTTTAGCCCTAGCCTCCTCAATCGGCGTGAGTGGTTTTTCTTCCTTTCTGCTCAGGGTGTCACGGAGTTTTTGCTGCTTTTCGTAGTTCTCTTGCAAAAATGCGCTTTGCTTGGATTTGTTCAAAATTGACTGCGCCACAAAAACTGCTCGTCCGGCATCCGGAACATAAACTACAGGCTGCTTGCCAAGCGGTGCTATTTTTGCGGCGGTGTGCAAAGCGGAAGTTGTTGCGCCGCCTATCAGAACGGGGATTTCAAAATTCTCTTTAGAAAGGGTTTCCACAACAAAACTCATCTCGGCGAGGCTCGGAGTTATAAGCCCGGAAAGCCCCACCAAATTCGGCGAGTGTTCCTTGACTGCTTCCAAAATTTTCTCCGCAGGGCACATAACGCCTAAATCTATTATTTCGTAATTGTTACAGGCCAGCACAACTGCTACTATATTTTTTCCGATGTCGTGCACATCGCCCTTTACGGTTGCGAGCAATACCTTTCCCGCCTTTGTGCCCAAGCCCTTGCGTTCCGCTTCAATGTATGGCTGCAAAACGGAAACCGCCTTTTTCATAACCCTTGCGCTTTTCACAACCTGGGGCAAAAACATTTTTCCTGTGCCGAATAATTCACCCACCTTGTTCATGCCGTTCATCAAGAGTTCTTCTATCACTTTGAGCGGACTGCCAAAAGCGATGCGTGCCTCTTCCGCATCAAGTTCTATAAAGGAATCCATGCCCTTAACCAAGGCGTAAGAAATACGCTCTTCCAAAGGCAACTCTCGCCAAGCCAAGGCATTTGCATTGCCCGCGGTTTCGCTTTTGCGTTCCTTTATGCTCTCTGCATATTGCAAAAGACGCTCGGTTGCATCTGAGCGACGGTTGAAAATAAGGTCTTCTATCAAGTCCCTTTCTATAACGGGAATATCATCATAAATCGGGAGCTGCCCTGCATTCACTATGCCAAAATCCATTCCCGCTTTTGAAGCGTGGTATAAAAAGCAGGAGTGCATACTCTCACGGATTGCATTATTGCCCTTGAATGCAAAACTCAAATTTGAAATTCCACCCACAATGTGCGAGTGCGGCAAATTCGCCTTTATAAATTTGCAGGTCTCTATAAAATCCTTTGCATAGTCTGCGTGCTCCGCAATGCCTGTTCCAATGGAAAGAACATTCGGGTCAAAGAAAATATCACAGGGGTTGAAATTCAATTTTTGAGTGAGCAAATCATATTGCCTTTTGCAAACCTCTACCCTTCTTTCATAGCTGTTCGCCTGCCCTTGCTCATCAAAAGCCATGCAAACAAGAGCAAAACCCATCCGCTTGACTTCCTTCGCTTTTTTCAAGAACGCATCTTCGCCCTCTTTTAAGCTAAGAGAATTTACAATGCCCTTTCCGGGGAAACATTCCATTCCCGCAAGCAGAACATCAAAATCCGAGCTATCCACCATAATGGGGCATTTCGCTGCTGCCGGTTCGGAAACATAGAGGTTTACAAAATGCCGCATTTTTTCTTTTGAATCCAGCAAGCCGTCATCGACATTTATATCTATAATCTGCGCACCGTTTTCAATTTGGGCAATGGAAATAGCTACGGCTTCGCTCCAGTTGTTTTCCCGGACCATTTTTGCGAACTTCAAACTGCCCGCCATATTATTCCGTTCGCCGATATTTATAAAATTGCTGCTCTCCGTGATTTCAATCGGTTCCAAGCCGGAGAGTTTTGTTGTTTTCGCAATTTCGGGAATTTTTCTCGGAGCTTTGTTTTGCACTGCCTTTTTCATCGCTGCGATTGTGTCCGGCGTAGTTCCGCAACAGCCGCCTACAATGTTGAGCCATCCGTTGTCGGCAAATTTTTCAATGTGCCCTGCCATGCCCTCCGGTGTTTCGTCATAGCCGCCGAGTTGGTTGGGAAGCCCTGCGTTTGGGTATGCACTCACAAAAACATTTGCAATTCTTGAGAGTTCCGCAATATGCGCACCCATTTCCTCTGCACCAAGGGCACAGTTTAAACCAATGCTGAATAAATCATAGCCGCAAATAGAATTCCAAAACGCCTCCAGAGTTTGCCCGGCTAAGAGCCTCCCCGAAGCATCGCTGATAGTTCCCGAAACCATTACCGGAACTTTTATTCTCCGTTCCTCTTGTTCAAGCGAAGCAGCGTACAAAGCGGCTTTGCAGTTGAGCGTATCGAACACTGTTTCTATTAAAAGAATATCTGCACCGCCATCTAAAAGCCCTTTGATTTGCGTTTGGTATGCGTTTGCGAGTTCTCTGAATGTTACACCCCTGCTTGCGGGGTCTTCTACCTTGCTAGCCATGCCGGCGGCTTTTGATGTTGGGCCAATGGAGCCAGCTACAAAATGCTTCCCACCGTGCTTTTCGATTGCCCGCCTTGCTATTTCCGCACCGGTTTTGTTCAATTTATAGCATTCGTTTTCCATTCCGTAGTCCGCTTGGCTAACGGCATTTGAGTTGAATGTGCAGGTCTCTATTATGTCTGCGCCGGCTTCAAGGTATTCGGTGTGGATGCTTTCTATAATGCTTGGATGAGAGAGTACCAAGGAATCGCTTGCGGTTAAGTTGTGTTTTTGGATCATGGTTCCCATTCCGCCGTCCAGTAGCAGGATGCGGTCTTTGGCCAGGGAGAGGAGAGTGGAATAAGAGGTGGAGAGTTGCATATTGGGGGAAATGTAGGAAAAAAAACTTGACGGCTTATCAATTTTTTACTATATTTTAACCTCGCAATTTATAGGAAATATTTATGGCAGCAGTAATTCGCCTATCCAGATTTGGAAAACGCCACCATCCCACTTATAGGGTTGTGGTAACAGACAGCCGTAAGGCTCGGGACGGTCAGTCTATTGAACAACTCGGTTTTTATGACCCGAATTTGAAGGTTGCTGAGGTTCGCTTCAATTACGACAGAGTTATGTATTGGCTCGGCGTTGGCGCTCAACCTTCCGACACGGTTCGCTCTTTGCTAAAACAGCAGGGTATAATGGCTCTTTTCCACGAAAAACGCGCTGGAAGAAGCATTGAGGGCAAAACCCCGGTACCTCTGGCTCCAAAAGCAAAAAAAGCAAAACTGGGTCCAAAGGCAAAAGCCCGTATTGAGGCGGAAAAAACCGCCGCCCAAGAAGGCTAGGGTGTGAACTCTTTCGTTGCCGTGGGGCGTTTGATGCGAACTCACGGTCTTTTTGGCGATATTCTCTGCAGACCCCTCACCCACGACTTTGAGAGGCATTCTTTGCTGAAAAAGGTTTATTTGGAACTCTCAAAGGGGGAAATCAAAGAGGCCTTTATTTCCCATTCCGAGACCTATGGGTCTTTATGGAAATTCCGTTTCGAGGGGTTTAATTCCCCGGAATCTATCCAGCCCTTTGTGAGTGCTTATGTTCTTGTGCCGGAAGCCGAGAGATTGCCTCTACCGGAGGGTCAATTTTATTTTAGCGACTTTGAAAATTTCGAAGCGGTGGACAAGGATGGAAACCTGCTGGGCAAGGTTCTGAGCGCACAGGAAATGCCTTCGGTAAATGTGTTTAATTTGCTGGTGGGCACAAAGGAAGTTGTTGTTCCTTGGATAGATGATTGCATTTTGGACGTGGATATGGAAAATAAGAGGATAGTGGTGGAGTTGGAGTTTGTTCAGACTCTGATATCTAGTTGAGAGTGGAGAGTGGAGAGTTGAGAGTTGATTGCATAACTTTGTTTCCTGAGATGTTTGAGCCTATGAGGCATTCTATAATGGGGCGTGCTCAAAAGAGCGGTATTTTGGATTTTCGCACGGTATATTTAAGGGATTTTGCTATTAATGATTATGGGCAGGTGGATGATGCTCCTTATGGCATTGAAGCCGGAATGGTGCTGAGGCCGGAGCCTTTGGCGAAAGCTATTGATTTTTGCGAACCGAAGAAAAACAATGCTACAGTGATTTTGCTTGCGGCAGACGGCATAATGCTTACGCATTCTTTGGCAAAAGAGCTTTCGCAAAAAGAGCATTTGATTTTGGTGTGCGGGCATTACAAAGGCGTTGATGAACGCATTCGGCAGAGCAGGGTTGATTTATCCGTAAGCGTTGGGAATTATGTCGTTAGCGGCGGTGAGTTGCCTGCTATGATTTTAAGCGATGCGGTTGTGAGGCTGATACCGGGAGTGCTGGGTACTATGGAAAGCGCAGAAACGGATTCCTTTGCACAAGATGGCTTGCTCGGTTGTCCGGTTTGGACAAGGCCGCAGGAATTTGAGGGGATGAAGGTGCCGGATATTTTGCTTTCCGGGCATCATGAGAATATACGGAGATGGCAGGAGAGCGTTGCGTGCAACGCCTCTATTCTTCCCCATCAAAATTGTTAAACCCGTTGCCGTTAATCGCAACTTGGCGAATGCCTTCTAAAGTTAAATAAGGGTCATACCTTCTTACTAAGGGTGTTCGTTTCAAAAGCATTTTGCCCCAGCCGCCTGTGGCTATTACCGGAATATCTTCTATTCCTATTTCCTTTTTTATGCCTTTTATCAAAAAATCGAGCTGTGCCAAAAATCCGTAAAGAATACCCGCACGCATGGCATCGCCTGTGTTTTTTGCCACGAATTTATTTGTCCATTTTATTGAAACAGGGAGTAGCATCGCTGCCTTTTCCGTGAGAGTATCCATAGATGCGCTTATACCCGGCACAATCAAACCGCCGGCAAAACCGCTGTTATGCAAAACATCAAATGTGGTAGCGGTTCCCATATCCACAACTATTCCATTCTGAAGCCCCATGGAGCGAAGCGCAATCATGTTGCACAAACGGTCCGGCCCAACACTGGCGGGGCGGGGGTAAGCTATGGGCAAATCAAGGCAATTTTTGGAACTGACAATTTGAATGGGTTTATTAAAGTAAACATCAAGGGCTTTAATCCAAGGGCGTACGAGCTGCGGAACAACGCTGCTCAAACCAACGTGGGTAAATTCTTTTGCCCTGCGTCCGAAATGCCTTGTCAAATCGCTTAACCTGAAAAAAATCTCATCGCTGGTTGTTTTGTCGTTTGTGGTTAAGCGATAGCTCGCTTCAACATTTGCATCTCTGTAAATGCCTACCGCTGTTTGGCTGTTGCCTATGTCTATTGTAAGAATTAGGGTGCGTTTCATATTCTCATGGATATGTCTAAGGATTTTACGCTGTGGGTTAAGGCTCCTACGGAAATAAAGTCCAAACCGATGTTTGCTATTTCCTTAACTCTTTCCAAACTCATGTT
The DNA here is from genome assembly GCA_001462245.1 of Candidatus Fibrimonas termitidis. Taxonomy (GTDB): domain Bacteria; phylum Fibrobacterota; class Fibrobacteria; order Fibrobacterales; family Fibrobacteraceae; genus Fibrimonas; species Fibrimonas termitidis. Next base: position 12,729 of record LIUG01000089.1, read on the forward strand.
TCCGCTCGCCTCCAATTCAACAGTATCTCCGCTTTCTTTTACAATGCGAACCGCTTCTTGCATGGTTTGGTTATCCATATTGTCCAGCATTATGCGGTTTACACCCAAGTTCAAAAGTGACTTTAACTGTTCAAGATTTTCGACCTCAATTTCAACCTTCAAATTTTGCGCATTTTGTTTTTTCACGGCATTCCACGCTTCCAAAACTCCGCCAGCGGCAGCAATATGATTATCCTTTACCAAAACCATATCCCACAAACCCATGCGATGATTTAAACCGCCTCCAACCAAAACGGCATATTTTTGCAAAGTTCTAAAACCCGGTATTGTTTTGCGGGTATCCAGCACCTTGGTTTTTGTACCCGCAAGAACCTGCGCGAATTTATTTGTAATGGTTGCCGCACCACAGAGTTGCTGCAAAAAATTGAGCATAACCCGCTCGCCGGAGAGCAAAGTTTTTGTTTCTCCTGTAATGGCAGCTATTTTATCGCCTATTTTAACGTGTGCGCCGTCTTCAATATTGAAATCTATTTTTACATTTTCTTTGAGTTCCTCAAATACAATGGGAATAATGGGCAAGCCGGCAATAACACCCGCTTCTTTTGCTATAAGGTTTGCAGTTTGAGTTTGCTGCGTGGGCAAGGTCCATAAACTTGTCACATCGCCTGTGCGAACATCTTCGTTTAAGGCGAGGCGCACCAGCGTTTTGGCGTCTTGTGTGGGAAAAACCATAGCGAAAAAATCTAGTAATTTTTACGCCAAGCTAGCGGGTTAAAGCTTCGCATTTTCTTTCTTATACCACTCGCTTATTGCGTTTAATGCTAATTTTTCCTGTTTTTTAGCCATTTCATTTATGATAGTTTCATTCGTTTTCAATATTTTTTCATTTTTAGCTTCTGCAATTTTTGTTGCCAGCTCTTCGTCTTTTTCTACATGATTCTTAAATTTGGAAGTTATTTTAGACCTGATAATATTTTGCTCAATTTTATATTCATAATCCATCCGTTCAAATATCTCATCGTAAGCGCTTCGCTTTGTTATCAGTTTTGTAAAAATAGGCGTAAGCTCTACTGCTAAAAATAATAGCTTAAGCATCAAGCTTGCGAGCCGCATAGTTTCATCTTTTTCCTTCAAATGCCCCAAAGCCTTCAGTCGCGGTATAAAACTATTTGAAAAAGAATTTTTGGTCCTTGTACTTATTTCCTTTGTATTTTCCTTTACAGAGTCTCGTGCTAAAGTCTCTTTCTCTTCCAATCTTTTTAACGTAGATCTGGCTTCTTTTATTTCGTTTTCTATATCGTTAATATAATTTTCTTCATGCGCACGCAATTCTCTTTTCATGTTTTGAATTTTATTCTCTTCAAAATTTATCTCTCTCTGCAATCTTTTATTTTCCTCCTCATATTTGGCAATCTCGTCGGAATGGGAATCATTGTCGCCGGAATTTTGCATTTCCTCAATAGCCATTTTATTCTTCGCTATTTTGGTGTTATTTGTCCGCATTGTTTTTGCTAATTTATCTTGTGCCTCTTTGAGTTTATCTCTGTAAATTTTGACCATTTTAGGCTCTTCGTCCAGTTTATGCTCCAATATACCTATCTCTTCCCTTTTATCGCTGATTTTCTGATTTTTTATACCGATATCATGTATCCTTTCGGAAAAGTTTTTATTTCTTTCTTCTGCTTCCATTTTCTCTTGTTCTATAACATCGGCAAGGCTATCTTCAAATATTTTTATTTCAAGAGGCACAGAAATTGTGATGGCTATAAGACCAGCCAAAATGATACGGGGAAAAGCCTGCGAAAGCTCTTTTAATCTCCTCCACGGGGTTCTTTCGTCTAATTTTCTCAGAGTAGAAACTATATAGCGGTCCAGATTGAAGATAACCAGCCCCCAAAGCAAACCAAAACACACCGCCGCCCGAAAGGCATAATCTGTGTTTTGAAAAACGGAATAAATGGCATAGCCACCGGATAAACTGGCAAGCGCACCGGTAAAGAATACAGTTGCTCCTATGCTTGTGTATTTGCTCCATTCAATATGGCAGTCTTCAATAATTTCCCTATTTGCGCCGGAACAAATAACAATAAAGAAATATTGTACCAGGCCTAGTTTTCTCTTTTTAATATCTGTTTCTTTCTCAAGTGCATTCATAATAAACCGACTTTTTAATCGCTGCGTTGTATAATATACATTATTTTTTTTACCACATTCAGCTTTTTACTGCGAGCTACCGGTACGGGGTGTGGAAGGTGTGAGTTTAAACGCCCGTTCCATTTTTCCCCACTCTTTTTTTGGAATCCTAAACTCAGCAGCGATTTGCTCCCATTTGGCAACCGTTTTTTTTACAAGGCGCAAAATTTCTTTCGCTTTTTGCATATTCACACGGAAAAACGGAGCTACATCCAAAGCCAAATCAAAATCCAGAGAGTTGTTGTTTTCATTTACATTTAATGCAAGGCCGGTTGCGTCCGGGTCCGGGTTCATGTCGTAGGCTGGGGATAAATTCCAGATTTTGTTTTTGTTTAGAATAAAGGAGTGGTTTCGCAAATGGCAGTCGCTGTTGGAAATTGCTATGCTGAAAACGAGACGTCGCCACAATTCTTCCAAATCCGAATCTGTTCTGTCGCTGTGTTTAATTATAAAATCCGCCAATTCCAGCCAATTGGCATTTTCTGTGTTGCCGTCGGAATAGCCTAACATGGTCATTGCGCTTGCCATGTGTATTCTCATTTTGCATCTTCTGTCGAAACGGAGCGTTAAAAATGTGTGGTATTTTGAATTGCATTTTTTTATGGAAAAATCATTGACGGCAATTCCGCACATTTGAGCTAGTCTGCAGACCACCGCTTCCCATGCTCCCTTGTCTATATCATCTAGTTTGCTGGGAAATTTCGCTATCCATAAATTTCCTTTTTTGTCTATGACATTCGCTTTGGGTCTTGAACCGCCTAGCGAAGATCCCGGCGCTACCAGCATTTGCAGCCATTTTTCGTTTGCGCTTTTTTCGTTTTCAAACATTAAACTTGACTCTTCCAGCCTTTTTAATTCGGTTATCGGTGGAGCCGCTAAATCGGTGTTGTCGTCTAAAAATATGCCATTCGGCTGCGTTTTGAATCTCAATGCGCCCATTCTGTTTTTATCAAAAACTCCCAATAAATAATCGCTTTCAAGCAAGGTTTTTTCCTGCCGTTTTTCTTTTTTTGAGAGTATTGCTTCTCTGCGCCTTAGGAGCAGCCTGCCCCACCTGTCAGGAGCGGAATCCAAAAATACCCCGAAGTTTGCTTTTTCCGAGCGCAAATATTGAGAACCGCTAAACTGCCCCAAATCCGGGTCCAAAAAGCGAAACGCCTCGTTTTTGACATACTCTTCGGAAGCATTAAAACTGAAAACCTCTTTGCCGCGAACAATGGCAGAGCGCAGCAGACCCAGAAAAAGGAGTTCATAGCTGTCAAAATAGACAAAAATTTTCTTTTCCTTATTTTGCATTTTTGCTCCTTGCGCGTTTTTTTGTCAAAAGCCCCAAGTCCTGCATACGATAGCCCATTAAGTCGTCTTTTGCTATCAGTAAAATATCCTGCTCCAATCCAAGCACAAATAATGTTTTGACCAAGGTAGAAAGCGCAACTCCGCCATCCCCGTGCTCCAATCTCAAAAGCGTGGTACGTGCAATTCCTGCCCGCTGTGCAAGCTGTTCCACCGATAAATTCCTGCGCAAACGGGCAAGTTTTACCTGCTCGCCTAAACCATTCAGCAGCTTTACCTGCCTAGGCAACAATACTGTTTTGCTCTGCTTTGACATAAATAACATCCTATATACGCTATAATATAGTAAATTTTTGTATTGTATAAAGGATATTTTTAACAGTCAAAAGCTAATTAACCCAATGCTTCCGGTTGTAAAAAATCCCATTCTCCCGCTTTCAACCCTCCCAGTTCATAAACACCTATCTTGCTCCTGTGCAAAGCGATAACCTTATTGCCCACAGCGGCAAACATCCTCTTTACCTGATGGTAAACCCCGCCCTTTATTGTTATTTGAACAATATTATCCGCAGTGAGTTTCAGCTCCAATGCTGCGCAGATGTGCCTTTCGTTGCGAAGCTGGACGCCTTCCAAAAGTTTTTTTTGCATTTCTTCGGTTAAAGGAGCGGCAAGCGTGGCTATATAAGTTTTTGCAAAACCTTTTTTGGGGTGCTCTATTTTGTGTATGAATTCGCCGTCATTTGAAAGGAGAATTAGGCCGGTGGTGTCATAGTCCAGCCTGCCGGCGCATTGCAAGCCGTTTTTTATCAGTTCGGGAGGGAACAGCGAAAATACGGACTCGTGGTTTGAAGGGGCATGGCTGCATTCATAACCGTGCGGTTTGTTGAGCTTTATATAAACTTTGGTTTTTATTTTCATCTACTTCGCATTTATTCTCGGACCAGCCATCTTCAATGCCCCGTCCCATTCATGCCTAATGCTCTCGTATTCACCCGGGTCTGCAAAAACAGCATCTGTTCGCCATTGCAAAATCAGATTGCAGGTATTGGCGGCGCATTTTTTGCCATTGTCTAAAATTTTCATCTCAACAAACATATTTCTGGGCTTCTCGTTTTCCATATCCAAAGAAACTGTGCCTTTTTGAGAACTCACGGAAAGCGAGTAATGAAACTTGGTCTCATGCGGTATGCGTATGGGATGATGGCGTTCCTTTACCGCCGGCAACTTCATCAAAGAGCGTTCCCAAAGCGCCGGATATGGGCTGAATTGCGGAGAATTATACACAAGAGTGAGCATTAAAGGCTTTGAAAAATCCTCCGCGTTCTGCGACATAAAAGCGACAAGCTCCGCAGATTCCAAACTCTGAGAAATCCATTTCGCAAAATATTCGCTCTGCTCCTTTTGGTCCCTCTGCAAAAGCTCATTCCTTATCGCGCTCGCAAATTTGCCCGTAAAAATAAGGCTGTCCCTGAAATGCCCAATGCCTTTTTCGTCTATGCGCAAACGGTGAAATAAAAATGCCTCGTGTTCCTGGTTTATTTCCAAAACGGGCGTGAGCGTTGAATAACTTGAATCGCCTTTTATAACCAATGCTACCCGGCCCTCCAAATCCAATGGAATAGGACGGCGATTGCTAACTTTATCGCTTGGATCTATCCAAAGCTCGGGATTGTCCTTTGTTGCCGGCACATATAAAATCTCGTGGTTGAACTGCTGAATGGAAGAAATCGCTTCACTCCCGGCTTCTTCCAAATGTATAAGGGCCAAATGGCTTTTAACCCCTATGGTTGCAAGCATTTCCTGAAGCAGCAAACTCTGGTCTTTGCAATCCCCTTGTTTTTCCTGCAACGTCGCAAGAGCCGGTTTGGGAATTAGGGAATGCCCGCCAAAACCCCTGGGAGTGTATTTTATATTTTTGCGCACCCAGTCGGAAATTGCGTAAATCGCATTGAGTTTATTTTTTGTGCCCGCAACTTCAAAAGCCTGCTCCCTTACAGGGACGGAATTTTTGTACTGATGCTGAATTAAATTGTGATAACGCTCGCCTTCTTCGTTCCAGAAAAGTTTTGCCGCAAGCACAACCCCGCTGCCGAAATCCTTGTAAGCCGGCATATATGGCTCTTTGTGTATAACAACAGGATTGTCAAGCTGCCATTCTATTCCATTGGAAAACCCAGTTCGCTCCGGATCTCCGTATTCGTCAAATAGAATTTTCGTTGTATCCGCATAAACCTTGAATATGCTTTTCCCAACAGGATACTCACGGCTAAATCTGTAATGCGTGTAAGGAACGGAACCATCCGGTTTTATGGCTGAACGGCTTGCCATGTAATAGATAAAATCCCCGACCGAGAGTTGCAAAGGCAAGTGCACTGTTTGCGCTTCGTTGCCACGGGCATTTGCCGTTGCGTAAGTTATGTATGCGTTCTTTGGGTTCCATGAATATTTCAGTTTAAAAGCGGAATCGTAAACATCAAGAGCATTTATATAAACCCTATCCATTCCCGGCAAAAAATCCTTTGTAATTTCGCTGAACAATTGCGCTCCGCCTGCATTTAAAACCTGCAACAACCTTTGCTCCGTGCTAACCCAAGGCTGGCCGGCGGCTATTTTCACCGTCTCTTGCAAATAATGAGCCACAACCGGATAATCCTTTTCCTTGCTCAAAGAATCCAAAACCAAGTTCTTAATATTCGCCTTAGGTTCCGCAGGTTCTATAGCCTTTTGAATTGCTTTCATATCTGCCTTGCCCAAAAATGCCTTTGCCGCAGAGAGATAGCTTTTTGCATCTTCGCTTTCGCTCTTCAATGCAAGTGACTGGGTAAGGGTTTGCTCCGCTCCTTTGTAATTCCTTAAATAAAAAAGGCTCTTTCCTTTTGCCAGCAACAAATCCGCATTTTTTCTCTCCTTTACCAAAGCTTCTTCGCTCACGGCAAGCGCTTCTTCATAACGGTTCAAAAATAAAAGCACCTCCGTGTAAACCAAGGCTAATCTCGAACTCATGCCGAATTGTTTTTTCACATCCATGAGCAAATCCGCAGCTTCGCTGTAACGATTTAAGCCCATAAGAGTTCTCGCCAAATAAATTCCCAATCGCTCGGTCGGCTGTTTTTCGTAGAGTTCCTGCGCAACATCCAAAGAAGCCGCTCTCTGCCCAAGCCCCCACAAAGCATCGCTCAAATTTATTTGAGTTTCCTCATCAAGCGGCATTTTTTCCAAAGCGAGTTCCGCATATTCCTTAGTCTTTTTAAAATTATAAAGGGCTTTGTGCATTGAACTCAAAATATACAGTAGCTTCCCGCTTTGCCTGACCAAATCCATTTGAGATTCAAAATGAGCAATGCCGGGGCCGTGCAGATTTTTCAACTGATAGACAAATCCGCAATTGATTAAAAAAATGGTGTCCTTTTGATCCATAGTATTGGCGCGTTCAAAATAACTGAGAGCCTCTATTGGTTTATCCTCTACCAATCTCAGCAACCCGATTATATTCACCACCCTAGCGCTGAATTTTTTAATCTTGGCATTTCCGTTTTTATCAAAGGTTTTTTCCAGCTTAAGCCCGTTTACCGCCCGCTCCATTTCATTTTTGAATTTGTTGTATAATATCCCCTGAGTCCAGGAAATCGCCATTACTGCACGTCCGTTTCCAAAAAAGAATTTCCCTTTATAATTAAAATCATACCCGCTTGTGACGAACACAATATCAAAGTTCCAAACGCTTTCGCTGCCGCTATTGCTTTTTTTGATTGTGATGTTCTCGGTTCCGGGCGTAATGCCATGCCGCATCAGTATTGCATTAAACACATCTTCCGCAGTCAAAAAATTCATGTCTATCAAAGTACCGTAAATAAAGAAACCGAGTTCTTCGCTTGCATTCACCAGCGTTAAATTCGCATCCGGATTTATTTCGGCCAAGCTCTCCCAGTTATGCCAAAGAGTATCTTTAACGCTCCACTTAAATCCAAGCAAAGCGGAAGCATATTCCTTTACCGATCCTTTTCCGATTTTTGTCTCTATGGAATCGGAGCCAAGCCCCCAAGAAGCATCCAACTCGCCTCTTTCTTCGGCAAGCTCGGCCTGCTCAAAATTGCCGCCTACGGGTACCGGTTGTTTTACCTGTGGAATTATTTCTTCTTTTGCCGCCTGTTTAGAAGCGCAGGATAGCAAGGCCAAGGCTATAGCCAGGGCAAAAAAACGGAGCATAATTATTCTTCATTCTCCATGCTGTTGAGCAAATCTTCCTGAGTTCTCATCAGATTGCGGAGCTTTACAAAATAGCCCATGCGCATTTGCTTTAAGCGGTCTATTTCCGAGCGCAGGTTATTAGCTTGGCTTCTTATGGCATCTACTTCTTTTTCCGCCCGCACCTTTGCTTCTGCGATTATCAAATCCGCTTCTTGATGTGCTTTAACCTTTATGTCGTCCAAGGCTCTTTGCATTGTATATACGGCATCGGTAAGGCTTTTTTCCAGCCTGCGATAATCCTCAACGGTTTTTTTATCGTTGTTTATGGTTCTGAGCAAGTCTGCCCGTTCCACCAGCAGGCTTTCAAAAGAAGTTGCAATTTGATTCAAGAAGGCCTGCACCTCCTCTGAGTCAAGGCCGCCCAATTTTTTTGCGCTGAACTTCTGATTGCGAATATCTAAGGGTGTTAGCTCCATGCTGGGAATATAGAAATATATAGTGGCTTTTCCTACACCGCCAAACAATCCAAAAACTTCTTTTTACCCTTCCTCACCCACTTTGCGCTAGGTTTCTTAGCACGCCTTTTGCGGAAGTCAAAGGTGAGCAGATAACCCTCGCTTTTGTTTTTGGAGTTTAAGTATTTTATAAGCTGCTCATACGCCTTTTCGTGTTTTTGCTCGCC
>LIUG01000089.1:21237-21439 GCA_001462245.1 Candidatus Fibrimonas termitidis
TGCTCGCCGTGCCAGATTTTTAATTCCACTATGAATTGTTCGTTATTATAGTCAATTATTACATCCGTGCGCTCGCTGTTTCGCGTTTCACTCTCTATATGGTAAAATCCCACGCCGTTTATAAAAGGCCTTAAATATGTTATGAACAATAGGCGGCATTCACGTTCCAAAAATTCAGTATCGCGGTTACTATAAATTTCGT
>LIUG01000090.1:0-811 GCA_001462245.1 Candidatus Fibrimonas termitidis
CAGCACGGTTACAACTTTCGATTTGCTTGATGCTTTTTTGAACAAAATTTGCAAAGTTCAGAAAATAATTCTAATGATAGATGAGGTGGATAAAACTTCCAATAATCCCATATTTTTAAAGTTTTTGGGAATGCTGCGGGATAAGTATTTAAAAAGGAATGATGATGCCGGAGCAACGTTTCAAAGCGTAATCCTTGCAGGTGTTTACGATATAAAAAATCTGAAACTGAAAATGGTTAAAGCTGGCATGCATCAACTTAAAGACGGCGAAAAAAGAATAAATTCTCCTTGGAACATAGCAGCAAATTTCAAAATAGACATGTCTTTTTCTGCCACCGAAATAGCCACCATGCTAAACGAATACGAAAAAGACCATCAAACAGGAATGGACATAGAAGCCGTGTCAAAGGAAATCAGAACCTATACCAGCGGTTACCCTTATCTTGTTTCCAGAATTTGCCAAACTATAGACGAAGATTTGGAAAAGAATTGGACAGTACAAGGAGTACAAAAAGCCGTAAGAACCATACTGTACGAAAAGAATCTTCTATTTGACGACTTGGGCAAAAATTTAGAGTGGGATAAAGACTTCTACAACTTGCTGTATGATATTGTAGTAAACGGTAAATCTTATAATTACAATATGGTAAATCCTGCAATAGAGTGGGGTATTATGTTTGGAATTTTAAGAAAACAAAATGAACTGGTTGTTATAGACAATCTGATTTTTGAAACGATAATTTATAATTATTTTATAACCAAAAAAATGATAGCAAACGTAAATACAGGCGAAGGGGATATAACCCGAACC
>LIUG01000090.1:919-9003 GCA_001462245.1 Candidatus Fibrimonas termitidis
AACCCGAACCATGCCAGATGAAGTGATAGAAGACGACAAATTGGATATGGCTCTTTGCATAGAAAAATTTGCCCGCCATTATTATGAACTTTACAATGAAAAAGACAGCAAATTTTTGGAAAGCGAATGCCGCATTTTATTTTTGACCTATTTGAAACCCATACTCAACGGCAAAGGCTTTTATCATGTTGAAGCGGAAACCCGTAACAGAAGCCGGATGGATGTGATAGTTGATTTTGGCACAGAGCAATTTATAGTTGAATTGAAATTGTGGTACGGCGAGTCGGCACATGAGAAAGCATTGGGGCAAGTTTGCAGGTATTTGGATAGCAAGAATAAAGATATAGGGTACTTACTCACTTTTGATTTTAGGAAAACTGAGAATGTTGGGAAGCCAAGGATGGAGTGGATTGAATACAATGGAAAAAAGATTTTGGATGTGATGGTGGGGCTATAAAAATAGAAAAACTAATCACCCCACACTCTTCTCCAACTTGAGCGCCAAAAGCGACCTCGCTTCGCTCGCAAATTCACCCGGCAACTCCTTGAACACATCCCTGCTAAAACCGCCTACAACCAAACCTATTGCATCTTCTCTGGATATGCCTCTTTGTTCCAAAAAAAACAGCATGTCTTCGCTGATGCGGCTTGTGCTTGCCTCGTGTTCGGTTTTTGCGTTTTTGTTTTGCGCAATTATCACGGGAAAGGTATGTGCCGCACACTCGCTCCCAACAAGCATACTATCGCACTGGGTGTAGTTTGCGGCATTTTCTGCGTTTGCTCTTATTTCCACTAAGCCTCTGTATGCATTTGAACTTTGATCTGCGGAAATACCCTTGCTTATTATGGTGCTTTTTGTGTTCTTTCCTATGTGGAGCATTTTTGTGCCGGTGTCCGCTTGCATTTTGCCGTTTGTTAAAGCAACGGAGTAAAATTCTCCCGAGGAGCCATCGCCCAGCAAAATACAGCTCGGATATTTCCAGGTTATTGCGCTGCCCGCTTCAACTTGCGTCCAACTCACGTGGCTGTTCTTGCCTTTGCAGAGCGCTCTTTTGGTCACAAAATTATACACACCGCCCTTGCCGCTTTCCCTATCGCCGGCATACCAGTTTTGCACTGTGCTGTATTTTATATTTGCGTTGTCTAAAGCTACGAGTTCAACAACTGCGCTGTGCAATTGGTTGCTGGAAAATTCCGGAGCGGTGCAACCTTCAAGATAGCTCACTTGCGAATCTCTGTCTGCTATAATTAAGGTGCGTTCAAATTGACCTGCTTCTTTGTTGTTTATTCTAAAATAAGTGGATAAGTCCATTGGGCATTTTACGCCGGAGGGAATATAAACAAAACTGCCATCGCTGAAAACTGCGCTGTTGAGCGCAGAATAATAATTGTCGCCGGGCGGGACAACAGAGCCTAGATATTCCTCAATGAGTTCAGGGTAATCCTTTACGGCATCGCCGAAGCTGCAAAAAATTATGCCCATCTCCAAAAGTTTTTTCTTGTGGCTGGTGTAAATAGAAACACTGTCAAACACGGCATCCACCGCTACATTTGCAAGCCGTTTTTGCTCACTCAACGGAATGCCAAGTTTTTCAAAGGTTTCCAAAAGCTCCGGGTCAACATCTTCTATGCTTGCGTGTTCTTTTTTGTTTTTTGGTGCGCTGTAATAAACTATGTCTTGTAAATCCACCTGCTCGAATTTCAACTCGCCCCAAGCAGGCGGATTCATTGTCAAAAATTTTTCATAACTCTTTAAGCGAAAATTCAAAAGAAATTCCGGCTCTTTGCGAATACGGCTCGCCTTGCGAATAACATCTTCCGAAAGCCCTTTTTCAAAGGCCTCGGTTTCTATGTCGGTTACAAAGCCGTATTTGTATGGAGTGGGTGTAAGTTTAGGCATATACACCCCCCAGCCTCATCACCAGCCTCTCCTCTCTCTTGGACGCCGACAAATCCACCGTAAACTCTGCCAGCCAATCGTTTTGCTCATCGTAATCTTGCAGCATTCTCTGCACAACCCAAGTATCACCTTTCTTATCAATAGAGGTGTGCTTGTTGGAACGTCCCTCCGCATCCATCCGCAATTCCTTGTGCGTCTCTATGTATTGCTTGTGAAGAGCGGCCAGCTTCTTTTCGCTGAACTCCTCGCTCGGCTCAAGGCAGTCGGCGGCGGCGGCAAAATCTCCTTTGCCCCAGGCAACCAAAAATTGCAGAACAAGGGCCTTTACCATTCGCTCGCTAACCGCAAAGGGTGGCAAAGGCTCCTCACGCTCCTCGGGAAGGATGAATTCGGGGTTCTGCATACGCTGCCACTCGTCCAAAAGAGAGCTATCAACACGCTGAAGCATCTCACGAAGATAATCCTGCATCTCCAGAATTTCCTCATTCTTGAAACGCTCCGGCACGGTGTGCGCCAGAACCTTGTAAACGCTGTTTATATGGCGGAGCAAAAGACCCTCTATTCGTTCCAAACCATACTGCTTAATATAACCGGAAAAAGAAAAGCACTCCGCAAACATTTCCAAAACCACAGTCTGCGGATGGACCCGCTCTCCCCCCACCCAAGGGTGCCTCTTTGAAAACTCACCAAAATTCGCCTCTATCCACTCCGCATTCTCAGGCTCCGGCGGGCGCATTTCTTCAAGACGTGCCTGCCTCTCCTCAAATTCAATTCCCTGAGATTTCATCTCCCCAATCGCTTCGTTTTTGAGTTTTGAGAGTTGTTTGCGGCGCACCATTTCCGCTTCTTCCAGAATTGCTTCTATAAGGGTGAGCAGGGTCAATGCGTTCAAGTCGGCGATTTTCTCTATGCTCTCCAAGAGCCAAAGCGAAAGCGGTTGGTGCATGGCAAAGCGGTCGTTCAAGTCAACAGCGGGTCTCCCGTTTGCTATGATTCCCTGCGAGATGAGCGAACGATAAATTTGAATTGCCCTGCGTATATGGATTTTTTTTTGCTCCTTTGTGTCGTGGCTGTTCATTATCAAGTTGTGCAAGGCCCGGCAACCGTGTGGTGATGTTAGTAAAATTGTATTAGCATCCACCGCAAATCTTGAAACCAGTTTTTCGGGATGACCGTTTATGAGTTTCTCAAAAGTCGTCTTGTCCCAATTCACAAAACCCTTCTCCGGTGGGCTTGCGTGCTGAAACTTACGTCCGCTTTTGCTCGCCTTTGCTTCTCGCAGTTTATTTTCTATAGCGTGCTCCGGAGCCTGTGCAATAACATAGCCCACGGTATCAAAGCCCTTGCGTCCGGCACGGCCGGAAATTTGGTGAAAATCCCTCACCGGCAGAATGGTAGTTTTCTCGCCGTTGAACTTGCACAATTTTGTGAAGAGAACCGTGCGGATAGGCACATTAACCCCCACCCCCAGGGTATCTGTCCCGCAAATCACCGGAAGCAATCCCTGCTGTGCCATCTTCTCGGTTAAAATTCTGTACTTGGGCAAAAGCCCTGCGTGATGAAGCCCAATGCCTTGCCTCAGCCATCTTTTTATATCTGCTCCAAATGGGCTGGAAAATCTGAAATTTCCGATGGTTTCTGCGATTTTGTCTTTTTTAAGCAAACCCGCAATGTCCAAACTTGTGAAGGCCTGAGCATTCTCCGCCGCCTCGCTCTGCGTGAAATGCACAACATAAACGGGACCTTTGCCCTCATTCAGCAACCTCTGAACCTCGTTGGGGAGCGGGCTTTCCGAGTATGCGAACTCCAGAGGAACAGGGCGCTCAGCATTTCTTATGCACACGCTTTCAAGCCCGTTCAGCTTTGTCATTTCCTGTTCAAAGAATGCGGTTTCGCCAAGCGTTGCGGAGATTAAGAGGAATTGAGTGCGCTTCATCGTAAGCAATGGGATTTGCCAAGCAACCCCTCTTTCTTTGTCGCTGTAATAATGAAACTCATCCATAGCTACTGCGCCTATATCCGAATTTTCGCCATCTCTCAAAGCGATTTGCTCCAAGATTTCCGCAGTGCAGCAAAGTATGGGCGCATTGTGGTTGACCGTGGCATCTCCCGTAGAAAGCCCAACGTTCTGCGCCCCGAATTCTTTGCAGAGCGCAATCCACTTTTCATTCACAAGTGCTTTTATAGGGCAGGTATAAACGGAACGCAAGTTTTTGGAGAGCATCAATCGGTGCAAAAAACTAGCAACCAGTGATTTGCCCGAGCCGGTTGGTGTTGCAAGGATTACATTTTTGCCGTCCAAGAGTTCCATAACGGCTTCTTCCTGAGCAGGGTAGAGCGAGATGCCTTTGCTTTCGGTTTCGGTTAGGAATTGTGTGAGGACGTCGGGCATGGGGGGAAGATAGATTTTTCTAAATTCAATCAAAAAATAGGCGGTGATTTTAAATGAATATTTTGGTAACAAATGATGACGGTATTACAGCTTCCAATCTGCTGGCTCTTGTGAGGGCGGCATCCGAGCATGCAAATGTGAAAGTCGTTGCACCGCAATGCGAGCAAAGCGGAGTGGGGCATGGGTTTTCCTATTACCGTTCATTGCATTTTGCGCCGGCGGAAAATTTTCCATGCGAGGCTTTTTGGGTGGATGGTACCCCGGCCGATTGCATGAAATTTGCTTTAAAGCATATTTATAAAGACTTCAATTTTGATTTGGTGATTTCCGGTGTGAATAACGGCGATAATGCAGGCGTTGCGTCTTTTTACAGCGGAACGGTTGGAGCAGCGAGAGAAGCCGCCCTATGGGGATTCCCAGCCATAGCGGTAAGCTTGCAAAAGCAAAGCGATGCGGCTCTTGACTTTGCCCTGAAATGGGTGCAAAAAATTTTGAAGGATAAAAGTTTTTCAAAAATGCCCAAACAAACACTGTGGAATTTCAACGTCCCGCCATGCGGCCCGGAAAAGCCATGCAAAGGCGTTAATATAGCTAGAACAAGCACAAGCATGTTCAACGATTATTACGTAGAAGCGGAAAAATCCAAGAATTACCTAGGCGAAGAAACAGCATACCTAGTAAACGAAGACTCAAAACTCTCAACTCTCAACTCTCAACTCTCAACTTTAAAGTCTTACAACCTAATGGGAAACAAAGTTCCGGTGGAGATAGAAGGAACCGACGACTGGTGGCTTGAACAAGGATATGCATCGCTTAGTCCCCAGACTGTGGATTTAACCGATGAGCGAGAATTTGTCAGATTAAAAAATGAAAACAAAGGAGGTTCACTATGAAAAAATGTTTTTTTATCCCGCTGTTTTTCGTGCTCTTAGGTTGCGGCGAGCACTCAATTTTTGACCTTGTTTTTGACGAGTCATCGTCTAGCGAAGGCAATGGTTCAGCGTCAAGCGGAGGCGGTACCTATAAGCCGGGGGCTTATTCAAAACAAACAAAGAACGTTAGCTACTCTATACGTGATATGTCGGTTGATAAGGTCGGGAATCGGTATATAAGGTATGCCAGTTCTCACCCTTCTATTTTAACCTTTGTGAACAAAGACGGTTCTGTAACGGTATGCACTTCCGATGAAAACAACAGGACAACATATATCTACGAATACAGCAGCGATATGCGGGAGCGTAAAACATTGAGTTTTCAGAACGAACTCGGTTCTTTGGGTGCTTTTACCAAAGACGATGCCGGCAACTACTATTTTTTCTATGCCATGACCGCGCAAAATAAGAATGCCGAGAGTATGGCTATGGTCAAGTACAACTCGAATGGCGGAAAAATGAAAACATACCGCCTGATTGCGAATGCTCCCAACAGTTTTGACGGCATACAAATTCCATTTGATGCGGGAACGTGCCGCCTTGAATTATCCGGCTCTATGTTGGCGGTTTATTTTGCGCGCCAAATGTTTAACGGACATCAGGCGTCTTATGGTTTTGTTCTGGATAAGGATAGTTTTGAAAGAATTGACAGAGGGGCGGCGACAAATGCCAATCTTAGTGGAGGGAATACACAAATTCCCTATTCAAGCCATTCTTTTAACCAATTCATTCTTCCCATTAGCAGTGGCTTTTTATTTGCCGACCATGGGGATGCGTATCCGAGAAGTTTTACATTTGCCAAATTCATAAGAGGAAGCAACACTAAACGTATGCATGCGTTTACCTTTCCGGGGGCTACAGGAGAAAACGCAACCTATGCGGAAATGGGCGCATTGGCGAAAACTTCAGCCGGTTATATCTTTGCAGGAGCGTACGGCGAAACAATAAATAACCCGCGAAATCTATTCGTACTTACCTTTGACGAAAACCTGACAAGGAGTTCATCTCCAATTTATCTGACAAAATACACAAAAGAAAACGGCCATGCGGGGCATCCCAAAATAGTATCAATAGGTAATAATCGGTATCTTTTATTATGGGAATTGTTCGGTTTTTCCACACAGGCCGCAAATATTATTACCAGCGGTGCGTCAGGTTATCTATCGACATTTGCGTTAATAATAAATGATAAAGGCGAGAAGGTTTCCGATGTCAAAGAAATCAAGGGTATTAGGCTGAACATGAATGACGTTTTACGTTATAACTCGCATAGCGGAAAGGTCTATTGGACAATAAACGACGGCCGTTCATTTACATTATACTCATTGGAGACAAAATGATAAAAGAAGCTATAGCACAAGCGGCTGCAAAAAAGAACTTGTCCCCGGAAGCTGCCGAAGCTGTAATGGACGAGATTATGGGCGGCCATGCGACCGATATTCAGATATCCGCATTTTTAACCGCAATGGCAGTTAAAGGTGAAACCATAGAGGAGATAACCGCAAGCGCAATAGGTATGCGTAAGCATTGCGTCCGTGTTTTGCACGATATGGAATGCTTGGAAATTGTCGGCACGGGCGGCGATAAAGCGAACACTTTTAACATCTCAACAACAACCGCTATTGTGACTTCCTCCTGCGATATTCCTGTTGCAAAACACGGCAACCGTGCGGCAAGCAGCAGGTCCGGCTCGGCGGATGTTTTGGGTGCGCTTGGCGTTAAATTGGACATTAGCCCGGAACACAGCGTTAAAATTTTACAGGCTATCAATTTGTGCTTTTTATTTGCGCAAAACTATCACCTTTCGATGAAATACGTAGCTCCGGTTCGCAAAGAACTCGGCATAAGAACCATATTCAACATTTTAGGCCCTTTGGTAAATCCTGCGGGTGCAGCTATGCAACTCTTGGGTGTTTACGATGACGAGCTTTTGGAACCTATGGCGCAGGTGCTTTTGAATTTGGGTGTTAAGAGCGGGATGGTGGTTTTTGGCACAGACGGCTTGGATGAAATTTCCATGAGCGCACCCACAAAAGTTTGCGAATTCAGAGATGGCTGGCTAAAAAAATACGAAATAACCCCGGAGCAATTCGGTTTTAATCGTTGCAAAAAAGCGGATTTAGTCGGCGGGACTCCCGAAGAAAACGCAAAAATCACAACAGATATACTCTCCGGCGTCCGCAGCCCTAAATTCGACACTGTATTGCTAAATTCCGCCGCCGCCATCCACATAGCAAAGCCGGAACTTTCAATTCAAGATGCGATTAAAGTCGCAACAGAAAGCATAGACAGCGGAAAGGCCCTTGCCCAGTTAAGGGAATTTGTAAAGTTGACGAATGGGGGGTAGGACTGCCGTTGAAGACGCTACCTTGACAGAGTTGTAGAAAACGAGGGCGGCTTGGAATGCTTCGCTGCCGGCGGTCATTTGGGTGTCGGCTATGCCGTCTTCCAGTTGGCTTATGCGGTTGTAGAGGTTCCAAAGACCATGTGCGTCTGCGAAATCCACATCAAAATCAGCCATTGAGAGATATGGCGGGACGAGGGTGGGGTTTTCGTGGGCGAATGTGTGGGATTTTTCTACGAAATGCAGGGTTTTTGGTCCCATTTTTGGGATTTCCTGTCTTTCGGTTGGGGTTAGGGCGAGCTTCCCGCCTGTGCTTGGGTAAGTACGTTCTCGGGGATTGCCTGAGAGTGCTTGTTGTCCTTCATGTGACTTTCTCCTATTTGAGGGTGATTTGTTAGGGAAACAAATATAATCCTTTTTTAGGTGTTTTTCAAGGTTTTGCCGGATTTTGCAAACTATAGTTGACATGATTTAGCATTTTTTTGCGTTTTAGAAAGTGTCCACTTTAAACGATGG
>LIUG01000091.1 GCA_001462245.1 Candidatus Fibrimonas termitidis
GTTCCGCAAACTGTTGGATGACGCCCAGGCCGGCGACAATGTGGGCTTGCTTTTGCGCGGCGCCGAGAAATCGGATGTCGAGCGCGGCCAAGTTTTGGCCGCTCCGGGTTCCATCACCCCTCACACCTCGTTCAAGGCCCAGATTTATGTTCTTACCAAGGAAGAGGGCGGCCGCCACACGAATTTTGCGAATGGCTACCGTCCCCAGTTCTACTTCCGCACCACCGATGTGACCGGCACCATCAAGCTTCCCGACGGGGTTGAATTGGTGATGCCCGGGGACAATGTTGGCATCGAGGTTGAGCTGATAGCTGCGGTTGCTATGGACAAGGACTTGCGCTTCGCAATTCGCGAGGGCGGAAGAACTGTGGGCGCAGGTGCTGTGGTTCAGGTTATTAAATAGAGAAACAAAGGTAAACTATGGCTTCCAAAATTAGAGAACTCATTACGCTAGAATGCCCCGCTTGCAAACAGCGCAATTACGATTGCGACAAAAACAAGAAGAAGCATTCTTCCCGTGTTGAGTACAAGAAATATTGCCGTTTTTGCAGAAAGCACACTGTTCACAAGGAGACTAAATAGGTGAAATACCGAAGGCTAATAGCTCAATTGGTAGAGTAGCGGTCTCCAAAACCGCCGGTTGGGGGTTCGATTCCCTCTTAGCCTGTGAAGGAGTTTTTATTATGCAGAGTTTTCAAAGATATATTCGCGATGTGGTGGCCGAGCTAAAGAAGGTCACATGGCCAACTTGGGAAGAGCTAAAAGGTTCTACTATGGTTGTTATATTCTTTAGCGTTGTTATGGGATTTTATATAGCTATTGTAGATTTTGGATTGTCTAAACTTGTCGGAACTTTTTTGGAATAAATTTTAGGAGCATTTGCAAATCATGTTAGCTTGGTATTCGGTTACAACTTTTTCAGGGCAGGAGCTTAAGGTTAAGCAATTGCTCGAAGCCATGATTGAGCGTGAGCAAGTGCAGGATTTATTTGGACGCATTGAAATTCCTCATGTGAACGAGGAGCATATTTCAACAAAAAAAGGCAAGAGAGTTGTAAAAATAGAGAGACGCAACCTAATGCCGACTTATGTATTTATTCAGATGGATTTAAACGACCGCACAAGACATTTGGTTCAGAATATTCAAGGCATAACAAAATTTGTGACCATCGGCGGCAAAATACATCCTATCCCGGAAGAAGAAATGGTGGCTGTACTGCCCAGGGACAATGGAGAACTCGGTGAGTTGCTGCCAATGGAAGCACCGCCGGTTAAAGAAGGTGATTCTATTCGCATTAAGGAAGGCCCGTTCAATGATTACACGGGCGTTGTAGAAGAAATTATGAAAGAACGTGGCAAGTTGAAAGCTATGGTTGTGATATTTGGTCGTTCCATTCCCGTTGAACTTAACTTTTCAGAGGTTGAAGTTTTATAGGCTTGGGCATAGAACTTTGAAATGGAGAAATTACAGTGGCAAAGAAGATTACAGGCTACATAAAATTACAGATTAAGGCAGGTGCCGCAAACCCGGCTCCTCCGATTGGTCCGGCGTTGGGTTCAAAAAAGGTGAATATTGCCGAGTTCTGCAAGCAATACAATGCTCGCACGCAGTCCATGGCAGGTTCAATAGTTCCTGTTATAATCACTGTGTATGCAGACAATAGCTTCACCTTTATAACTAAAACCCCACCGGTTCCATCCTTAATAAAGCAGGCGGCAAAGATAGAAACCGCTTCCGGCGAGCCAAACCGCAAAAAGGTGGGTAAAATAACTATGGCACAGGTGACTGAAATTGCTAAAACAAAAATGCCTGACTTAAATACCATAACTTTGGAAGCCGCTGAAAAGATGGTGAAAGGCACAGCACGCTCAATGGGCGTTGAGGTAGAAGATGGTTAGAAGAGGAAAAAAATATCGGGCGTTGACTGCATCTTACGATATAAAGGCTTTTTACGGCCTTGAAGAAGCAGTGAATATTCTAAAAAAATCGCAGTTCAAATTTGACCAAACCGTTGAATTGCATTTTAACTTGGGCGTTGACCCTAAGCACTCGGACCAGATGGTGCGCGGCTCTGTTGCCCTGCCACACGGCACGGGGCGAAAAATTCGCATTTTGGCACTGTGCAAAGAAAATATGGTTCAAGCCGCTATTGACGCAGGCGCAGATTTTGCCGGCGGTGCGGATATGGTTCAAAAGATTTCCGGCGGCTGGCTGGATTTTGATGCGGTGGTTGCCACCCCAGACATGATGGCGGTTCTAGGCAAGGTTGCAAAAGTTTTAGGTCCTCGCGGTTTAATGCCAAGCCCCAAAGCCGGAACGGTTTCCCCGAATTTGGCTTTGGTTATAAAGGAGCTTAAAGCCGGTAAAATCCAATACCGTGTGGATAAGGGTGCGAACGTTCATGCGCCCGTAGGCAAACTCTCTTTCACCGGCGAACAGTTGCAAGAAAATATTCTTTCGGTTATAGATTCCGTGAAAAAGAATAAGCCGCAAACTTCAAAGGGCATTTATATAAAAAGTTTAACCTTGGCTGCAACCATGACCCCATCGGTTCGCTTGGATATGGCATTAACAAGATAGAGGTGAGTTTATGGAAAAATCCGGCAAAAAAATATCGCTCCAAAAACAGAAAAAGCAGGAATTAATAGATTCCCTCGCTAAAGATTTTTCAGCAGCAGCCTCAATATATCTGCTGGACTTTCAGAAAATAACGGTGCTCCAAGACAATGCCCTGCGCTTGAATTTGCGCAAAAAAGGCATTTCTTATAGGGCTGCGAAAAATAGGTTGGTAAGGGAAGCCTTCAAAAAATCGAATATTACAGGTTTGGATGCCTACTTGAAGGGCACCACATCTATTATGCTCGGTACCGCAGAAGACCCGATGCTTCCCGCTCGTGAAATTGTTGAATTTCACAAGGCGAACCCCGAAATTTTAAAAGCAAAAGGCATTTCACTGGACAATTCGACCTTAAAAGGGAGCGAATTGGAAAATCTGGCTAAAATGCCCGGCAAAAATGAAATTCTTGGCCAAGTTATATCCTTAGCACTTTCACCGGGGGCAAACTTGATAGCTCTTATCAAGGGACCCGGCTCAAAGATCGCAGGGCAAATAAAGGCTTTAGAACAGAAACTGGAAACAGCGTAAAATAACACTCAAAACGGAGATGATTCCCATGGCTACAGATGTCAAAACACTAGGCGACCAGATTGTTGCCCTCACACTTTTAGAAGCCAAAGCATTGGCCGATTACCTCAAAGAGACCCATGGTCTTGAAGCTGCTGCAGGCGGCGCAGTTGTTATGGCTGCCCCTGCCGCAGGCGGTGCGGCTCCAGCAGCAGAAGAAAAAACGGAGTTCGATGTTGTATTGGTGGATGGCGGAGCGGATAAAGTAAAGGTTATCAAAGCTTTACGCGCAGCCATTCCGGGGCTTGGGCTTATAGAAGCTAAAGACTTGGCTAATAAAGGCAATACCACCATTAAGGAAGGCATTGCAAAAGCCGAAGCTGAAAAGCTTAAAAAAGATTTGGAAGATGCCGGAGCAAAGGTCACGCTGAAATAATGCGTGCCTTTACTGTAAATTCCTTTTTAAAGAACCTACGCGAGTGCGTAGGTCAGTACTTCTTTTTAGGGCGAGGTTATCCATGATAGAACGGAAATCCTACTCATCAAATGAATTCCGTTTGGAATTGCCGGATCTTCTTGAGATGCAGAAGGCTTCTTATGAGCGTTTTTTGCAGGCAGGGGTTTCGGCGAAAGACAGACGCAATGAGGGGCTTGAACGAGTGTTTAGAGACGCTTTTCAAGACGTATCTGATGTGAAAAAATTGTTGGTTTTGCGTTATAGCCATTACAATTTGGCTATGCCTAGATATTCCATAAAGGAGTGCAGGGAACGAGGGGTTACCTATTCCCGCCAGCTTATAGCTCACCTGGAGTTGCAAACCTTTAAGGAAGACGGCGAAGAAAAAAAGCTGCAAGACCAAGTTGCCAACGACGTGTTCTTCTGCGATTTGCCGATTATGACCGAGAATGGCACCTTTATAATAAACGGAGCGGAACGGGTTGTTATAAGCCAGTTGCATCGCTCTCCCGGTGTAAGTTTCGATTCCGAGCAGCTTCCGAACGGCAAAACAATTTACCAGAGCCGCATAATACCAAATAGAGGTTCTTGGCTTGAATTTAACACGGAGAACGATGTTCTCTATATGTTAATAGACCGCAAAAAGAGGTTGCCGGCAACCGTGCTTTTGCGTGCCGTTGGCTTTGAAACAAATGCGCAGATTTTAGCCCTTTTCCACACCGGCGAAACAATTGATTTGAAAGCCGGCGAAGACTATTCAAACAGAGCGCTTTTCAAGGATGCCGTTAATGAAGACGGTGA
Organism: Candidatus Fibrimonas termitidis; assembly: GCA_001462245.1. GTDB lineage: Bacteria > Fibrobacterota > Fibrobacteria > Fibrobacterales > Fibrobacteraceae > Fibrimonas > Fibrimonas termitidis. Next base: position 4,383 of record LIUG01000091.1, read on the forward strand.
AATAGTGGTTCATGCGAATTCCATTTTGGATGGCGAAACTTGTCTAAAATTGTTTGAATCGGGCATAAATAGCGTTGAGGTGGTAAAGGAAAACATAGACGAGTATAATCTTATACTCAACACCTTGGCAAATGATGATATAGAAGATTCAAGAAGAGAAAGAGACGACGATAAGCAGAAAAAAAGCTACGGGGAAATAGCCCATGAGCGTATTTACCAAATAACAAGGTCGCAACCCGCAGCGGATGCTAAAACTGCGAGAGAACATTTTGAAAATCTTTTCTTTGAACGTAAACGCTATGAAATAGGCGAGCTTGGCCGCTACAGATTGAATTCTAAAGTTCACGCAAACGCAGACCATCAAAACCTTAGAGAGATAATGACGCTCACAAAAGAGGATTTTGTAAGCGTTATAGGCTACATGATAGGCTTATACAATGGTGAAGAAGGTTTTTCCCTTGATGATATTGACCATTTGGGAAACCGCCGCATTCGCTCTGTCGGTGAACTTATCGCAAACCAGATATCCGTGGGCATTAGCCGTATTCTGCGTTCCGTGAGAGAAAATTTCTCTTCACGTGATAGGGAAGGTGTTTTAACACCAACGGAACTCATAAATTCAAGAACCGTAAATAGCATGGTTGCCGCATTCTTTGGCTCCAGCCAGCTTTCCCAGTTCATGGATCAGATAAACCCGCTTTCGGAACTAACCAATAAACGCAGAATTTCTGCGCTTGGCCCCGGCGGTTTGTCCAGAGACAGAGCGGGTTTGGAAGTGCGCGACGTTCATCATTCGCATTACGGCCGTTTGTGCCCTATTGAAACTCCGGAAGGCGCGAACATCGGTTTGATAAATTCTCTTGCCACTTTCTCCATAGTAAATCACTTTGGTTTTATAGAGACTCCTTACAGAATTGTAGGTTTATTGCCTTTCCAAGATAGCGCGGGCAAAACTTATGAGTTTCCGGAGGCTAAATGGCACGCCAGCATAATGAAGAATTTCTTTGGCGATGCCAATCAGCAGCTTTTGGCCCAAACTGATCTCAGCGAAAACGAGATAAAAACAGCTCGCAAAAAATTCAGCGACAACCAGTTGAAGCTTTTTGATTTATTTTGCAATAAGAGTTTTGAATTTGACTTTGAAGACGAAAGCGAAATAATCAGAAACGGAATTTCCATTGGCAGATATAAAAAAGGCGATGCTCAAAAGCCCCAAGCGGATTTTGTGCAAAAAAGCCTTACCGTGCAAATGGTGGTTTCCGAATGGATTGTGTACCTAACGGCCTACGAAGAAGACCATTATAGAATTGCGCCGGCAAGCTCCATTTTAGATTCGCAAACCAAAAGGTTTATAGGCGATTTTGTTTTGGTAAGGGCAGAAGGCGAATTCCCAAGCCTGCCGAACATAAAGGAAATTTCCGTAAAAGATATGGAAATCCAAAGAGTAGATTTAATGGACGTTTCGCCCATGCAGATTGTGTCTGTTGCAGCAGGTTTAATCCCGTTCCTTGAGCACGATGATGCTAACCGTGCTCTTATGGGTTCAAATATGCAACGTCAAGCGGTGCCTTTGCTCCGTTCCGAGGCTCCTATTGTAGGAACCGGTTTGGAAAGAAAAGTTGTGCTTGATTCGGGTACTTTGGTCAGAGCCAGAAATAATGGTGTTGTGACCTTTGTTGATGCAACCCGCATAGAAGTTTTGAGAGACAATGAAAACGAAAACTACGAAACTTTGGGTTTGCCTCCGCACGATATTTATGAACTTCGCAAATTCGAACGTTCCAATCAGGACTCCTGCATAAACCAAAAACCCATCTGTAAAGCCGGCGATAAGATAAAGGCCGGTCAAGTTTTGGCAGACGGTGCTTCTACGGATAACGGCGAACTTGCCCTTGGCAAAAATATTCGAGTAGCATTCTTGCCGTGGCAAGGCTATAACTACGAAGATGCGATAATAATTTCCGAGGAACTGGCGATTAACGATACCTTTACCTCCATACACATAGAGGAATACGAAGTTGAAGTCAGAGAAACCAGACGTGGCAAGGAAGAGATAACCAGAGATGTTCCGAATGTGAGCGAAAAAGATCGCCATCAATTAGGCGAAGACGGCATTGTTCGCATTGGCATGGAAGTTCGCCCCGGTGATATTCTTGTAGGAAAGGTGACGCCAAAGGGCGAATCCGAACTCACTCCCGAAGAAAAATTGCTCAGAGCTATTTTCGGTTCAAAATCCGGAGATGTGAGCGATTCTTCACTCCGTATTCCGAGCGGCGTGAAAGGTATTGTGATAGATACCCAGATATTCCAGCGCAGAGACAGCAGGGCAAATACAAAAGAAGAAGAGCAAAGGCAACGTGAAGAACTCGCCGGCAAAATTCGCGCAATAGCGAAGGAATACGAAGAAAAGACTAAGGCAATAGAAAAGGCCCGCAAACCGGAACTGACTCGTTTGCTTTTAGACAAAACGAGCGGCAATGTTCGCAACGGCATTACAAATGAAATTATAGTTGCAAGCGGCAAAAAGTGGACTAAGGAACTTTTGGATAAAACCGATTTCTCGCAACTCGCTTCCAATTCCGTATTCTGCAACGAGGCCCCGGTTCAAGAGGAGGTTAGCTCCCTGCTTGGCACAACAAATCGCCGCATATCGGAACTGAACGATTTAAAAGAAAAAGAAACGGACAAGGTGAACAAAGGCGACGAACTGAAGCCGGGTGTGTTCAAGGTGGTCAAGGTTTATATAGCCAAAAAACGCCGCCTTTCCATAGGCGATAAAATGGCGGGACGTCACGGAAACAAAGGCGTTGTTGCTAAAATAGTATCAGTCGAGGATATGCCCTTTACCGAAGACGGAAAGCCTGTTCAAATACTTTTGAACCCGCTTGGCGTTCCTTCCCGCATGAATGTGGGGCAGGTTTTGGAGGTTCACTTGGGCTGGGCTGCTACAACGCTTGGCCTGCACGTAGAAACTCCCGTGTTCAATGGAGTCACTTTTAGCGACATAGAAAGCGAGCTTAAAAAAGCCTATACTAAAAATCCCATTGTCAAGGTTTCCGAAAGTTCGTGGGCAGAAGCCGAGAAAAAGGAATTCAAAAGCAAACACGGTAAGGATATTCCCAAAGACGGCATTACCGGAAAAGCAACGCTTTACGATGGCCGTACCGGCGAGCCTTTCTTGAACGATGTCACTATAGGCACAATGTATATGCTAAAACTCAACCATTTGGTTGAAGACAAAATTCACGCTCGTTCCACAGGCCCTTATGCTCTTGTAACTCAGCAACCCCTTGGCGGAAAATCGCACTTTGGAGGCCAGAGGTTCGGAGAAATGGAAGTTTGGGCTTTGGAAGCTTACGGAGCGGCATACACATTGCAAGAATTGTTAACCGTAAAATCAGATGATATTATAGGCAGGAACAAGATTTACGATGCTATAGTTAAAGGGGAAAACCCGCCTGCACCCGGAACGCCGGAAAGCTTCCGTGTATTGGTGCGTGAGTTCCGTTCCTTAGGTTTGGACATTAAAGTTTCGGAGGCAGACAATGCTTGAAGAATTCAACGATTCAACTAAAAGCGTAGCTGAAATTTCAATTCAGTTGGCCAACCCGGATACAATCCGTGATTGGTCTTACGGCGAGGTTACCAAACCGGAAACTATGAATTACAGGTCTTTTAAACCTGAAAAAGACGGCTTGTTCTGCGAAAGAATTTTTGGGCCTTATAAAAACTGGGAATGCAACTGCGGCAAATATAAGAGGCAACGCTTCAAAGGCGTTATATGCGACCGTTGCGGAGTTGAGGTTACAACTTCCAAGGTTCGCCGTGAACGCATGGGGCATATTGAACTTGCTATTCCCATAGCTCATATTTGGTTTTTCAAAAACCAGCCGTGCATAATAGGAAATTTGCTCGGGGTTTCTGCCAAGGACTTGGAGAGAGTTATATACTATGAACAATACATAGTTATAGACCCGGGCAATTCCAAATTCAAAAAGAACCTGATAATATCCGAAGACGAATACGAAGATGCCAAAAAAGAAGGCATAAGCTTTGTAGCGGATATGGGTGCTATAGCAGTGAGAAAAGTTTTAAGCGAAGCCAATTTGAATTTGGATGAGCTTTCCAAGGATTTATCCGAGCTGGCAACCACAAGCGGTTCAAAGAATGTAAAGGCGGAATCTCTTAAAAGGCTTAAATATGTTGAGGCGTTTAAAAATTCTCCCAACAAGCCGGAAGGCATGATTTTGGATGTTCTCCCTGTTATTCCGCCCGATTTGCGCCCTCTTGTGCAATTGGACGGAGGCCGTTTTGCCACATCGGATTTGAACGAGTTTTACCGCAGGGTTATTAACCGCAATAACCGCCTTAAAAAATTGATCGATGCACGTGCGCCGGACATAATTTTGCGCAACGAAAAAAGAATGCTGCAAGAAGCTGTGGATAACCTTTTTGACAGCGATCCGAAGGCAAAAAAGAAAGAGAAAATGAAATCCCTTTCCGAGCTTTTAAAAGGCAAGCAAGGGCGTTTCCGCACAAATTTGCTCGGAAAACGTGTTGACTACTCCGGCCGTTCTGTTATAGTTGTAGGTCCGGAACTCAAAATGCACGAATGCGGCTTACCCAAAAAAATGGCTTTGGAACTTTACAAACCCTTTATTGTTCGCAAAATAATGGGTGAAGAGGGTTTAGCAAACACGGTTCGCCACGCAAAGAAAATCATTGACTCCGAAGATCCAAAAGTATGGGATATAGTTGAGCCTATTATTAAAGACCATCCGGTAATGCTGAACCGTGCTCCTACTTTGCATCGTTTGGGCATACAGGCTTTTTATCCGAAATTGATAGAAGGTTCCGCCATACGTTTGCACCCTCTTGTTTGCGCCGCTTTTAATGCGGATTTTGACGGTGACCAAATGGCGGTTCATTTGCCCCTCTCCTTTGAGGCGCAATTGGAATGCAGAGTTCTGATGCTCTCTTCAAACAATATTTTGCATCCGGCATCCGGGCAACCCATAGCAGTTCCCTCTCAAGACATAGTGCTTGGTCTTTATTATCTTTCAAAACCGCGCCCAAATGCTAAAGGCGAAGGCATGATTTTCGGAAGCGACCAAGAAGTTATTCAGGCCTACGAAAACGGTATTGCGGATTTGAATGCCGCCATAACACTCCGCTTGCGCAGAGGACGCAGGCTTTACCGAGGTGTTTTTGATTACGATACAAAATGCGAAAACAAAATGGGCGAAGAAGTTGTGGCAAAAGCCGGAGTGAAGGTTGAAAACTTGATGCTCATGGAAGACAGCCGTATAAAAACTTCTGTGGGCAGGGTTATTTTGAACCAAGCCATTCCAAATATTTTGGGTTATGCAGATGATACATTCAACAAAAAGGTAATTGCAAAATCCGTTGATGATTTATACCGCATAAAGGGCAATCATGTGACGGTTGACTATTTGGATTCCTTAAAAGACCTTGGATATAAGTGGGCATCAAAAGCAGGTTCTTCCGTGGCTATAGCCGAGATGGTAATACCGCCGGAAAAACAAACCCTGTTGGATGAGGCCACCGAAAAAGCTAACAAAATCAGAGACCTTTACGATCAGGGAGCGGTTACAGACGGCGAGCGTTATAACCAGATAATTGATTTGTGGTCTCGCACCACTAACGATGTGGCTATTAAGCAATGGGATTTGCTCTCCAAAGACAAGGACGGCTTTAATCCCCTGTTTATGATGGCGGATTCCGGAGCACGCGGTTCAAAAGAGCAAATCAAACAGCTTTCCGGAATGCGTGGCTTAATGCAAAAGCCCACCAGAAAAATAGGCGAGCATGAGGTTATAGAAAATCCGATAACGAGCTGCTTCCGTGAAGGTTTGAATTCCCTTGAATACTTTATTTCCACGCACGGAGCACGCAAAGGTCTTTCCGATACGGCTTTAAAAACCGCAGACGCAGGTTACCTTACCCGCCGTTTGGTAGATGTTGCGCAGAACTTGGTTATCACCGAGGAAGATTGTTGCGAAGTTAGAATTGTTCCAGAACGTATATCCGTTGAAAACTATGAACGCTTGAAAGACACTTCCGAGGGTCTTAGCTTGTTTACAAAAAGGCTAAAGGGATATGTAGCAGCTAACGATATTTTGCATCCCGGTTCCGGGGAAGTTCTGATAAAAAGAGGCGAGGAATTTGAAAAGGAAACCTTGCGTAAATTGATGTTCATAGAATTGAAAGCCATTGAAGCGATAAACTACGAACAGTTCTGCAAAAAAACCGTTGGGATGACTTTGGAAAAAGCCGTTCACGGAGAAGATGGGAAAACCGTAGTTTCCGCAGGTTCTGTTATAAATAACTCAAGGCTTAAGGAAATTATAAATGCCGGCATTAAAACACCTATACACCTAGTGGCTAAAGGTATTGTTCGTTCTGCCTCAAAAGACGGCGATAACATTGTTCAAGCTTTGGGCGAGCGCATTTTGGGCCGCTTCTCGTTAAAGGACATCAAGCACCCTGTTACCGATGTTTTGCTGGTTTCCAAAGGCGAAATGATAGAGGAAGAACATATCCCTAAAATTATGGATGCCGGCATAGAAGAAGTTGCAGTTCGCTCCGTGCTTGCGTGCAATTCACCGCTTGGCGTTTGCGCAAAGTGTTACGGTCGAATGCTGGCTTCCGGACGTTTGGTGGATATGGGTGAAGCCGTAGGTGTTTTGGCAGCTCAATCCATAGGCGAACCCGGTACGCAGCTCACGCTCCGCACATTCCACATAGGTGGCGCATCCAGCCGCATAACGGTGGACAACAATAAAAAAGCCTCCGTGGACGGCAAGGTTTCTCTTGAAAACAGCGATGAAATAGAATACAAGGGTTCCCAAGTGGAAATCAGCCGCATGGCGGAACTTGTGCTTATAGACACAAACGGCATAAACCGTGGACGCTGGCAGGTTCCCTATGGCGCAACGCTCAAGGTTAAAAACGGCGATACGGTTAAAAAAGACACCTTGCTTTTTGAGTGGGATCCGTATAACAGCCCGATTATAAGCACGATTAGCGGTAAAATTCAGCTTTTGGATTTTATTGAAAAAACAACCTATATGTCGGAAGTTGATGAAACAACCGGCATAGAGACTTGGACAATAATCAACGATAAAAGAGGCCGCAAGCGTGCTTCCATAAATGTTATGGATAATAGCGGCGAGCGTGTTGGCCACTTCTTTTTGCCGGACGGTGCTATTTTAACCGTTCACGAAGGAGACACTATTATAAGCGGTCAAACAATAGCGAAGTTACCGCGTTCCGTAGGAAAAACAAAAGATATCACCGGAGGTTTGCCTAGAGTTGCCGAACTGTTTGAGGCTCGCGAGCCTAAAAATCCGGCGATACTTGCCCCCGTGGACGGTATAATAGCTTTTGGCGCTGAGAAAAGTTCCGGGCAAATAGTGTTGATTAACGGAGAGGAAATTGTTATCCCGCACGGCAAGCATCTTTCCGTTCACGAGGGAGATAGAGTCCGCAGGGGCCAGCCGATAGCCGAAGGCTCCGTGAGTTTAACGGACATTCTGAGCATTTTGGGCGAAGATGAATTGCAGAGGCATTTGATAGACGAAATCCAATCGGTTTATCGTTTGCAAGCCGTTACAATTTCCGATAAGCACATAGAGTGCATAGTTCGCCAAATGATGAGAAAAGTGGTCATAACCAATCCGGGCAAATCCAAATTTTTAACAGGCGAAGATGTTTCCAGAATAGAACTTCGCTTGGAGAACAGCAAATTGCAAGAGGAAGACAAGGATATTGCCGAGTACGCTCCATTGCTGCTCGGCATAACAAAAGCCGCTCTTGCGATGGATAGCTTTATAGCTGCCGCTTCTTTCCAAGAAACTACAAAGGTGCTTACCAAAGCCACCATAGCAGGTTCAAAAGACAAGTTGCTCGGCTTAAAGGAAAATGTGATTATGGGCCGCCTTATACCATCCGGAACGGGAGCCTTGCATTTGCGGAACTTGGACATAAAGGATTCCGATGTGAAAGACGAAGTTGCGGAACATTCCCGCAGCCATTCTTTTGCCGATGCGGATTTTGAGGACATAGATGATGAACTTGAATAATTTACTATATTTAGAACCTGCATTTAGGAGAAACTAGAGTGCCTACCATTCAACAGTTAGTGCGTCTTGGCCGTGAAAAGGTTAAAAACCGCACAACGGCCCCAGCGCTTAAAGCTTGCCCCCAAAAACGTGGCGTTTGCAGCCGTGTTTATACCACAACACCCAAAAAGCCCAATTCCGCTTTGCGCAAGATAGCCCGTGTGCGACTCAGCAACAAAATGGAAGTGACCGCTTATATCCCCGGCGAAGGCCATAACCTGCAAGAGCATTCCATTGTGCTTATTCGCGGTGGCCGTGTTAAGGATGTGCCGGGTGTTCGCTATCACATAATCCGTGGTGCGCTTGATACCCAGTCCGTGAACGGCCGCAAACAAGCCCGTTCCCGCTATGGCGTTAAAAAGAAAGCAGCCGCAGCCCCAACTAAAGGCGGAAAGAAGTAAGGAGAGAATATGTCCAGAAGAAGGAAATCAATTCATCGCTCAATTTTGCCTGACCCTCGTTTTAATTCGACTGTGGTTACGGAGCTTGTTGGCGTAGTTCTTAAAAAAGGCAAAAAAACCATAGCCGAGCGCATTGTTTACACAGCGTTGGAAGAGTTGGATAAAAAAGTTGCCGGCACCGAGTCCATTATGGAAAAATTTGACCAGTGCCTTGAGAACATCAAGCCGCATGTAGAGGTTAAAACCCGCAGGGTTGGCGGAGCGAACTACCAAGTGCCGATTGAAGTGGCTCCGGATCGCGCCAAAGCACTTGCGCTTCGCTGGCTTTTGACGGCGGCTCGCAAGAGAAATGAGCAGAATATGGCTCTCCGTTTGGCAGCCGAGCTTGTAGCTGCGAAAAATAACGAAGGCGGTGCTGTTCGCAAAAAAATAGATACGCATAAAATGGCAGAAGCCAATAAGGCATTTGCGCATTTCAGGTGGTAAATATGCCACGAGTGGTTCGGCATCCGGAAAGAACGCTTTGGGTTGTTTCTTATATACCTGAAACCATTCGCGGTTTATACACCACTTTCAGGCATTTTTTGCGTGGGCTTTTTAGATACGAAACTTTGCCCACCATTCCGTATCCTGTAATAAAACCTCCAATTCCAAAGGATTACCGCAGCAAACACCGTTTGCTGAAAAGAGAAGACGGTTCTACCCGTTGCGTTGCCTGCGGAATGTGCGCCGCCGCTTGTCCGGCTCGTTGCATCAGAGTGGATGGCGGCGAATCTCCGAATGGATTAATTGAAAAAAAGGCGGTTCGCTTTGAAATAGACTATTTGGCCTGCGTATTTTGCGGGCTTTGCGTTGAAGCATGCCCGGTTGACGCAATAAGAATGGACACAGGGGAAACCTCTTTTGTCCATGACAAAAGAGAGAAGTTTTTGTCTTCGCTTTTATAGCGACTACACCTTAAACTTGCTAACCGTGCTTTTCAAATCCCCAGCGATTTTGCTCAGATCCACAGCGGACTGGTTCACCTGCGTTGCGCCCTGAGCGGATTCCTTCGCAACACTGCTTACACTGGTGATGTTCTGGCTGACATTGGATGCGCCCTTCGCTGCCTCGCCGGCATTGCGGGACACATCGTTCGCCCCTCTCGCCACTTCGCCGATGGCACTAGCAACACGCTTGGAACCCGTGTTAGCCTGTGCTACATTGCTCGCTATCTCGTTGGCGGCTTTCGTCTGCTGGCTCACATGGCCCGCTATCGCCTCTATGCTGTGGTTTATCTTGACTATGATGTCGCTCACATCGTTGATAACATTGACAGCATCGCCTGTGCCGTTCTGAATGCCCTCTATGCGGCGGGCTATGTCGTCTGCGCTTTGGGCGCTCTGGTTGGCAAGCTCCTTGATTTCGCCTGCGACTACTGCGAAGCCTTTGCCTGCCTCGCCTGCGCTCGCAGCCTCAATGGTGGCGTTAAGAGCAAGCAAATTAGTTTTGTCCGCTATCTTCTTGATCACATCCGTCACCTGCCCGATTTCCTTTGCCGCTATGCCAAGCTTGTTCATAGCACTGGTTGCGTCCTTGGATTTTTCGGTGGCTGCTATCGCTACCTGGCGGGCTTCGCCTGCATTGGTGGATATCTGGTTGATGCTTGCGCTCATTTCCTCTATGGCGGAGGCGACCGTGTTCATGTTTGTGGACATCTGCTCCGCTGCGCCGGCTACCTCGTTGGCATTGACGCTGGCCTGCTCGGCGCCGCTCGCCATGGCATTTATGTTCACAGACATCTCTTCCGCTGTGCTCGCCACGGTGTTGCTCTGGCTAACGGTTTCCTCGGCACCGCTCGCAAGCTGCCTGCTAACAGCGGAAAGCTCTTCGCTCGCTCCTGCCAAAGTCTCGGAATTGGAGCGAAGATTCTTCATGATGCCTTGCAGATACTCAAAGAAAGCATCAAGGGATTTAGCCACGGCCCCCAGCTCGTCCTTCTGGGATAAGCCGGAGCGGGCGGTCATGTCGCCCTTTTCACCTTTCTCCACGGCCGCCACTACCTTCTTAAGGGGGTTCGTCACCCCAAGGGTCATGTAAATGCCTGCAAGAATGGAAAAGATGAAGAGTATTATCAAAAGAACTATGGAAACGCTCTGCGCCCTCCTGACATATATGGTATTGTTGTCGCTGAGGTTTTTGGCGTATGCTATCTTTGTCGCTACAAAGTCCATGCTCGCCTTTTCAAAAACATCGGAATACTTTCTCATGCTGTTCAAAGCCCCCGCGCTGTTCTCAAAAAGAAAGTCCTTGTCGTTTATATTCTTTTTGACTTTATCGGCATATTCGGACATGGCGTCTCTGTAAAGCCGCACATTCTCCGAAACAACGTCCAGCAGAGCCAAATTCTTGGGATCCGCTATGGACGCCTTCTGCTTTCTAAGCTCTATATCAATAGAATCCCTTAAAACACCCGTCTGTTGGTTCAGGCGGTCCACTTCGGCTGCATTTTTTGCCAGGGTTATGTCCCGCATATTCATGCGTATTCTGAGCAGCTCCCTCATCAGGGTCGTCAAGTCGCCCAAAGGAGCGACAGCTTTCTCATACATTAGAGTGTCTCTGTTGTCCATCTCGCCTAAAGTGGAGGTCAGGTAGAAGCCTATGCACACGGCAACAGCCGCTATGAGTATGTAACTTGCAATCAGCTTGATGCCAACTTTGATGTTTTTCATAAAATATCTCCTATATTGGAAAAATGAATATAGAAAATTTTGGGACATCAATTATCTAAATTGCTCATATGCCCAAATTCCTCATAGCTCTGCTAATCACCCTCCTTATCTCCTGCGGGCAAAAAGAACAAGCGCCTGCGCCTCAAAACCTGCTTGCAAGCGAACTTGCCGGGCAAACAATAGCCCTGGCCGATTTTGTTTCCGCAAAACCTGCGGCAATTCTCAGTTCTCGCAGTGCGATAGAACTCGAATTCAAACAAAATATGGTTCTGCAAGATGCCGTAGGTGGAGACCTGAAAATAAATCCGGTTGATTTTGAACCTGCTATAAAGGGTAAGGCTAAATGGCTTACCACCTCGCTTTTGCAGATAATTCCGGATGAACCTTTGCAGAGCGGGCTGGCTTATAAGGCAAAGTTCAACGGCAAAAATGCGTTTGGAAATTCCGTGAATGTGGATGATTATGCTTTTGAATTTAAAATTATCCCTAATGAAATTCTGGAAATAGATGGGGGCTTTGAGCCTGTGGCTGGGAAAGTGAATACGGCAAAATTGATTTTGGAACTCCGGTTTGCGGATAAACCCGATAGCGCAAAACTCTCAAAGGATTTAACGCTTAAATTTAATTCCAAAACCATGCCGTACAAAATATTTTTTGACCAAGGGAATTTTGTCAAAATAGAAAGCGAAAACGTGCCTCGCATAGGGAAGGCTCAAAACGCAGAGATAAATTTGCCGAAAAACTGGAGCGTAAACGATAAGCCGTTCAGCGAAACTTTTTTGCTGCCGGCAGCCGGAACTTTTATGCCTGTGAGCGTCAGAGAAAGCACAGAGAGCGGGGAAAAGGCGTGGGAAATGACTTTTTCCGACCCGATTGCAAACGATAGGGATATCTCCGGTTTTATAAGTATTTCGCCCGATGTAAAATACAAGACCTCAATTAAAAATAGAACTTTGAAAATAAAGGGGGATTTTTCGTATGATGTGCAATATACTATCAGGGTTGAAAACGGTTTTCCAAGTGCTTACGGAACAAAAACGGAAAATAATTTTGTCTCAAATTTTTTGCTTCGCAATGAAAATCCCGAATTGAAATGGGTTGGCAGCGGTTTATTCTTGCCGCTGGAAAACAAAGGGCGTTTGCAATTCAAAAGCATGAATATGGAAAAGGCAAAACTGGAGATACGAGAAGTTTTGCCGCAAAATTTGATATTCTTTTTGCAAAACAACGAGCTGCGTTCTTCCAATAGATGGATTTCGGATATTGAGCGAACAGCTAAGAAGGTTTATTCGGGGGAGATAAAGTTTGAAAATTTTAAGAAAAACGAATGGCTGAAAACAGAAATCGATATTTCCAATTATTTTGCAAAAAAAGCCGGTGCGGCATATATTATAGAATTGAATTATTCGGAAAAAATTTTGATTGCATCTTCCATTGCGCTTACAGCGAAAAATGAAGGCGATGGCGTTCATGTTTGGGCTACCGATGTTGAAACAGCCAAACCTATTTCCGGCTTGCTTTTGGAATTGTATGGCAGAGTAAATGATGTTTTGGCTGCAAAAAAAACGGATGCAAACGGGTATGTATTTTTTTCTGTGAAAAAAGACAGTGAGGGCTATGTTGTAAAGGGGCAGGGGAATAGAGGGCTTGCCTTGCTGAAACTCACCCAGAACAATTGGGAAACCAGCCGCTTTGATGTGGGCGGAGTTCTGGAAGCGAACAATAATGCGAGGTTGTTCGGCTACACGGAAAGAGGGGTTTATAGACCCGGCGATACCATTCATTTTTCGGGTATTGCGAGAGAAGGCATAGAGCGTGCCTTGGCAAATTTGCCGATGTCCGTTTCGGTAAAAAATCCTTTGGGTTCCGTTGTTTTTGAAGGGTCTGCGAAAACCTCTGCAAACGGAATGTTCTCTTTGGATATTCCAACGGAGTTAAATGCGCCGACTGGCAAATGGCTTGCAACAATAAAAAGCGGAGGGAACGAGTGGCTGCATTATTTATCGGTGGAAACCGTTAAACCTAACCGTTTAAAAAATACGCTTGAACTCCCTGAAAACATGAGCGGGGCGGAGATAAAAATAAACGAAGTATTCAAAAGCAAATATTTATTCGGAACACCTGCCGCCGGATTAAAAGCGGAAATCGATTTTTCTATTAAACATAAATCCTTGGCCTTTCCTCGCTTCCCGGATTTCACATTCAAAAATCAAATGCGGCATTTTGAAGAAAGAGAAAGCGAAACCTTGTTTAAAGGAAATTTGAATAGCGAAGGCGAAGCGAAAATTTCCCAGACAATCAATTTGAAAAACAGAAATCTTCCCGAAGCGGCAACCCTAAGATTACACGCCATGGTACACGAGAACGGCGGTGGTTTCACAGAGAGTTGGCATTCTTCTGCTGTTTATCCCTATCCTGTTTTTGTGGGATTAAAAACCAGAGATACTTGGGCAGGTGTGCGCATAGGCGATACTTTGCGCATTCCGTATATCACCCTTGACGAAAACGGCAAAACAGTTTCGGGCAGAAAACTCTCCGTGAAAATTTATCAGAACCGCCGCTATTCGTGGTGGGAAGGCGATTACTACGACCGCTGGGATTTCAGAAAGCAAAAGCAAACATATCTTGTTCACGAAGAGATCATAAGAAGCGCGGCTACGGTAAAAGAATTCAAGTGGTCGCCGGAGAGCGATGGAACAATTGCGGTTGAGATCGAAGATGTTGAGGGCGGGCATAGCGCATCGCAATTTATTTACGCCTCTCATTGGGGCGATTCCGAAAACATGAAAAATATTCCGGAAGCGAGCCATTTGAATTTGATGAGCAAAAAGACTAGCTACAATATAGGCGATCCCATTTTAATCTCTTTTGATGCACCCGCAAACGGAAATGCCATTGTAAGTTTGGAACACTCCAATAAAATTTTGGAAACAAAGTTTGTGCAGGCAAAAGCAGGCAAGAACGAAATTTCTTTTATAGCAGCAAAAAATATGTTGCCCAATGTATATGCGGTTGTGAGTTTGTTTTTGCCTTTGAAGAGCGTTGAGGGAGAAAAGCCGATGCGTTATTACGGGGTTTTGCCGATTAAAATTGAAGACGAAAAAACAAAATTGAATTTGGCATTGAATGTTCCGAAGGAGATTAAACCCGGTGAAGAATTTTCCATAGAGGTGGCAAATACCGGAAAAGAAAATGCTTCCTTTACGCTTGCCGTTGTAGATGAAGGTTTGTTGGATTTGACAAATTTCAAAACACCTGATCCTTGGAAATTTTATTTTCAGAAAATCGCTTTGGGAGTAAAAACCTCCGATAACTATGATGAAATTATAGGTGCCCTGATGCCGGATATGGACTCTTATTTATCCATAGGCGGCGATGAAGATATTACGAGCAAATCCGGGGAGCAGAAAACACGGAGGTTCAAAGCGGTTTCGCTGTTCAGCGGAGTTCAGGAGGTGAAAGCCGGCAAAAGCGAAAAAATCAAATTCACAATGCCGCAATATGTAGGCTCTGTCCGGGCGCAGTTGGTTGGAGTTTCTCAAAACGCATTTTCAAAAAACGAGGCGAATATCACGGTCAAAAAACCTCTTATGATTTTGCCGACCGCTCCGAGAGCGACAAAGCCCGGAGATAAATTCAAGGTCCCGGTTTCCGTCTTTGCAATGGAAGACGATGTAAAGAATACAACTGTGCATATACAGGTTTCACCGGAACTCAAAATTATCGGCAAAGATAATTTCACCCTCTCTTTTGAAAAACCCGGAGAACTTGACGGAGATTTTGAAGTTGAAACACTCCCAATTCTCGGTTCTGCAAAAATAATTGTAAAAGCGGAAAGCGGAAGGCACAAAATAGCCGATACAATAGATTTGCCTGTGATAAGTTCGTCTGCGATTTACACGGAGGTTTTGCAACAGCAAATTTCTGCGGGGGAAACTTGGCAAACCAAAATAAACGCTTTTGGAATAAACAACACGCACAAGGCAACTCTCGTGCTGAGCACAATGCCCAACTTAGGCACAGACGAGCGGTTGGACTACTTGATAAATTACCCTTACGGCTGTTTGGAGCAAACCGTTTCCGGCATGTTCCCGCAGTTATACATCGCTCAATTCAGAGATTTGGATACAAAGAAAAGCCAGGAAATTACCGGCAACATAAATGACGGAATTAAACGGCTTGCGCAATTCTCACTGAGCCAAGGATTTTCTTACTGGCCCAACCAAAGCGGGAATGCGGATGCTTGGGCAACGAGTTATGCAGGGCATTTCATGCTGGAAGCGAAAAATGCAGGTTACTCAATTCCGCAAAATCTTCTGAACACTTGGAAAACTTGGGAAATAGAGCAAAGCAAAAAAGCATCCAATAGAGATTTCCGCAATCAAGCGTATAGATTATTTTTGCTGGCAACGGCAGGCGAAGAGCAAATGGGTGCGATGAATTTGATGAAGGAGAATAATCTGGAAAAGCTGGACTGGCTCTCGAAATACCTGCTTGCCGGTGCTTACCATGCCGCCGGAAAGGAAAGCATAGCAAAACAGATTTTGGAATTCAGCGGAAATGCGTTGAGCGATTACAGGGAAAATTCTGTGACTTACGGTTCAAGTTTGCGAGATCAAGCCTTAGCCGCCTTGGTTTTGGCAAAGATGAAGATGTTTAAAGAAGCCCTTAACATTTACCAAGCCTTAGCCAAAGAGTGGAATAGCAGAACGTGGTGGAGCACTCAGGAAAGCGCCTTTGCCCTCCTCGCTTTCTCCGCTCTAAAGGATATGCACAGTGCCGGCGATGTGGAAGCGGAGTGGAGCGTAAATGAAAAAACGCAGAAAGTTTTGATTAAAGCGGGCAAGCCCGTAAAAATAGATTTGAGTTCTTTTGGTTCGGCAGAAATTTTGGTCAATGCTCTGAACGGTGTTGTTTTTGCTGAACTCCAAACAAAGGGACTCCCTTTGGAAGATAATATAAAAACGGAGAACAAGGGGCTTGTTGTGTCACGGGAAATTTCCGTTTCGCAGATAAAACAAGGCGAGGCATTTTGGATTGTTTTCGGGGTCAAATCGCTTGCAGCTTCTCGCCTTGAAAATTTGGCCCTGTCGAGCATTTTCCCTTCAGGCTTTGAAATTTCCAACGAGAGATTGAACGAGGAGCGGCGTCTTTCCACACCGGATTATATGGACATAAGGGACGACCGTGTTAATTGGTTCTTTGGTCTCAATCCCGGCGAAACAAAAACTTTCGCTGTGCAAATACATCCGAGCTACGCAGGCGAATTCAAATGGCCGGGCCTGGTTTTGGAAGCGATGTACAACCCCGATTATTTTGCCAGAATTGCCGGAGAAAGGGTTAAGGTGCAGTAGAGACGGATAATTATCCGTCTTTACTGCAAATTACGCACTTTTCCAAGTTATGCCCTCTCGCAGGGCAAAATTCTCTGCCGTAGTAAATGAGTTGCAAATGCCTGCGTTCCCATTCCTCTTCCGGGAATGCGGCTTTAAGGTCTTTTTCCGTTTGCAAAACAGAGGAACCGTCGCTCAGCCCCCATCTACATGCAAGCCTATGAATGTGCGTATCTACGGGAAAAGCCGGAATTCTAAAAATATGAGACATCACAACACTTGCCGTTTTATGCCCAACACCCGGCAAGGCTTCCAATTCCTCAAATGTATTCGGCACTTTGCCGCCGTGTTTTTCAACTATTATTTTTGCCATCCCCTTTAAAAACCTGCTTTTGTTCTTAGCCAGCCCGCACAGCTTTATTAGGGAATAAATTTTCTTCTCCGGCAACTCCGCCATTATTTGAGGTGTTGGAGCAGTAGCCATGAGTTGCGGCGTAACCGTATTCACAACGGAGTCCTTGCACTGCGCAGAGAGCATTACCGCAACCAAAAAGGAAAAGGCATCCGTATGGTTAAGGGGTATAGGCGGATTAGGGTATAATTCATCAAGGGTTTGTTTTATAAAGGAGAGAGTGCGTTGCATGAGAGAGTAATATAGTAACCGCAATTATGAATTGGAATTTTTATATATTCATCAACAGAGGTATTTTATGAACGCTATGGCAACACAGGCATACCGTACTACTTGTTCTCCTAAGGAGAGCGATAGGTTCGGCGATTACATACCTAGTGAATATTTTGGGCGAGAACTTGAAATTATCATCCTGCCTATTTTTAAAGAACCCGAATACAACGATGAAACATTAGTGGCTATGCAAGAGGCTTTGGACATTGTTGACGGAAAAATAGATGCCAAGGTCTATTCCAGCATTGAAGAGTTAGATGCGGATATTGACGCAGAGGAAGACGATTAATGCTTGGATTTGCAACCACTGCCAAATTCAGAAAAGACAGAAAATTGATGAGAAAGCAAGGTAAGGATTTATCGTTGCTAGATGCTGTTATCGTCAAGTTGAGGAATAGGGAACAATTGGAGCCTAAATATCGTGACCATCAATTAAGCGGAAAATTCGCAAAGCTTAGAGAGTGCCATATTCTGCCGGACTGGTTGCTTATATATATCATTGACAATAATAAATTGGTTTTAACCGCTACCCGTACCGGCTCGCACTCGGATTTGTATAAGAAGTGAACTCTTATCTATAGGGTGTATCCCAACGGTGTTGGGGCTCCGAACTCGGAATTCGGAGTTAAAAACCCCGATGAGAGGGGTCGGAACTCGGAATTCGGAGTTAAAAGAGTCAATCGGGGTTATTCAGGGGTTTCGGCGGTTACGCCGCTTGAAGACGCTACCTTGACCGAGTTGTAGAAAACGAGGGCGGCTTGGAATGCTTCGCTGCTGGCGGTCATTTGGGTGTCGGCTATGCCGTCTTCCAGTTGGCTTATGCGGTTGTAAAGGTTCCAAAGACCATGTGCGTCTGCGAAATCCACATCGAAGTCGGCCATTTGGAGGTAGGGCGGGAAGTGTCCACTTTAAACCTGGTTTAAATGTTACACTTTCTACCCTCAAAATTTTAACAGAAACGCAGTTTTTTCTATGTTCTGAGTGTAACATTTAAACCATCCTTTAAAAGTTACACATGAGAAACGGAATATAGGAGTTAATTATGAGCAAAACAAAAGGTTTACTCTTGATGGCTGCGGTAGCGGCTATGGCATTCACTTTTTCCTGTTCATCTGACGATGGCAAAAGCAATAACGGAGAACTGGTTTCGTGTAGATTTCGTGAAACTACTACATGTGAAAGTAATAATTGTTTTAGCGTGTATGATGCTTTCTCTATGAATGAAGGAACTTGTGTTGAAATACAAATGACTGAACTGATAGAGAATGAAAAACAAAAAGGAAGAGATGTAAATATTGAAGACGTAGAATACGAATGCACCCATAATAATAGCGAAGGTATTTTTTCAGATGGAGAATGTCCAAGTGGATACATGATAAAATGCATTTCCAAAGCAATTTATACTGCATACTATTATGGCGAACAATTTAATTTTTATTTCTTTGCCAAGCAGGGTTGTTAAAAAGCCCTCCAAAACTACATAATCCGCCTTGTTCCTGAGCAGGTATTTAATCGCCCAGTCAAAGGATACCAATGTGCGTTCTTCTTGCATAAGGGAGAAGATAGAAAAAATTTCCGTGCCTGTAAAGGCTGGCCCCGAGGGAAAGGATTTTCTCTACGGAGCGATGCTAATCTCACGGTTTTTCAATTTGTTTTTTGCGCCTAGCAAGGCGTTTTCAAAAAACATTTCCAGATATTTTGTTGTTGCGTAAATTTTTCTGCTGAAATCTTGATAATTCGCCCTTACCAAAGCATTTCTGAAATACCAAGAATGGCTTTCAAATGGTTCGTTCGTTATTTCATAACCAAGTGTCCGCAAATACTTAATGGCAAAAACAGCAACGGTTCTAGTGTTTCCCTCGCCAAATGGGTGTATTTGCCAAAAATTTGCGATAAACTTGGAAAAATGTTTGATAATGCCATTTTCGTCTAAATTTGCATAGCTAAAATTTTTCTCCTGCTTAATATCATATTCAACGGTTTCTTGAAGCTGCTCAAAATCTCCATATACAACCGACAACCCGCCTAAAACCCACTCTTTTTTTGAAATGTTATAAGTCCTGCATTTTCCCGCAAAATCATATATATCTTCAAATAAATTTTTGTGAATGGAAAGCAGTTGAATATAGGACAAATCAAAAGCATCACCGGAAAGGAGTTTTGTTATCCTCAAAGAAACCAAATCCGCTTCTTTTTGCCGCTCTTCATCCGTGGTTTCAGCGGGTTTGTTTTCATAATAATTTTGAAGTTTCCGCTGAATTTCATCAATAGACAATTCGCCTTTTATGTTTAAATTGGCAATATCAATCAAATATTGCGAAGGCACCAAGCCATCAACCGCCTGCAGCCCTATTGCGGTTTTCCAGTTGTAACTCCGTTTTTTATAATCCTCCGGCTCAGTTTGCACAAAATATTCAGTCATATGTGAAAATTAGATATTTCTATATTCCTCCTACAATGAGTTTTTACCAGCGAATGATATTGTCCATGCTAGCAGTGTTGTTGCTGTTTGCTTTGGTGAATGGCTTGCTGGTGTATTCCATGATAAAAACCTCGGATTCCGAAAGCGTAGTCCAATTTAATAAGGTATTGCGGGAAAATGAAGAACATTCGATAGATACATGGCTCAGTTTTGCTTACTCTGTAATCTATCCTTATGTTGTGCTATCCAACAAATATCCGGATAGCACGGATTTTTATAAAAATGCGACTTTGCTTTTTTTAAGAGAAACCAATTGGAACATAGACCAAAAACATCATGGCTTCTATTCCATTTTTGATGCGAAAACCGGCAATTCCGTTTTGTTCAGGGATGCGCTTGGCAATATTTTGCCGCAGAGCGAAAACGTGCTTGAACTGGCAGATATAAACGGCAAAAAATTCGCAAAAGAGATAATGGAAAAAGCTTATGCAAAAGATGATTCCTACATCACTTTCACATACTCAAAACAATGCATATCTTGCCCCCCTACCGAAAGAATGGCAAAGGGTATTTACATCGAAGATTGGAACTGGGTTGTGTTTACGGGGAGCTACATGGATAAGCTTGCCAGTGCCTCCGAACACTTTACGGAAAAATTCAAAGATGGCCGCCTAACCCTTATGGGAAACCTGCTGGGCATAATGCTAATCTCTTTTTTAGTCGGATTGTTTATGGTTTTCAGGCAGATGAATTCATTCGTAATCCCTTTGCGCAACCTCTCTAATTATATACACCGCTTGGCAAACGAAGGTATTCGCTTTGAAGATTTCAGCATAAGCGCAAAATTGCAGGCGGAACTCAGAAGCTTGGTCGAAGACCTTAACTCCCTTATTCATAACGTCGGCGCTCTTATAGATAATGTGCGCATTAGCGCAGACAGGGTTTCCGATTTGAGCGGTGCCTGCACGGATATGCTCGACATTGTGGATTACGATGCTAAACTGGTTGGGCAACGTACGGCGGAAATGGCGGTTTCTTCCAAAGACGTGATTGAAAACGTCAGCAGCATGGCTACAGGCATAGAAGAGATAAATATAAATCTGGACGGTTTAAAAAGCTTGGCCTCGCACGTTGCGGAAAGCGCAACAGACATAAAATCTTCTTTTTCTCAAATTAAGGTTTCAGTGGAATTGCATAATAAGGTTGAAAAAATGTCTGACGGCGTTGATTTAATAATTAAAACCCTTCAAAAAGCCGGCGGTGTTACGGATACCATGAATGAACATGCCAAGCAGGTTAGAGCCAGAATGGATGAGTTTTCATTGAAATCGAAAAGAGTGGAGGAGGCTCACTCCGCTATTGAGCACACTTTAATAGATGCAAAAGATTCGATGAAAAGCCTAAACGATTTGAGCGCAAATTTGCGCAAAGTAGTAGATGATTTAGTTCGCCTAGATGACAAACAGAAAATTAAAGCTATTCAGTTCTAAAAAAGGAGTAAAATATGCGTTCTTATATAATAGCCGGAAACTGGAAGATGAACAAAACCGTTGCTGAGAGCATCGCTCTTGCAGAGGAAATTGTTGCAAAAGCCAAAGGCATTTCAAAAGCGGAAGTGGTAATTGCCCCAACATTCTTGGCGGCCGCAAAAGTTGCGGATGTCATCAAGGGCAGCAATGTTAAGCTTGCCGTTCAGGATATCCACTGGAAAGATCAGGGAGCCTACACGGGCAAGGTCTCTGTGGATATGGTGAAGGAAATAGGCGCGGAATACGTGATAATAGGGCATTCCGAGCAAAGGCAGTATTTCCACGAAACCGATGAAACGGTCAATCTAAAGGCAAAAAAGGTTTTGAGCGCAGGCTTAAAGCCCATAATTTGCATCGGCGAGACCTTGGAGGAGAGGAACGGCGGCAAATTGGAAAGCGTTTTAACGGCACAGGTTGAGGGTGCCTACAAAGACATCTCCAGCGAAGACGCTCTTAAAACCGTTATCGCTTACGAGCCTGTTTGGGCTATAGGCACGGGTGTGGTGGCAACAGATGAGCAGGCACAGGAGGCTCAAAAATATGTTCGCTCCTTGGTTGCCAAGCTATACGGCGAGTCTGTAGCGGAGGCTATCCGCATTCAGTATGGCGGAAGCATGAAACCAGACAATGCGGTTGGGCTTTTGGCTCAAAAGGACATAGACGGCGGCTTAATTGGCGGCGCAGCCTTGAAAGCCGATTCGTTTTTTTCTATAATTGAGGCAGCGGAGAAAGCTTGAAATGACTACTATATTTTGGATTTTGATTGTTGCGCACGTGGCTCTATGTGTTTTGCTCATATTGCTGGTTCTTGTGCAGAACGATAAAATGGGCGGCCTGGCGGGGCTTGGCGGGATGACTGCGCAATCTGCGTTTTCAACAGCAGGAGCTGCGACCTTTATTCAAAAGCTAACCCGTTATGTGGCTTTGAGCTTATTTACGGTGCTTTTGTCCTTAAGCGTTATGGCAACCAAGCAAGCCAATGTTTCTCAAGGTTCGGCTTTGCAAAAAGAGGCTTTGAGCACAGGGCAAGGTGCAATTCTGGACGGGAATTTTAATATTCCGGCAGGTGGCGGAGCATTGCCGCTGGAAGCCGAATAGATGAAAAGACTGTTCCCCATAATATTTCTGAGCGTTCTCGCCTTTGCTCAAAGCAATGACTTTGAGCAACAAAAGGCGGCTTTATCGGCGGAAAAAGCGGGTATAGAAAACGACATAAAGAAAATAAATACGCAAATTAACCAAACGGATTCCATTGCAAAAGCGGAGCAGAAATTCGGCTCTGAGCAGCGAGCTAGGCAAAAAGCGGACTTGGAACGCAGGCAAAGCGAAATAGGGCAGCTCAATCAAAAGCTTTCCGAACTCTCAGCGGAAATGGGAAAGGAAAAAGCCTCCATCGCAGGTTCCCAAATTCAGGCAGAAAACACAAACGCAGTCCGCAAAGCCCTCTCAGCGCAACTACTGTCGCATTGCCGCAAATTGGAGAATTTTATCAAAACAGGTTTACCTTGGGATACCGAGATCAGGCTTGAAAGGACCTCCGCTCTATGCCAAGATTTGGAAAACAGCGTAGCAACCGCAGAAGAGGGATTTTCCCGTTTGCGAGCGATTTACGCAGAGGAAATTCGTTTTGGCGATGAAGTTCAAATCAGCAACCGTGCCATAACCCGCAACAATGGCGAAATTGTAAATGCAAATGTTCTTCGCATAGGCAACCAGTGGATTGTTTACCAAGACGACGCCGGTCTTTTGCAAGGCGTTCTAAACCGAAAAATAAACAAAGACGGCAAATACGAATATGTGTGGAAAGAAACCCTCTCTTTTGAAGAACGCCAAGCCGTAAAAACCGCCATAGACGTAAAACTCTCCCGCAAGCCCCCGCAAATGGTTACTCTACCGCTATCTTTATCAGTTTCTACACAGAATTCTCAATAAGGTTGTGCATTTTATGAACGGGCTTTTTGATAAAAATTATAAGCCAAACAGCAAAGTTGAGTTTTTGCCGACCGAAAGCGTGAGCGAACAAAAAGGCAAGCTGGGGAAAATCATTTCCGATATACCTCTGTCAGTAAATGGTGATTATTATTTAATAGAGGCGCAGATATCAGACGATTTGGAAATAGCTTTGCGGGCATTTCAATATGCTTTTGCCCTTGCCAAAAACAACAAAGCCGTTTCCAAAGACGGTTCGGTGATACAGCTTGAATTGCCGGAGCCGAGAATAATTTATTTTGAGAACATAAACAAAACTCCTGATATTGTGACTTTGAAGATAAAATATCCAAAAGGGGAATTCAGCTATGAAATCCCTACATTCAAAGTTTTGGAGAATCCTGTTTCGGAGTTTGAGAAGAGGCGTTTGGATTTGCTGTTGCCTTTTTATCTTTTGAAATTTCGTAAAGAACTGAAAAAGAAGAATGTAAGTTCGGAGAAACGAAAAGAGCTGGCAAATGAAATGAGTGTTTTAATATCGGATATAGACCGCATATTGGAGAAGCATAGCAAGGAGAAATTAATCAGCCAGGAAGACGTATCGCTTTTAATTCATGAGTTATCAAGAATGCATTATGAGCTTTACGATGGTTACAAAGAATTCAAGGAGGTGAATATGACACTGATGGAAAAGGTAAAAACTCACCACAAGGAGTTTGAGAAGCGTGGCGAGAAGCGTGGCGCTCTCAAGGTGCTAAAGCTTGTGGAGAAAGGTTATAAGCCGGCTGAGATTAAGAAGATGGTGTTGGTCTAGTGCCCCATTTTGCCACATCGTCCGCCGTATTCGCAACCATCGCCGCCGGGGCACCCCAACGGTGCCCCTACACGGCACGGTAATAATTTGTGGTGTGAAAATGGCATCATACGAAAACCCCCTCGCCCCATCGGGAAAATTCTTTCCCTCGGGGCATCGAGGTTCGGGTGAAAGCAACGGCTAGGGTGCAAGCTATCCAAAAAATTACTATCTTAATAT